>JBMTAG010000003.1:0-80487 GCA_049428505.1 Opitutaceae bacterium | reverse complement strand
GCAGCAGCAGCAGCAGGTGCCGCCGGCCGTGGTGTTTGCCGCGCCGCGGCCGGTCAGCCTCGCGGCGTCGGCCCCCGGCTGGGCCCTCGCCGCCCCCCGACACCCCCCCCCCGGCCGCGCGCTCGTGCACCAGCGCGCGGAGGGCGCCGGCGGGAAAACCCGCCTCGAGCTCCGGAGCGGCACGCCAGCCGGCCGGCGGCACCCAACCCGCCAGCGAAGCCCGCGTCGCCGCGGCGGGCAGCGCGGCGAGCAGCAGGCCGAGGGCGAGGCGCCGGGACATCACCGGTCCCGGCTGAGCCGGAAGAGGACGGCCTCCTCGAACATCTGCGTGGTGGGGCGCCGGCCGAGGAATTCACAGGCGACGCCCGGCAGGCGCTCCGCCCCGCAGAGCGCGGCGAATTCGCGGCTGGCGTAAGCCTCCCCCGCGGGGACCGAGGGCAGAAAGTGCTGCGGCCGCTGCACGTGGGCGCCGAGGGCGGCGGACCGCCCGAGCAGCGGATCGGCGAGGGACAGCACGGGGCCCGCGTGGACCGCGACCCGCAGGCCGAGGTCCGCCGGCAGGCCCGCCTCCACCCACGGCTTCCCCGCCGCCCATTCCCCCGCCGCCAACGCGAGCTCGGCGGCCGCGGCCAGCGACGCGAAACGGAACGCCACCACGGGCCCGAGGCCCTCGACCGCGAGGGGCGCCGCGGGCAGCCGACCCACCAGCGCGGCCAGGCCCTGCCGGACGACGCGGTGGTAATCCGCCCATTGACGCTCGGGAACCCGGCGGAAGTGAACCACCTCGAGGGCGACCACCGCCTCGATCTCCTGGCCGCCATCGCCGCCAAGCGCGGGCGCGGCCGGGGCCTTGGGCGCCGCCGACCGGGATTCGTTCGCCGGGGCAATCACCGCGGGCGCAAAGCCGCGCGCGCGCCAGTCCTCCACCGCGCTCGCGGTGCCTCCGCGTGCGCGGGCGGGTTCCCCATCCCAGAGCGCGAGCGGGCGCAACTCGAGGTCGAGGGCGCGCGCCTGGAGGGCCGCGAGGCCGGTCATCACCCGGTTGGCATAGACGAGTTCACAGGGCCCCGCCCCCGCGTCCGCGCCGGTCCCACCGATGCCGCCGTGCACGATGACCGTGTCCTCCGCCCGCGCGAGCAGCGCGTCGAAACGGCGTTCCCAGTCGCCCCCCGCGGGCAGGACGCTCTGCCGCTTGAAGCTCTGCACCGGGAGCGGGAGCACCAGCTGGAGCCGGGCGCCGAGCTCGAGGAGGCATTCGCCGAAGAGGATGTCGCCGCCGCTGGCCCCCGAGGCGTAGCCGAAGCCGACCCGCCACGAGCGCAGCTGCGCGAGGAGGCGGCGGCGCACGCCCGGTTCCATCGCGGCGGTGAAGCGGGGCCGCGGGCGGCCGGGCCCGTCGATCATGTGGCCCGAGAAGACGGCGACGGAGGGGAATTCGAAGCAGCCATCGAGGGCGTCCGCGGGCCGTCCCGCGAAGCGCAGAATCTCGCGGGCCTGGCGCCGCATCGAGGCGAGGTCGCGCCAGCGGCCCTGGAAGAGGCCGGCGGCGGCGCGGTAATGGCGCGCGGCCTCGTCCTCCTCCCCGAGGTGGACCAGCGCCTCCGCCAGGGTGGCCAACAACCAGCCGTCGCGCGGGCCGGCATCGGCGGGCGGCCGGGCACCCGTGAGGCGGGCGAGCCAATTGTCCGGCCGGCCCTCGCGGCGCGCGGCGGCCTCGCACTGGCGGGCCACCTTGCGGGCGCACTGGCGGGCCTGGGTGCGTCGGCCCGCGGCCGCGAGCGTGAAGGCGAGGTTGATTCCGGGATAGTAGGACTCGTGCCGGGCGAAGGCCTCGCCGTAGAGCTCACAGGCGCGCTGGATCGCGGCGTCGGCCTCGCGGGGCTCCCCGGCCCGGCGCCACATCTCCTTGTGGACGCGGCCGAGCAGGCAGAGGGTTTCCTCATCGTGGATCTCCCCGGGCCGGCCGGCGGCGAGCACCTCCCGCGCCGCGGCGAGGGCGCCCGTCTGCACCAGTGCCAGGGCCAGCTGTTGCCGCAGGCCACCGGTCTCGCCGAAGCGCGCCAACCCCTCGCGGGCCACCTCGATCGCGGTCAGCAGTTGCCCGGCGGACACCGCGGCGCGGACCACCCGCTCGTACTCCCGCGGCTCCTGCCCGGGCACCAGCCCGTCCGCGCCCTGCTGACCCATGGTTGCAGCCTCCATCCGCGCCACCGTGCGGATTCCCGCGCGCGCTTCAATGCCGCAGTCAACGCCCCCCCGGCGCTTGCCCCGGGCTGGGGCCCGGCCCAGCGTCGACCGATGCCGCTCCCCCGCCGCCTCCTCCTGCGCCTGCTCGCCGGAGCCGCGCTGCTCGGCGGGAAACGCGCGGCCCGCGCCCGGGACTCCGGCTCCGATCCCGCCGGGACCGCGCCCCGCGCGGGCGGACGCTTCCGCAACCCCGGCGGCGTGGGCCCGCCGGGGCTCGGCGCGCTGCTCCGCTGGCAGCTGGCGCGGGCTCCGGGTCCCTGGCCCGCCGCGGGCCCCGCGCCCGAAGCCGCCGCCCTGCCGGCCGCGGTCGGCACGGGGGAGGTCGCGGTCACCCTCGTCAATCACGCCACCTTTCTGCTCCAGTTCGCCGGCCTCAATGTCCTCACCGACCCGATCTGGTCGGAACGCTGCAGCCCCGTGCCCTGGGCCGGCCCGCGCCGGATCCACCCCCCGGGATTGCCGCTCGACGCCCTGCCGCGGATCGACGTCGTGCTGGTCAGCCACAACCACTACGACCACCTCGACCTCGCGACGCTGGCCGCCCTGCAGGCGCGGCACCGGCCGCGCGTCGTGACCGGCCTGGGCCAGCGCGGGCTGCTGGCGGCGGCCGGCATCGCTGATCCGGTGGAACTCGACTGGTGGGGCGAGCACGCGCTCGGCGGCGGGTACGGCGTGACCTTCACCCCGGCCCAGCACTTCTCGGCGCGGGGCCTGTTCGACCGCGACCTCTCGCTCTGGGGCGGGTTCGCGCTGCGCGCCCCCGCGGGCGCCGTGTATTTCGCGGGTGACTCCGGCTACGCGCCGCTCTTCCGCGAGATCGGCCGGCGGCTGGGCCCGTTCGCGGTGGCGCTGCTGCCCATCGGGGCCTACCGCCCGCGTTGGTTCATGTCCGCCCTCCACTGCGACCCGGCGGAGGCCGTGCGCGTGCACCGGGACGTGCGCGCCCGGCGCAGCCTCGCGATGCACTTCGGCTGCTTCCCCCTCGCGGACGACGGCTACGGCGAGCCCGCCGCCGACCTCGAGGTCGCGCGCCGCAACGCGGGGCTGAGCGCCGAGGAATTCGCGCTGCCCGTGCCCGGCCGCACGCTCCGATTTTCCCTCTGAGCCAGCGGTTTTGGGCCTGACACGTCCGCGGCGGGCGACCAGCGTCGCGTCCACCCCACCCCGCTCCCCTTATGGCCTCGCCGCTCCGCGCGCTTGCCGCGCTCCTTCTCGCCCTGCCCTCCGCGCACGCCGCCGCGCCCGCCCCGCTGGCCGGCGCCCGCCCCAACATCGTCTTCGTGCTCACCGACGACCAGGGCTACGGAGACCTCTCCGCCCACGGCAACCCGGTGCTGCGCACGCCGCACCTCGACCGCCTGCACCGCGAGGGCGTCCGCTTCACCGATTTCCACGTGAGCCCGACCTGCGCGCCGACCCGCGCGGCGCTGCTGACCGGCCGTCATGAGTTCAAGAACGGCGTCACCCACACCATCCTCGAGCGCGAGCGGCTGGCGCCCGGCGCCGTCACCGTCGCGGAGATCCTCCGCGGCGCGGGCTACCGGACCGGCATCTTCGGCAAGTGGCACCTCGGCGACGAGCCGGAGCTCTGGCCGAGCCGGCGCGGGTTCGACGAGATGTTCATCCACGGGGCCGGCGGGATCGGGCAGACCTACCCGGGATCCTGCGGCGACGCGCCCGGCAACACCTACTTCAACCCCGCCATCCTCCACAACGGCCGCTTCGTGCGCACCGAGGGCTACTGCACGGACGTGTTCTTCGACCGCGCGATGGCCTGGATGGCCGAGATCGGCCGCGACCGGCCGTTCTTCGCCTGGCTCGCCACCAATGCGCCGCACGCCCCGCTCGACGTCCGGCCGGAGGACGAGGCCCGCTACACCGGCAAGGTGCCGGACGCCAGCACCGCGAAGTACTTCGGGATGATCGCCAACATCGACGACAACGTGGGCCGCCTGCTCGCCCGCCTCGAAGCCCTCGGCATCGCGCGCGACACGCTCGTGGTCTTCATGAACGACAACGGCGGCACGATCGGCACCCGCCTCTTCAACGCCGGGATGCGCGGCTCGAAGGGCAGCCCCTGGGTCGGCGGCACCCGCGCCTCCTCCCTCTGGCGCTGGCCGGCACGGCTGCGGCCGGCGGACGTCCCGGCGCTGACCGCGCACCTCGACTTCCTCCCCACCCTCGCGGAGCTGGCCGGCGCCCCGCTGGACGCCCGCGTCCGGGCCCAGGTCGAGGGCCGCAGCCTCGTCCCGCTCCTCGCCGACCCCGCGGCCGCCTGGCCGGAACGCACCCTCTTCACCCATGTCGGCCGGTGGCCCCTCGGGACCTCGCCGGACGACGGGAAATACCGCCAGTGCAGCGTCCGCGACCCGCGCTGGCAGCTGGTTTCGCTCACCGGCGGCCGCGCCCCGGCCTGGCAGTTGTTCGACCTCCAGGCGGACCCGGGCCAGCAGCAGGACGTCGCCGCGCGGCATCCGGAGGTCGTCGCCGCCCTGCAGCAGCGGTTCGACGCCTGGTGGAGCAGCGCCCGGCCGCTGATGGTGAACGAGGGGGCAACGGGACCGAAGATCAACCCCTTCAAGGAGCTCTACTGGCAGCAGTTCGGCGGCGGCCCCAGCGCGGAGGATCTGCGCCGGATGGACCCCGCCACGTTCGCGGCGCAGCCGAAGTCGGCCGGCGACCGCAAGGGCGCGAAGAGGGCCAAGTGAACCTCCTGCCCGCCGCCTGCCTCGCCGCGCTCAGCGCCGCCCCCCTCCCCGCGGCGGACGTCACGCGCGCCCCGGGCCCGCCGTGGCCGCGTCACGTCATCGACGCCTCCTCCCGCGGCGCGGACGGCATCAAGGTCGGCGATCTCAACGGCGACGGCCGGCCCGACCTCGTCACGGGCTGGGAGGAGGGCGGCGTGGTCCGGGCCTACCTGCATCCCGGCGCGGAGCGGGTTCGTGCCCCCTGGCCCGCGGTGACGGTGGGGGAGGTCAAGGACGCCGAGGACGCCGTGTGCGCAGACCTCGATGGGGACGGACGGTTGGAGGTGATCAGCGCGACTGAGGGCCGGACGCGGACGGTGTACTGGCACCGGCCGCCTGCGGCGGGCGCCGACCTGCTCGATCCGCGCGGATGGACGACGACCGCCTTTCCCGCGCTCGCCGGGCGCCAGCCGTGGATGCAGCTGCTGCCGCTGCAGCTCGACGGCGCGCACGGAACGGACCTCATCGTGGCCGCCAAGGGCGCCGGCAGCCCGCTGGGGTGGCTGCAGGCGCCGGCGGACCCGGCGGACGTCGCGGCCTGGCGCTTCCACGCCCTGCGTCCTGCCGACTGGGTGATGACGCTGCACGCGCACGACTTCGACGGGGACGGCGACGCGGACCTGCTGTTCTCCGACCGCAAGGGCGCCCGCGCCGGCCTCTTCTGGCTGGAGAACCCGGGCGCCGCGGCCAACCGCGCCCACCAGCCGTGGCGGGAGCACGCGCTGGGCGCGCTCGGCCGCGAGGTGATGTTCGCCGACCTGGCGGATCTCGACGGCGACGGCCGGCCCGAGGTCCTTGCGGCCGTGAAACCCCGCGACGTGGTGATCCTCCATCCGGCCCCCACCGGTCGCTGGCGCGAGGCCATCCTGACCCTCGCCGCGGAGGGCCTCGGCGACGCCAAGGCCGTGCGGGCGGCGGACCTCAACGGGGACGGGCGCGTCGACCTGGTCTACTCCTGCGAGCACGCGCACGGCGAGCGCGAGGGCGTCGTGTGGCTCGAGCGCCGGGCGGACGGCGGCTGGTGGCAGCGCTCCCTGGCGGGCGCGCCGGGAGTGAAATTCGACCTCCTCCAACTGCTCGACCTCGATGGCGACGGCGACCTCGATGTCCTCACCTGTGAGGAGGCCGAGGGCCTCGGCGTCATCTGGTACGAGAACCCCGCCCGCCACCGGCCCTGAACCCGCCCCACTTTCCTCATGATCCTGACCCGACTCCTCCGCTGCCTCCTCCTGTTGTTCCTCCCGTGCGCCGCCGCTCCCGCCCGCGGCGCGGTCCCGGCCGACGGGATCCTGACCGGCCGGATCCAGAACGCCGCCGGACAGTACCTGAACAACGTGCGCCTGACCGTCGCCGGCACGGGCCAGGTCGCCTTCACCGACGAGTCCGGCAGCTTCCGGCTCGACGGCCTGCCGCGGGGGCCGGTGCGCGTGGATGTGTTCTACACCGGGCTCGAGCCGGGCCGGATCGAGGCCGACCTCACCACGCAGGCCCGGCGCGACGTGGCGCTGACCCTCGCGGGCGGCAGCCGGTACCGGGACGACCGCGGCGTCGTGCAGCTGGAGTCGCTCGTCGTCTCCACCTCGCGGGAGATGGACGGGGCGGCGATTGCGATCAACGAGCAGCGCTTCGCGCCGAATCTCGTGAACGTGGTGGCGGCGGACGAGTTCGGCATCGTGCCGGACGGCAACATCGGGGAGTTCCTGAAGATGCTGCCCGGGATCACGATGGATTACCGGGGCGGGGACCCGCGGGAAATCTCGATGAACGGGGTCCCCTCGGCCTACGTGCCCGTCACGGTGGGCGGCTTCAGCCTCGCGTCCTCGGAGGTCTCGGGCACGGGCCGCAACGTCGAGCTCAACGCCATCTCGATCAACAACCTCTCGCGCATCGAGGCGGTGTACTCGCCCACGCCGGAGAGCCCGGGCTCGGCGCTCGCCGGCTCGGTGAACCTCGTGCCCCGCAGCGCCTTCGAGCGCGCCCGCCCCGCGTTCAATTCCAGCGTCTACCTGGCGATGCGTGACAGCACCAAGGAATTCCACCGCTCGCCCGGGCCCCAGCGGGAGCCCACCCACAAGGTGCGCCCCGGCTTCGAGTTCTCCTGGGTGATGCCCGTCAGCCGGCGCTTCGGCTTCACCCTCTCGGGCGGCGCTTCGACGCTCTACACCGAGGGGCCGCTCCTGACCAACACCTGGCGGGGCGCCGGCGCGGCCACCAACGGCGGCACGCTCCCGGACACCACCCCGGATCGCCCGTACCTCACGGACTTTCTCGTGCGCACCGAGTCGAAGATCGCCGACCGCACCTCGCTGGCCGCGACCGTGGACTGGCGGGTGGGCGCCGCCGGGCGCCTGTCGTTCTCCTTCCAGTACGGCACGTTCCACACCAACTTCAACCAGCGCGCCCTGAGTTTCCTCGTGAACCGGGTGAACCCCGGCGACTTCTCGACGCGGTTCACCCGCGGCTTCACCGGCGCCGGCGAGATCCGCCTGAACAACGGCGGGAACCACCGGTACAGCCGCACCCTGATGCCGACCCTGGCCTACCGGCACGACGGTCCGGTCTGGAAGGCCGAGGCCGGCCTCGGCGCCTCCCACGCGCAGAACCGCTTCCGGAACGTCGACCAGGACCGCTTCGGTTCCACCCAGGCCCGGCGCACCGGCGTCACCGTCTCCTTCGACGACATCTTTTACCTGCGTCCGCAGGTGATCACCGTGACCGACGGCGCGACCGGCCGGCCCGTGAACCCTTACGACCTGCGCGAGTACGCGCTGAGCACCGCGGGCGGCAATCCGCAGCGGTCGCGCAACGTGCAGGCCACGGCCTACGCCAACGTGCGCCGCGGCTTCGGCGGCGCGGTGCCGCTGGACCTCAAGGCCGGCGTCGATTTCCGCCGGTCCCGCAGCGACAACCGGACCACCAACCTGGCCTACACCTACGTCGGCGCCGACGGCCGCGCCAGCACCACCCCGGTGGGCTCCGACGACGGCGCCGCGGCCTTCTTCGATCCTTACTTCTTCCAGCGGGCGGGCCTCTTCGGCATCCCCCGCGTGCAGTGGGTGAGCAACGAGGCGGTGCTCGAGCGCTTCAACGCGGCGCCGGCGCAGTTCACGGTCGATGAGAACGCCGTGTACCGCTCGCAGGTGAACAGCTCGAAACTCTCGCGCGAGCTCATCTCGTCGGCCTACCTGCGCGCCGACCTCGCGTTCCTGCAGCGGCGGCTGAAGCTCACCACCGGCCTGCGCGCCGAGCAGACGAACGTGCGGGCGGAGGGCCCGCTCTCCGATCCCGCGCGCAACTTCCAGCGCGATGCCTCCGGCCGCCTGGTCCTCGGCGCCAACGGCCGCCCCCTGACCCGGGCCACGGCCCCGCTGGAGGTCTCCCGGCTCACCTTCCTCGACCGCGGGACCAACGTCCGCAAGGAGTACCTGCGCTGGTTCCCCAGCGTGAACGCGAGCCACCGGCTGACCGAGAACCTCATCGCGCGCGCCGCCTGGTACCCGTCCGTCGGCCGGCCGAACTTCAACCAGTACTCGGGCGGCGTGACCCTGCCCGACGTCGAGGCGCCTCCCTCGAACAGCAACCGGATCACGGTCAACAACGCCGGCATCAAGGCTTGGAGCGCGCGGACCACCAAGGTCGGGCTGGAGTACTACTTCGAGCGGATCGGGCTGCTCTCGGTGGGCGCCTTCCGCCGCGACTTCGAGAACTTCTTCGGCAGCACCGTGTTCGACGCCACGCCCGAATTCCTTGCCCTGTACGGCCTCGACCCGGTGCTCTACGACCGCTTCGACGTCGCCACCCAGTACAACCTGCCGGGGCGGGTGCGGATGGAAGGCTACGACGTCAACTACCGCCAGGCCCTGACGTTCCTGCCCCGCTGGGCGCGCGGCCTGCAGGTCTTCGCCAACGGGAGCGTGCAGCGCGCGACCGGGGTCAACGCGGGCCAGTTCGCCGGCTTCTATCCCAAGAGCGGCAACTGGGGCGTCAGCCTGACCCGCGAGACCTACAACGTCCGGCTCAACTGGAACTACCTCGGGCGCGCGCGCCGCGGGCCGGTCAACGGCCGCAGCCTCGAGCCGGGCACCTTCACCTGGGGGTCCAAGCGTTCCTACATCGACGTGACCGCCGAACGCTCGCTGGGGCGCCGCTTCTCGCTGTTCGCCAATCTCCGCAACGTGAACGACCCCACCGACGACGTGGAAATCCACGGTCCGACGACGCCCGACGTGGCGCAGTTCCGGCAGCGAGCCGAGTTCGGCTCACTCTGGACCTTCGGGGTGAAGGGCTCCTTCTGAGGATGCCGGCCGCGGCCGCCCTTCCCCTGCTCGCGCTCGTCGCCGTCCTCGGCCTGCGCGGCGCCGCTCCACCGCCGCCCGCCCCCGCGTGGTCCGGGGAGGAGCGCTTCTCCGCCGGCCCGCACCGCGCCTTCCTCATCCCCGCGCCCCGGCCGCCGGACCGTGCTCCGCGGCCTTGGGTCTGGTATGCGCCGACGCTGCCCAACCTGCCCGGCGGGCACGAGAACTGGCTCTTCACCCGCCTGCTCGCCGCCGGCGTCGCCATCGCGGGCGTGGACGTCGGCGAGTCCTACGGCAACGCCGCCGGGCGCGCCGGCTTCGACCACCTGCACGCGCGGCTGGTGGCGCGCGGCTATTCCCCCCGCCCCGCGCTGCTCGGGCGCAGCCGCGGCGGCCTGATGCTGCTCTCCTGGGCGGTGGAGCGCCCCGGGCAGGTGGCCGCCTTCGCCGGCATCTACCCGGTCACCAACCTCGCCAGCTACCCCGGCCTACCCAAGGCCGCTCCCGCCTACGGTCTGACCGCCGAGGCACTGGCCGCCGACCTCGCGCGGCACAACCCGGTGGACCGGCTCGCCCCGCTCGCCGCCGCGCGGGTGCCCCTCCTCGCCCTGCACGGGGACCAGGACCGTCTCGTCCCCCTCGAGGCCAACTCCGGGCTGCTCCGCGAACGCTACACCGCCCTCGGCGGCCCAATGGAACTCCTCGTCGTGCCCGGACAGGGCCATTCCCTCTGGCCCGGGTTTTTCGAGGACCCGCGCGTCCTGGATTTTTTGCTGCGCCACGCCCTGACCAAATCACCCCCCGAACGATGAAGCCCCTCCCACCCCTCCTGTTCGCCCTCCTCGCCCCGCTTGCCGCCCAGGTCGCGCCGCCCCCCGCCTCGCCGCCGCCGGCCAGCACGCCGGTCGAGCTCTCCCCGTTCCAGGTCTCGACCGACCGGGACGTCGGTTACACCGCCGAGAACTCCCTCGCTGGCAGCCGCCTCAACACGCCGCTGCGGGATACCGCCAGCTCGCTCTCGGTGTTCACCCGCGAGTTCCTCGACGACCTCGCCGTTTCCGACGTGGGGGAGCTGCTGCGCTACAGCGTCAACGGCGAGATGAACACGAATGAGAACCAGGCCGGCTCGGAGCAGAATCCGGTCGTCAACGCCCAGAGCCTCACGCCCTCGATCCTGGTGCGCGGCCTGACCGCCAGCCTCGGCCTCGACTACTTCACCAGCATCGTGCCGGTCGATCCGTACCGCGCCGGCCGCTACGAGGACAGCCGCGGGCCCAACAGCATCCTCTTCGGCATCGGCTCCCCCGGCGGCATCGTCAACCAGACCTCCAAGGTCGCCCAGTTTGGCCGCCACCAGTACGCCGTCCGCCACAGCACCGGCGCGTGGGACCGCAACCGCACCGAGCTCGACGTGAACCGGGTCCTGCGGCCCGGGAAGCTCGCCCTCTCCCTCGCCGCGCTGCACCAGGAGAGCGGCGGCTGGCGCGCGGGGGACTTCCAGGACAAGCGCCGCGTGTTCGCCTCCGTCGTCGCGCGGCCGCATCGCCGCCTCACCCTCACCGCCATGGGGGAGACGGGGCGCGACATCGGCGCGGTGATCCGCAGCACCGTGGATTCGGACCAGTTCCTCGCTTGGTACGACAACCGCGAGGCGCGCGGGGTCGCCGCGGTGACCTTCACGCCGAACAACACCCTGCCCACCCCCGCGATGCTGGCCCTCGGCGTCACCGGCCGCGAGGTGGCGGCGACCGGCCAGAACCGCCGGGCCATTTACATTGAGAACGACGGCCAGGTCTTCGACGCGCGCGGGACCTTCCTGACCGGAACCTACAACAACGCCGCCGTGCGCGCCCCCGACGGCACTCCGGGCGCGACCGCCGGCGGCCTGCGGATCAGCGATCCCCGGATCTTCCCCTATCGCCTCAACGGCGCCGGGCCGGGGATGGCGCGCGACCAGGACCTCCGCAACTGGACGTTCTCCGCCGACTGGCAGGCCACCCGGAACCTCGCGTTCAACCTCGCGCACAACTACCAGCGCACGACGGCCAAGGTCACGTTGATGACCGGCGCGGACCCGACGCTCCGGGGTGATGCCAACCGCACCCTGGGCCTCAATGGCCCCGCCAACCCCTACGCCGGCCGACTTTATTTCGACGGCAACTGGCGCCGCGACGTCCACACCGGCGAGGTGCGCGAGACCCGGCTCGCCGCCTCGTGGACCGTCGAGCCCTCCCGCCGCTGGCTCGGCCGCCACCGCCTCGCCGCGATGGCCTCCATCCAGGATCAGTTCGACGTCCGCGCCAACTCGTGGCTCGCGCTCGCCGGCCGTCCCTACAGCCCCGTGCCCAACAACGCCAACAACCGGATCACCGTCCGCAACTACCTCACGGAGGGCGCGTACGGCACCTACCGCGTCGGCGATTACCGGCGCCTGCCGACGACGGTCAACTTCGACGGCCGCGCCTTCGGCCTGGTCTTCGCCAACGAGGTGGCCGGCGCCAACAACAGCGGCGGGGAGCAGGAGGCGTTTTCCCTCCTCGGCGTCGCCCAGAGCTACTTCCTCGACGGCCGCCTCGTCACGACCGCCGGCTACCGGCAGGACCGGGTCGACGTGATCGAGCTCGGCTTTGCCAACGATCCCCTCGTCGGCGACGTCGTGGTGCGGGACCGGGCGAAGGCCCGGACCACCTCCGCCACCGGCCACACCGGCACCGCCGGGGTGGTCGCACACCTGCGCCCCTGGCTCTCGCTCCTCGCGAATTATTCGACCAACCAGGGCGTGCCCTCGTTCGTGCGGAAGACGTTTCCCCGCGGCGACCTCGCGCCGCCCTCCGAGGGCATTGGTTCCGACGTCGGCCTGAGCTTCGACCTGCTGGGCGGACGCCTGAACGCGAAGGTCGTCTACTTCACCGCGCTTGAACGCGGCAAGGTCACCACCACCGGCTTCGTCGGGTCGGCGGGCCGCAACAGCCGCGTCGCGGAAGCCCTGGAGTCCGCGCTCACCGGTCCCGGCCGGCCCCTCACCGCGGCGGCGTGGGCGCCGATCGAGGCCGAGCTGACTCCCCCGGCCACCGCCGCCGCCTCCGACTACGAGGCCGACGGCTATGAGGCGCGCGTGACCGCCAATCTCGCGCGCGGCTGGCGCCTCGTCGCCAACTACTCGCGCACCGACACCCGCCGCACCAATGTGAGCCGCGAGATCATCGACTGGTACGGCTTCCGCACGCAGGACGGCCGCGTGGTGCAGGGCGTGCGGCAGGACGCGGCGGGCCGGTGGATTGTCGATCCCGCGGCCTACCTGCCCGGCGGCACCGCCGCCCGGTGGCTGGAACTGGCCGGCCGGCACCCGGAGGCGGCGCCCGGCACGCTCACCACCTCCGCCGGCATCACGCTGGCGCAGGAGCTCTTCAACGCGGTGGATGCCCTCAATGACGCCAAGGAGGAGAACGAGCAGCGCTGGGGCGTGCGTCCCCACAAGATCAGCCTGTTCACGGCCTATGATTTCCGCGAGGGAGCGCTGCGTGGCTGGACCCTCGGCGGCGGCTGGCGCTGGCGCAGCGCGAACATCATCGGCCGCACCTCCTCGGGGGCGGAAATCACGGGCCGGTCCCTCGCCGCCGCCGACCTGCTCCTCGCGCACACGCGCACCTTCCGCGGCGTGCCCGGCCGCTTCCGTTTCCAGCTGAACGTGGCCAACGCCCTCAACCAGGACGACATCATCCCCGTGCGCTACGCCGTTTCGGAAGCTAATCCCGACGGCTTCCTCCTGCCCGGCGGTCGGGGCCGCGCCTACAGCCGCTACGATCTGGTGACGCCCCGCGAATGGCGGCTCACCACCACGTGGTCCTATTGAAAGCCGCCCCGCACCGCCCCATGCGCCTCGTCCCCGCCCTCCTCGCCCTGCTCAGCCTGCTGTCGCCGCCCCCCGTGGCCGCGGCCGCGCCCGCCGGCGCGGTCTCCGGCCGCGTCCAGCACGCCGTGACCGGCCAGTACCTGCCCAATGCCCGGGTCACCCTCCGCGGGGCCGATCAAGTCGTCTTCACCGATGACGCCGGCATCTACCGCCTCACCCCGGTGCCGGCCGGGGAGGTCACCCTCGAGGTGTTCTACACCGGCCTCGACCCGCAGGAGGCGCGCGTGCGCGTCGGGCCCGGGGAGAACGCGACGCGGGACTTCGCCCTCTCGAGCGTGGCGCGGTACGGCCGGGACGCCGCGGCCGTCCGCCTCGATGCGTTTGTCGTGGCGACCTCCCGCGACACCGAGGGCGAGACCCTCGCGACCAACGAGCAGCGCTTCGCCTCGAACCTCAAGGCCGTCGTCTCGACCGATTCCTTCGGGGACATGGCCGAGGGCAACGTGGGCGAGTTCCTCAAGTTCCTCCCCGGCATCTCCGGCGACCACGACGACGCGCAGATCAACACCGTCTCGCTTCGCGGCTTCGCCACCAACCTGACGACCGTGACCGCCGACGGCGCCCAGCTGGCGAACGCGAACTTCAACGGCAACTCGCGCACCTTCCAGTTCTCCCAGCTCGCGATCAACAACGTCTCGCGCATCGAGGTCACCAAGGTGCCGACGCCCGCGAATCCCGCCGACTCGATGGCGGGCTCCGTGAACATGGTGAGCAAGAGTGCGTTCGAGCGGAACCGGGCCGAGTTCCGCTACCGGCTCTACGCGGCGGGCAACGGCGACTACCTGACCCTCGCCCGCCAGCCGCATTCCTACGAGGACCGCCGCCGCAAGGTGATGCCCGGAGTCGACTTCGACTACACCCTCCCCATCGGGCGCGATTTCGGCATCGTGCTCACCGGCAGCCGCTCCCTCTCCGCCGGCGAGGAGGACCACTCCACGCTCACCTACAACGCGGCCGGCAACGCCACCGGGGCCTCCCCCGCCCGCCCCTACCTCCAGCAGTACGGCATCAACGACGGCTCCAAGGACATCACCCGCAACTCCGCCAGCGTGAAGGCTGACTGGCGCGTCAACCCCGAGACGGTTCTCTCGTTCAACGCCCTCGTGAACCAATACCAGGCCTCCTGGGGGCACCAGAGCATGGACTTCAACGCCGGCACCAACGGCACGCCCGCGGTCGCCGGCGGCACGCCCCTTTCGTTCGGGGACACCTTCACCTCCGGCGCGACCGGCCGGGGCGCGGTCACGCTCGGCAGCGGCAACTTCATGACCCGCTACGAGGAAGTGCGCGGCGCCGGCCTGCGCTACCGTTTCGACAACGGCGCGTGGCGGATCGACGCCAGCCTGACGCGCTCCTACTCGACCAACGCGTTCCGCAGCGGCGACGAGGGCAACTTCGCCGGCATGAACGTCACCCTCGTGCCCGCCGTCCGCCTCGTGCTCCAGGACATCACGTCCCTCCAGCCCCGCTCGATCCGCGCCTTCGACAACACCGGCCGCGAGGTGGACCTCTACGACATCAACAATTACCGGGTGAACAATGCCTCCCTCCTCTCGCGCGACGTGAGCGAGGACATGCGCGCGGCCGACCTCAACGTCCGCCGCCGCCTCGGCTGGCTGCCGTTCCCCGCCGCGGTGCAGGCCGGCGGCCTCGTGCGTCGGCAGGAGCGGGACAGCAACAAGGAGAGCGCCACCTACGCCCACAACGGCGTGGGCGGCAGCCTCGCCGCCGCACCTTACCGCAACCAGGTCTACGTCGGCCGCAATTCCCACTTCGGCTTGCCCGGCCTCGTTCCGCCCTGGACCTCCAAGCACCGCGCCTACCGCGCCTGGCGCGAGAACCCCGCGCTCTTCACCCGCACCGCCGCCCAGGCCGTGGCCGAGGCGCAGTTCCACATCACCAATTCCGAGTACCTGCAGGAGACCGTGACCGCCGGCTACGCGCAGGCGGAGGCCCGGCTGTTCAGCAACCGCCTGAACGTCCTCGGCGGCGTCCGCTGGGAACGGACCGACGACGAGGGCCTCGGGCCCGTCTTCGAACCGGCGAACGTCTGGGTGCGACGCGCCGACGGCACCTTCGCCCGCGACGCGCGCGGCCAGCGCATCCGCCGCCCCGAGGCCGGCGCCGTCGGCTCGATGGAGGAACTCCGCCTCACCCGGCAGGAGCGCGGTTTCCGCGCCGAGAAGGGCTACGACGGCTTCTACCCCAGCCTCCACCTGACCTGGCTCGCCACCGAGTCCTTCCAGGTCCGCGCGGCCTGGGCCCGCACCTTCGGCCGGCCCGACTTCAGCGAGATCATCCCCAACGCGACCATCAGCGAGCGCGACCTCGACGAGTCCCAGCTCGGCGATCCGCAGCAGATCCGCGGCACCATCGACATCCGCAACACCGGCCTGAAGCCGTGGACCGCCGACAATTTCGACGTCTCGGCGGAGTACTACACCGCCTCCGGCGGCTTCCTCACCGTCGGCGTCTTCCACAAGCAGATCCAGGACTTCTTCGCCAACCGCGTGACCGTCGCGACGGCCGACGACCTCGAGGCGCTGGGCCTCGATCCCGAATATGTCGGCTGGCAGCTCTCCACCCGGTACAACGCCGGTTCCGCGCAGGTCTCCGGCGCCGAGCTGAGCGCGCGACATTCGCTCGCCCCGCTCGGGGCCTGGGGGCGCAACTTCACGGTCTTCTTCAATGCCACGCGGCTCCGCCTGCAGGGTTCACGGCAGTCCGACTTCAACGGCTTCATCCCGCGCAACGTGAACTGGGGCGTCACCTTCTCCCGCCGCCCCTTCACCCTGAACGCCAAGTGGAACTACCGCGGCGAGCAGCGATTGGGAGCGCAGCCGGCCTTCGCCCCGGATGCCTTCAACTACACCGCCGCCCGTACCACCCTTGACCTCGGCGGGGACTACCAGCTGAGCCGCCGCCTTTCGCTCAACGCGAACGTGCGCAACCTGTTCAACGCTTACCTCACCGGCCTGAAATATGGCGCCGCCACCCCGGACTACGCGCGGCCGCGGCAATACCGGCACTTCGGCGTCTATTTCTCCCTCGGCCTCAAGGGTACGTTCTGAGCGTGGTTCCGGGTCGATGGACCGCTCCCGCCGCACGTTCCTCCGCTCGGCCGCCGCGACCGGGCTCGTCTCCGGCCTCTCGCTGGGCGCCGCCAGCCGCGCCGCCCACGCGGGCGACGGCCTCCACCTCGCGACCTTCCGCTTCGACGCCACGCCGCCCCTCGGCCACGGCTGCTGCGGCGGCTGGATCCGGCCGGTCGAGGCGGTCGATGACCCGCTGGAAGGCCTCGGGATCGTCCTGCTCGGCGCCGGCGCGCCCGTCGTGCTCTGCACGCTCGACTGGACCGGCCTCCTCAACGAGAGCCACCTCGCGTGGCGCACGGGCCTTGCGGCCGCCGCCGGCACCACGCCCGACCGGGTGACCGTGCACACGGTGCACCAGCACAACGCCCCGCTCGTGTGCGCCGCCGCCCAGCGCCTCCTCGACACCCAGCCGGACCTTCCGCGCTCGCACGATCCCGCGTTCATCGCCGCCACCCTCGCCCGGGCGCAGGACGCCCTGCGCGCCGCCCTCCCGCAGGCCCGGCGCGTCACGCACGTGGCCGGCGGCGCCGCTCCGGTCCGCGACGTCGCCGGCAACCGCCGGGTGAGCCGGGACCCCTCGGGCCGCGTCACCGCGATGCGGGGGAGTTCGTGCCGCGACGCGCGGCTGATCGCCCTGCCGGAAGGGAAGATCGATCCCAACCTCCGGACGATCGCCTATTACTCCGGTACGCGGAAGCTCGCCGCCTGCCACTCCTACGCCACGCACCCGATGAGCTACTACGGCGACGGACGGGTGACGGCCGACTTTCCCGGCCTCGCGCGGCGCCGGCTGCAGGCGCAGGAACCGGACTGCCTCCACCTTTATTTCACCGGCTGCGCGGGCGACATCGCCGCGGGCCGCTACAACGACGGCACCCCGGAGGCCCGCCGGCGGCTGACGGACCGCATCCACGCCGGCCTCGTGGCGGCCGGATCCTCCCTCCGTCCGGAACCCGTGGGCGCGCTGGAGTGGCGTACCCGCGAGGTCTTCGCGGAGCCGAATCCCGCGCTCGCCACCGGATCCCTGCGCGAACTGCTGGCGCCGCGCCGCGACGCGCCGGTGAACCGGATGCGCCCGGCCTACAAGCTCGCGTTCCTCGAGCGCTGCGGGCGCCGGCAACCGTTCGTCCTGAGTGCCCTGCACCTCAACGGCCTCGTCGCCCTGCACCTGCCGGCGGAGCCCTTTGTTTCCTACCAGCTGCGCGCCCAGGAACTGGCCCGGCGGCCGGTGGCGGTGGCGGCCTACGGGGACTGCGGCCCCTGGTACCTGCCGCCGGCGGCCGAGCACCCGAGCGGCGGCTACGAAGTCGAGCACGCCTTCGCCGCGCCCGGCATCGACGACGCCCTGACCACCGCCCTGCGCGGCCTGCTTGCCTGACGTCGACCGTAGGGGCTCCGACTCCTTTGCCTTGCCCGGGAACTGCCCTTACGCGGCAGCCCTTCGACCGCTAAGCGGCCCGGCTTCCGTTCCGCAACTCGATCTGGACCTCGCGCCCCTTGACCTCCGCCCGCCTAAACCCAACGGCTCCTCCGCCATGCGCCAGTCCCTTGCCCTGATCTCCCTGCTGGTCCGCGACTACGACGAGGCCCTGGCCTTCTTCGTCGGGAAACTGGGCTTTGAACTGGTCGAGGACACCCCGATCCCCGCCCAGGCCAAGCGCTGGGTGGTGGTTGCCCCGCCCGGGGACGGCGGGTGCCGCCTGCTCCTCGCCCGCGCCGCGAATGAGCAGCAACGTGCCCTCGTCGGACGCCAGGCGGCGGGGCGCGTCTTCCTTTTCCTGCACACGGACAACCTCGCCCGGGACCACGCCGCTTACACGGCGCGCGGCGTGACGTTCGTCCGCCCCCCCAAGGTCGAACCCTACGGGGAGGTGGCCGTGTTCCTCGACCTGTACGGCAACCCATGGGACCTACTCCAGCCCGCCCTCCCCCCTCCGGCCACGGCCGCGCCCGCGCCGCCGGATCGCTGAGCCTTCCCGCCGGGCGCAATCCGGCGGCCCGGACTCAGCCGGCGACCGACGCCCTCCCCCGCCGCGCATCCGGCACCGGAAACGCATGGCGGCCGTCACTCCAGACGGGGACCTCGTCCAGCCACCGCGGCTGCGCCGGCACGCCCAGCAAGCGGACGACCAGCCGGACGGTGCTGAAGCGCGGGATCCCGTCGTAGAGGGTGCGGAGGTCCCGGATCACCCACGGGGCCGACTCGTCCGCCCGCTCCAGCAGGACGGTCGCCCGCTCCGGGCGTTCGAGCCGGTAAACGTACCAGCACCGCGCCCGGGAGAATCCGTCGATGCCCAGGCCACCGCAGCAGTTGCCCTGCTCCCGCCCCTCCTGGCGGACCTCCCGCAGCGTGGTGAGCGGGACGAGGTCGGGCGTGCCCGGAAAGGGCGGGGGCGGCAGTTCCCCCTCGGGCTCGGAGTCGTCTGCGTCAGGCTCGCTCACCGGCGGGAAGAGAACCTCCCACGCGGCCCGCCGGGCGGCGGCGACCTGCGCCAGGCACGGCAGCGGCCGCAGCGGGAGACCGGCGCGGATTCGCCCCTCGCGGATTTCCTTGAGCTGGGCCGTCAGCCCTTCCGCCCGCGACTCCGCGCGTCGCAGGGGCGCGCTTAGAATGTCCGCCAACAGCCCCGGGCCCACCAAAGGCCAGAGCTCCGTCTTCGCAAGGAACCGCCCGAGCACCGGCGGCACGTGGGGCAAGTGCCGCAGGGCGCGCCGCAGCGTCGGCTGTTGCAAGCTCTCGGCGACGGTCCGCAGCGCGACGGGCGAGAGGCCCGCCGGGTCGATCTTGCGCAGGAACCGCCAATAGGCGCGCTCCGGTGGCAAGCCGAGAAAGGACAGCAGGTGAAACCGCGGGACGCGCAGGAGCCCGGCCGCCGGAGTGTCCTCCACCGCCCGGGCGGAGGTTGGCTCAAATCGATCCGCCAGCAGGCGCAGCAGCGCCGGATTCTCGTGGCCGAGTTCCACGGCCGCGGGGCACGCGGAAAGGAGCCGGAGCACCCCGAAGCAGTTCGGCTCCAGCCGCTTCGCCAACCAGCGATGGGCCGGTTCGATGCGCTCCCCGTATTCGCGCCAGAAGCGGTTGAAGCGGACCTGCACCCAGGCGTCGGCTGGACGGAGGGCCCACGGCATCAACCCCTGCCCGGAGAAGAGCTCGGCCACGGTGCCATTCGACCATTCCGTGAGCCCGAGGTGGGTATCCTGCGAAAACGCGCTGAGCACGTTGCCGGTGGCCTGGCGCGATTCCACGAACACCTGCCCGTGCCGGGACTCCTGGGCCGCGTAGTCGGGGGCCGGCCCGAGCCGGTAGGTCACCTGCGGCTCCTTCACCCAGAAGGCGCCGTTCGAATACCCATAGGAGGCACCCGGGGAAAGCCAGGGAATGAAGGCATAGGGACGCCGTCTCATCGCGGAATCCTCCCGGAGAGCAGGTGGCGGACGCGGGGGGTGGAGGGAGCGGGGGGCGGGAACATCGGCGGGAAGCGCAGCGGATGCGGTTGGAGGAGCAGGCCCGCCATCCTCGCAGACCATGTCCCCCAACGGCTGTCCGAGTATCCTCCGGCGACATCAAAAAATCACGCGTCCCCACTCCCTCCCAACGCGTTTGCGCCTGCGGTCGGACGGGATTCCTTTGTCCCAACGGCAGCCCGCAAACCTTTCCCGGGCCCCCGCGTCCCTGCACGCCGGGGCCCTTGGGCCGCCATCAACAGCACTCATCCGATGAAACCATTCCTCCGCTCCCTCCCGCTCCTCCTCCCCCTCGTCCTCGGCGCCCTCCCGGCTGCTGAACCCGATGCCCGTCCCTCCGGCCCCGGCCCCGAAATGCGCCGGGGGCCCGGACCCGGTCCCGGTCCCCGCGGCCTCCCGGGCCGCCTCGGTGCCAACCTCGAGCGCGAACGCGTCTCCTTTCTCGGGGCCGCCGTCGCCCCCGCGCCCGCCGTCCTCGGCGCCCAACTCGGGCTGCCGCGCGAAGCCGGCCTCGTCGTCTTCCACGTCGACCCGCGCGGCCCCGCCCACGGGGTGCTCCGCGAGCACGACGTCCTCACTCACCTCGAGGATCAGGTCCTCGTGAACCCCCAGCAGTTCGCCGCCTTGGTCCGGCAGCGCGCCGAGGGGACTGAGGTCACGCTGAGCGTCCTCCGCGCCGGCAAGAAGGAGACGCTCAAGGTCAAGCTGGCCGCCCGCGAGGAGCCCCGCCACCGGCCCTACGGCGGGATGATGCTTCACCGCTTCGGCCGGCCCGAGGGCGCGCCGACTCCCGAAGCCGGCCCCGGCCCGGGACCCGGTCTGCGCCGCGGCCCCGGCGCCCGCCCCTTCCCGCCGCGCGAGGGCGGTCCCACGCCAGCCCCCGCTCCCGGCTCCGGCCCGGGCTGATCCCCGGCGACCACCGCGGAACGGGATTGAACCGCTCCCGCCTTCCGGCTCACGTCACCCCGCCCGCCCCCGGGCGGGTTTTTTCTTTCCGTTTCCCGATGCCCCTCCTCCACGCCCCCCTTCCCCGCCGCGCTTTCCTCGCCCGCGCCGCCGCCGCCGGCCTCACCGCCGCCCTGACCCGGCGCTCCCTCGCCGCCGCGACCACCCCGGCCGATCCCCACACCTGGGCCTTGCTCTCGGACACCCACATCGCCGCTGACCGGACGCGCGTCGCCCGCAACATCAACCTCGCCGATCACCTCGGCGCCGTCGTGCGCGAGGTGCTCTTTCGCCCGCGCCGCCCCGCCGGGCTCCTCATCAACGGGGACCTCGCCCTCAACACCGGCGAGGACGGCGACTATGCCACCCTCGCGGAACTGCTCCTGCCCGTGCGCGGCGCCGGCATCCCCATCACCCTCGCCCTCGGCAACCACGACCACCGCGCGCGCTGCTGGAGCGGCCTCCCGGCGGAACGGCGCCCCGACGCGGCGGTCGGCGAACGCCAGGCGGCGGTCGTGCGCGGCGAACGGGCCAACTGGTTCGTGTTGGATTCCCTCGATCGGACCAATTCGACGCCGGGCGTGCTCGGCGCCGAGCAGTTGGCGTGGCTCGGCCGGGCCCTCGACGCCCACGCCGACCGGCCGGCCCTGGTGATGGTGCACCACAACCCCAACACCGGCGGCAACCGCAATGGTCTCACCGACACCGACGCCCTGCTGGCGGTGCTGCGTCCGCGCCGCCACGTGAAGGCTCATTTCTACGGCCACTCCCACCGCTGGCAGATCGACCGCGACGAGAGCGGCCTCCATCTGGTGAACCTCCCCGCCGTCGCCTATCCCTTCGACGCCCAGCAGCCCAGCGGCTGGGTGGAGGCGGTGCTCCAGCCGGGCGCCATCCGGCTCGAGCTCCGCGCTCTCGCCACCGCCCATCCCGGCCACGGCAAGGTGACCGAGCTCACTTACCGCGCCTGAGCCCGCTGCGCCCGGCCCTAGGCAATTGACCGTTGGGCAGCGGGGGACCCGACCGCCGGTCTTCGTCGGGCTCAGGATCCGGGCCGCAAAACGTGCGCCTCGCGGTCGAGGCCGTGCGTGGCGTCGATGGACGCCATCTTCAGTCCGGTCCACGCCCAGCGCCCTTTGAGCCTCTTGTGGCCATCCTCCGGCCAGATCTTGCGAGGCAGGTTGGCCGCAAAAGGCGGCACTCGGTGCCACTCGCTTGGAAGAGCCCAAGGCCGATCGCACGATTTGATTCGTCAGCCCAAGGGCAGCGTCGTCCGTTGCAATGTCCACCCCATCAACGACGCGAGACGGAGCGCCTCGTGGCGACTCCCCGATTGAGTGAAGGAGGCCGGCTCAGAAATTCAGCCGGCGGGCCCGCGCGACGACGGGCCAGCTCTCCGCGACGCGGCCCCCACGCGCCACCAGCACGCGGTCGTGCAGCGCCACGGTCGGACAAATGTGCCACGGAATGCCGTGCAGCACCGCGCCCACCGGAAAGTCCCCCGCCCGCGCCGTCTCCACCACCAGATGCTCCTCGCTGTGGGTGACCGCCCGCGCGTCCGGCAGCTCCGGAAAGATCACCCGCGGGTGCGGCATCTCGCTCGCCACCGCCTTGTGCCCAAGATCGAGGCAGAGACGCCCCACCCCGGGCCGGCTGATCACGCGCGTCAACAACACCGCCGCCGGCAGGAAATCGAGGTCCGGCAGCCCCGCCCCGTAGCCGGCGTCCCAGAGCACGCAGGTCCCCGGGCTCAATTCGACGTCGGGCCGCCGCGCGTGGACGGGGAAGGTGGGCGTACCACCCCAGACCACCCGCGGCACGGCCAAGCCCCGGGCGAGCAACTCGGTCCGCAGGGCCTCGACCCGCGCGACCGCCGGGGCCGCCGCCGCCACGCGTTCCGCCAGGGAACGCTGCCGGTGGTGGCCGTCGTAAGCGTGCAGGCCGCCGGGTCGTAATCCCGGCGCGGTCGCGATCGCCGCGTAGAGTTCCACCGCGGCCGGACCGGGCACGATCCCGGTGCGCGCCATCCCGACGTCAAGATCCACCAAAACCTCGAGCGAGCCCTGCGCTCCGGTCGCCACGGCCGCGAGACCAGCGAGGGCCGAAGGGTCGTCGACCACGGTCGAGAACCGAACCGCGGGAAACGCGCGGGCGAGCTCCACCAACCGGGCCGCATTGGGGCCGACGGGCTGGGCCGCGAGGGTGACCTCCACCGCCCCGGAGCCGGCGGCCATCTCCGCCTCGGCGAGGGTGGCGCACTTGCAGCGCGTGATCCCCAGCCGCGCCTGCAGGGCGACCAGCGCCGGCAGCTTGTGCGTCTTCACGTGCGGCCGGAGGCGGGCCGGATCCCCCGCGAGCGCGATCATCCGGCGGAAATTCTCCTCGATCCGCTCCGGGAAGAGCACCAGCGCGGGCGTCGCCAGCGCCGGTTCATCAGCCAGCCGCAGCCATCTCGTATCCGCGCTCATCGGAGCTCGAAGATCGCCTCCACCTCGACCGCAATGTCCCCGGGCAGCGGCCCCATGCCGACGGCGCTCCGCGCCCCGATCCCGTGCTCGGGCCCGAAGACCTCCGCGAACAGCTCGCTGCAGCCGTTGATGACCTGGGGATGGTCCAGGAAAGCCGGCCCCGAGTTCACCATGCCGAGTACCTTCACCAGCCGCGCCACCCGGTCGAGCGAGCCGAGCTCGGCCCGGAGGGTCGCCAAAATCGCCAGCCCGCACTGCCGCGCCGCGACACGCCCCTGCGCGAGGTCGAGGTCGACCCCCACCCGGCCGCGGATCAGTGATCCGTCCGTCTGGACCGGACCGTGGCCGGAAACGTAGGCGAGGCCCTGCGCGACCACCAGCGGGCGGTAGACCGCCCCCGGCCGCGGCGCAGGCGGGAGGACAAGCCCGCGGCAAGAGAGATTGGTTTCCGGAGACATCAGGGGAAATGCGCCGCCGGGATCAACCTCCCCGCGGACGCGCCCGTTTTGGGACCAGGGCGCCGCGCGGGCAAGCCACGGCTGGGCCGGCTTTGCCGTTGCCTCCACCCCGGCGCCTCCGTGCATTCGGAACGTGCGTCCCCCTCCGCCGCCCCCCGTCCTGCGTCGGTTCACCGCTCTGCTCGCCACCGGCGTCAGCTTCGTCGCCGCCGCAGAAACCGCCTCCTTCGCGGTGGGCGGCCAGACCCTCACGGTGCCGGCGGGCTTCACCGTGGAACGCGTCGCCGGGCCCCCGGTGGTCAATCGCCCGATCTCCCTCGCCTTCGACCCGGCGGGCGCGCTGTACGCGACGGATTCCTCGGGGCTGAGCGAACGCGCCCCGAAGCAGTTCGAGGAGAAGCCGCACCGGATCGTCCGGCTCGTGGACGCCGACGGCGACGGCCGGTTCGAGGGCGCCACCGTGTTTGCGGACCGCGTGATGTTCCCCCAGGGCGCGCTCTTCCACGAAGGTTCCCTGTACGTGGCCGCACCGCCGCACCTCTGGAAGTTCACCGACGCCGACGGCGACGGCGTGGCCGAGCGCCGCGAGGTCTGGTGGGACGGCGGCACGCTGACCGGCTGCGCCAATGACGTGCACGGTCCGTACCTCGGACCCGACGGCTGGTTCTACTGGACCAAGGGCGCGTTCGCGGAACAGCGCCACACGCTCGGTGACGGCCGCCCGTTCGTGACCCGCGCCGCGCACATCTTCCGCGCGCGACCCGACGGCCGCGGCTTCGAGCCCGTGATGACCGGGGGGATGGACAACCCGGTGGGAGTCACCTTCGGCCCCGGCGGCGAACGCTTCCTCTCGGGCACCTTCTTCCAATTGCCCGCGGCGGGAAAGCGCGACGGCCTGATCCACGCCCTGCACGGCGGCGTCTACGGCAAGGAGAACGCCGCCTCCGCCGGGCATCCGCGCACGGGCGACCTGCTGCCCATCATGACCCACATGGGCGCCGCCGCCCCCTGCGGCTCAGCGACCCTGCGGGGCAACGCCCTCGGCGCCGGCTTCGAGGGCAACCTGCTCGTCTGCTACTTCAACCTCCGCAGGGTCGTCCGCCACGAGCTCATCCCGGACGGCGCCACCTTCCGGACGCGCGAGACGGACTTCCTCACCTCGGACCAGCCCGACTTCCGCCCGACCGACGTGCTGGAGGACGCCGACGGCAGCGTGCTCGTCGTCGACACCGGCGGCTGGTACAAGATTTGTTGCCCCACCTCGCAACTGGCCAAGCCCGACGTGCTGGGCGGGATCTACCGCATCCGCCGCACGGGCGCGACCCCGGCCGCCGATCCCCGCGGACGCCAAATCCCCTGGGCGCGGCTCGATGCTGCCGGGCTCACCCGCCTGCTGGGCGACGCGCGGCCTGACGTCGTGGAGCAGGCGCAGGCACGACTGGGACGCCTGGGCGAAGCCGCCGTGCCCACCCTGCGTGCCGCGGCCACCGGGGCACGCGAGGCGCGAATCCGGATCAACGCCCTGTGGGCCCTCGCCCGCATCGAGGGTGACGCCGCGCGGGCGGCGACGCGGGAAACCCTGCGCGACCCCGGGGCCGACGTCCTGCGCGTGGCGCTGCACGGGGTGAGCCTGTGGCGGGACGCCGCGGCGTTCACGCAGCTTCTGCCCTTGTTGCAGCATGCGGATGCGATGGTGGTCCGCGCCGCCGCCGAGGCCCTCGGACGGACCGGTCGCAGCGAGGCCGTGGCACCGCTGCTCGCCGCGGCCGGCAAGCTGCCCGCGGGTCCGGCGACCGCGGCCGGTTCGCCCGCGGAGGCCGCCGCTCGCACTCTGGATCACTCTTTCATCCATGCGCTGATCGAACTCGGCCACGCGGGCCCCTTGCTCTCCTTCCTGCAAACGACGGCTCCTCCGGCGGCATTGCGCGCGGCGCTGGTCGCGGCGGACCAGTTGACCGGCAGCCCGCTGCAGCCCGGTGACGTGCTCCCATGGCTCCGGTCCGGGACCGCGCCGCTGCCGCAAACCGCGGGCTGGATCATCGCCCAGCGGCCCGCCTGGGGCGACACGCTGGGGACGTATTTCCGCGAGCGTCTGCAGACCCCACCCAGCGACGCGGCGGAACGGGCGGCGCTGCACGCCCAGCTGCTCTCGCTCGCCGCTTCCACGGGAGTGCAACAGGCCTTGGCGGGCGCGTTGGGTGACGCCCCTCCGGCCGGCCGCGCCCTCGCGGCGGAAATCCTCGCCCGCGCCTCGCTGCGGGAAGCGCCGGCGCTCTGGCTCGAGGCGCTCGCCCGGCGCCTCCCTGAGGCGACGGATGCGGAACGGTCCGCGCTGGTCTCGGCGGCGCGGGCGCAGCGTCTGCCGAAGGGCGGACATGCGGGCCTGATCGCCGCGCTCGGCCGCATCGGCGCCGATGCCCGGCTCCCCGCTCCGCTGCGCCTGGAGGCGCTGGCCGCGGCGGCCGCGCACGCGGGAACACCGGAGCCGGCGATCCTCGACTTCCTGCTCGGGCAACTTGCCGCGAACCAGCCCCTCGCGATACGGCAGACCGCGGCCGAGACGCTTGCCCGTTCCCGGCTCATCCCGGCGCAACAGCTGCGGTTGGCGGACGCGCTCGCGACGGCGGGCGCGATGGAGATCCCCCGCCTGCTCCCCGCCTTCGAGCGCGCCCCGGGGAACGAGCTCGGCCGCCGCCTGCTCGCCGGCCTGGCCGCCTCGCCCGCCCGCGCCAGCCTCCGTCCCGGGCAGCTGCGCCCCGTCTTGGCCAAGTATCCGCCCGAAATCCGCCGCGAGGCCGACGCGCTCCTCGCCAGCCTGGAGGCCGACACCGCCCGCCAGAACGCCCGCGTCGAGGCCGTCGCCGCGGGCCTCGCGCAGGGCGACCTCCGACGCGGCCAGGCCCTCTTCAACAGCCCGCGCACCGCCTGCGTGCTCTGCCACAAGATCGGTTACGGCGGCGGCCTGCTCGGCCCCGATCTCACCGCGATCGGCAAGATCCGGAGCGAGCGCGAACTCCTGGAGGCCGTGATGTACCCCAGCGCGGCCATCGTGCGGGGCTACGAGACCGTCGTGGCCACGACCCGCGCCGGGGAGAATCACTCGGGCATCCTGAAACTGGAATCCGCCGACGAACTGGTCCTCGCCACCGGACCCGACAGCGAGGTGCGGCTGGCCCGTGCGCAGGTGACGGACCTCCAGCCGGGCGCCGTGTCGGCGATGCCCCCGGGAATGGATGTGGTCCTTTCGCCGCAGGAGCTCGTGGACCTGGTGGCCTTTCTCAAGAGCCGGCTCTAGGCCGCCCGAGCTCGTGGCGCAGCGCCGCCTCGAGCCCCGGCTGCCCGAAACGGAAGCCCGTCGCCGCCAGGCCGCGAGGGATCGCCCGGGTGCTCGCGAGGAGCGTCTCCTGCGCCATTTGGCCGAACGCCAGCCGCAACGCGAAGGCGGGAACGGGGAAAACCACGGGGCGGCGCAGCACGAAGCCGAGCACGCGGGTGAAATCCGCGTTGGTCACCGGCCCGGGCGAACACGCATTGAGCGGGCCGCGGCACGCCGGCGTGGCCAGCACATGCAGGAACGCCGCCACGGCATCCTCGCGGGAGATCCAGCTCATCCATTGCCGCCCGGAGGCGAGCCGGCCGCCGAGCCCGAGCCGGAAGACCGGCAGCAGCCGCGCCAGGGCCCCGCCCTCCGGACTGAGGATCACCCCGAGCCGCAGCGCGACCCAACGTACGCCGGCCGACTCCACCCCCGCGCCGGCCGCCTCCCACTCCGCGGTCAGTTCCGCGAGGAAGCCCTCGCCGCGCGCCGCATCCTCGGCCACGGCGACGTCGCCCCGGTGGCCGTAGAACCCGACCGCGGAGGCGCACGCGAAGACCTCGGGCGGACGAGACATCGTCGCGAGGGCAAGAGCCAGGGTGCGGGTCGGGTCGATCCGGCTGGAGCGCAACGCGCGGCGGCGCGCGGCCGTCCACCGGCCCGCGGCAATGTTCTCGCCGGCGAGGTTGATCACGGCGGTCGCACCTGCGAGGGCCGCGGCGGGCACCTCACCCCGCGCGGGATCCCAGGTGAATTCCCCCGGCGCGGTGGCGGGGCGGCGCACCAGTCGACGCACTTCCCATCCTTCCGCCTGGAGCCGGGTGGCGAGCGCTCGCCCCAGCAGACCCGAAGCTCCCGCGAGCAGGACAGTTCGTACGGTATTCATCAATTGGGTCCAACGGGTTTGGCGCGGCGAACGGGCGCCGCCCCCGGGCCAAGGTTGAGCCGTACCTGGCCCTCCACCGGCGGCTCGCCCCCGCCGCGCCGGATGGTCTCCGCCCGCGCGCGGACCGCGGCGCGCTGGTCCGGGGTCAACCGGACCAGGTTCTTCACCTGCAGGGCCATCCGCTGGTTGCGCCGGAGCAATGTCTCGTGCCGCAGCAGGAAGTCCCAGTACAAGGTGGTGAACGGGCAAGCTGACTCGCCCGTCGACTCGTCGGGCCGGAATCGGCAACCGGCGCAGGCGTTGCTCATCCGCTGGATGTACTTGCCCGTGGCCACGTAGGGCTTGGACGCCATCAGCCCCCCGTCCGCGTACTGCGACATCCCGACGGTGTTGGGCGCCTCGACCCACTCGACCGCATCGACGTACACCGCGAGGTACCATTCGTGGACGGACCTTGGGCGGACGCCCAGCAGCAGCGCGTAAAGGCCGGTGACCATCAGGCGCTGGATGTGATGCGCGTAGCCCAGGCGCAGCGTCTGGCCGAGCGCATCGCGCAGGCAGGCCATCCCGGTCTCCCCCGTCCAGTAGAACGCAGGCAAGGCCTCCGTGGCGCCGAGCTCATTGCGGTCGAGGTAACCCGGCATCTCGCGCCAGTAGATGCCGCGGACGTACTCCCGCCAGCCGAGGATCTGGCGGATGAATCCCTCCGCCGAGGGCAGGTCGACCCGGCCCTCGCGGTGCGCCGCCTCGGCGGCCGCGATGACGGTGCGGGGATCGAGCAGCTTCAGGTTCATCGCCGCGGCGAGCCGCGAGTGGTACAGCCATGGCTCCCCCAGCCAGATCGCATCCTGGTACCGGCCGAACTGCGGCAGGCGGTGCGCGATGAAGTCGTCCAGCGCGAGCTGCGCGTCCGCGGGCGTGACCGGCCAGTCGAAGGCCGCGAGGTCCCCGGGGTGGTCAGGAAAGCGCTCGGCGACGAGCCGCAGCACCTCGCGGGTGACGGCATCGGGCGCGAACCGCCGCGGTGCCGGCAGGTCGGCGGGCGGCCCCTCGCGGCCGAAGCTTCCGCGGTTGTCGTGGTCGAAGTTCCACTGTCCCCCCAGGGGCTCGCCCGCCTCATCGAGGAGGATCCCATGGCGCCGGCGCAGCTCGCGGTAGAAAAACTCCAGTCGCAGCTGACGTCGGCCCGCGGCGTGGGCCGTGAATTCGGCGGTTGAGCACAGGAAGTGCCCGTCCTCCCGCACCTCCAGCGGCATGCCGGCCTCGGCCGCCGCCGCCGCGATGGCCCGCGCCACCCGGAAGTCGCCCGCGGCGGTCATCACCAGCCCGCGCGGGGAGAGGCGGGCCACGGCGCGGCGCAGTTCGCCCGCGAGCGACTGCGTGTTCGCCGGATCCTCCAGCGCGGTGTACTCCACGCGCCAGCCCTCGGCCCGGCGCGCGTCGCGGAAGTGGCGCATCGCGGCGAGAAACAGGGCGGTGCGCGGCCGCGAGCTCCAGACGTGGCGCGACTCCTCCCCGACCTCGGCCATCCAGAGCACGTCGCGCGCGCGGTCGGCTCCCGCCAACGCGGCGGCGTCGGCATTGAGCTGGTCGCCCAGCACCAGGATCAGGCGCTCCACCGGGGCCGCGGGGCCGCGCTCGCGCCGGGCGCTCATTCCCGCACCACGACCTCGCCGCCACGCAGGGCCCGAAAGGCGTCGAGCGCCGCCTGGCGCGCTTGCGCGTGGTCGACGATCGGCCGGGGATAGTTGCCGGCGGGACCGAGGGTCACGCCGGCGCGGGCCAGCACCTCCGCGGGGGCCTCCCACGGGGCGTGGATGTTGGCCGCCGGCACCCGCGCGAGTTCAGGCACCCAGCGGCGGACGTACGTGCCCTCGGGATCGAATTTCTGGCCCTGCAACACCGGCGCGAAGACGCGGAAGTACGGCGCGGCATCCGCCCCGCAGCCCGCGGTCCACTGCCAGCCGAGCGTGTTGCTCGCGAGGTCGGCGTCGACCAGCGTGTCCCAGAACCAGGCGGCGCCCGCGGTCCAGTTGAGCCGCAGGTGCTTCACGAGGAAGGAGGCGGCGATCATCCGCACGCGGTTGTGCATCCAGCCGGTGTGCCAGAGCTGGCGCATCCCCGCGTCGACGATGGGGTAGCCGGTGCGGCCCCGGCGCCACGCTTCCAGCCGGACGCCGCCGGGATCCTCGGCCCACGGGAAGCGCTCAAAATCCTCCCGCAACGGCCGCTCCGGCGTGTGCGGGAAGTGGAAGAGCAGGTGGTGGGCGAACTCCCGCCAGCCGACCTCGCTGAGGAAGACCCGCGCGCCATTGCCCGGCGGGAACAGGCCCGCGGGCCGGCCCACGTCCTCCACCGCGCGCCAGATCTGCCGCGGCGAAAGTTCCCCGGTGTGCAGCCAGGGCGAGAGCATCGACGTGCCGTCCTCGAACGGAAGGTTGCGCCGATCCGCGTAGGCGGACATCGCGCCGTCGATGAACTGGCGCAGCCGCCGGGCCGCCCCGGCCTCGCCGGGCGTCCACGCCTCCGCCAGCCCCGCGTCCCAGCGGATGCGCGGCAGGAGGCCGAGTTCCCCCACCGCGAGGGCCTTCGGCCACGCCGCCGGAGGCGGAACCTTGCGCTCCGCCGGGAACACGAGCGGCGCTTCGACCGGGAGGGTGAGGCAATGCCGCCAGAAGGGCGTGAATACCTGGAAGGGACGACCCTGCTTGTTGGTGATGGTGTGCGGCTCGTGCAGGAGGGCGGCGTTGGCGCTCCGCACCTCGAGGCCCGCCCGGGTCAGCTCCGCCTTCAGGCGGGTGTCGCGCGCGATGACGGCCGGCTCATACCGGCGGTTCCAGAACACCGCCCGCGCCCCGGTCGCAGCCGCCAATTCCGCCAGGATCTGCCCGGTGTCGCCGCGGAAGCACAACAGCCGTGAGCCCCGCGCGCGCAGGGACTCATCAAGGGACAGCAGGGAGTGGTGGAGCCACCAGCGCGCGGCACCTCCCGCCGCCCAGGCCCCTTCACCGGCGTCGTCCAGGACATACACCGGCAGAACGGGGCCACCCCGCTCAAGGGCGGCGTGCAGGGCCGGGTTGTCCTGCAGGCGCAGGTCCTGGCGGAACCAGAGGATCGAGGGTTGGACGGCGCTCACGGGAAAGTTCGCCTGCTGGTACGGCCGACGCGGCCCCGGGGACGCCCGCGGCGTGCAAACAGGCTCACAAGGCTTCCTGGTAAAGGCGCTCGTAGGCCGCGACGGCGGTCCGCCAGCTGAAGTCGCGCCGCATCCCGCGCTCCCGCACCGCCGCGAGCCGCGGCGCGTCGGCGAACAGGGCGAGGGCCCGGTGCAGGGCATCGAGGAGACTCGCCGGATTGGGCTCGCAAACGAGGCCCGTGCCCGCGGCAGGCTCCTGGTCGGCATCGGTGACCGTATCCGCCAGGCCCCCGACACGGGTCACGACCGGTACGGTGCCGTAGACCTGGGAATACATCTGGTTGAGGCCGCAGGGCTCGAAGGCGGAAGGCATCAGGAAGAAATCGCAGCCGGCTTCAATCAGATGGCTCATCCCTTCGTCGAGCGTCGCCGCCAGGAACACCTTGCGGGCCTGTTCCCGGGCCAGTTCCCGCACTTCGTCCTCCAGCCGGCGGTCACCGGTTCCGAGCACGATGAGGCGCACGTCGTGGGCGAGGAAGAATTCGCGGTTGGCGAGGATCGCGTCGATTCCCTTCTGGGCCGTCAGCCGGGCGACCACGCCGAAGAGGGGCACGCGGGGCCCGGCCTCGAGGCCGCACCGCCGCAGGAGTTCCGCGCGACAGCGGGCCTTGCCCGTGAGGTCGCCCAGGGAGTAGCGGGCGGGCAACAGGGGATCCGTCGCCGGGTTCCAGACGGCGGTGTCGATGCCGTTGAGCAGGCCCAGCAGATCCTCGGCCCGCGTTTGCACCACGCCGTCGAGGCCGCAGCCGAATTCCGGGGTCTGGATCTCGCGCGCGTAACGGGGGCTGACCGTCGTCACGCGGTCCGAGAACAGGATGCCGCCCTTGAGGAGGTTGACCTGTGAGTAGTACTCGAGCCCGTCCATCTGATTGAGCTCCTCCGGCAGGTTGGTGCGGCTGAAGACCCGGGCGGGGAAGAGGCCCTGGTAGGCGATGTTGTGCACCGTGAAGACGGTCTTGAGGGCGAGCGTGAGCCCGTGGCGGCGTTCGGCCTCGCGCAGCAGCAACGGCACCAGCGCAGCCTGCCAGTCATGGGCGTGCACGATGTCGGCCCCGAAATCGCCGAGGCGGAGGGTATCGACGACCGCCTTGCAGAAGAAGATGAAACGGTCGGCGTTGTCCTCGAAGTCACGCTCGCCGTTGCCGTAGGCGCCCCGCCGGTCGAAGAACTCCTCCCGGCAGATGAGGTGGATCCGCAGGTTGGGCTGCGGGGAAAAGACGCGGACGTCGCCCGCCAGGTAGTCCTGGCCGAGCTCGACCTTCAGCCGCAGGATGCGCTCGGCGCCGGCCGCGTGGGCATGCTCCACGGCCGTCCGGTAACCGGGCAGAAAGACCGAGACCTGATGTCCTTGCCGCGCCAACTCCCCGGCCAGCGCGCCCACCGCGTCCGCGAGGCCGCCGGTCTTGACGTACGGGAAGAGCTCGCTCGCCACGTGGACGATTTTCATCGCTTGAGGCGTAGAAGGCCCGTTGCCTCCCGCCAATCCCAAAGCACGGCCCGAGGACCGCCCGGGAAACCTTTCATGTCGCTCCGCGAACGTCTGCTCACCCTGGTCCGCTCCGCGGGCTTCGCTCCCGCCCGTCCGGCCCAGCTCGCCCGCCTGCTCGGCCGCCCCGTCGTGCGGCCCGGTCCGTTGGCGGAGGCCGTGGCGGCGCTCACCCGGACCGGCGAACTGCGCCGCACCGGGGACGGCCGGCTCCTGCCCGCGGCGCCGGCGGCCGCGCCGCGCCCCTCCGCACCGGATCCCCGGGCGACCCGCCCCGTCTTCACCCCGCGCCGCCGCGGGGCCACCATGCCGCCGCCGGGCTCGCCGCTGCCGCTGCCGCGGCCAGGACGGCAGCCGGTGCCCCCGGAGGATCTACCCGCGCCGCCCGTGCGCGAGGAGACTCCCGCCGCACCGCGGCTCCGCGCGGGGGAACTCGTCGCGCGGATCCAGTTCCGCGTCGGCGGCTCCGCCTTCGCCGTGCCCGAGCTGCCCGCCGGGGCGGCGCCCGTCCCGGCGGTGCAGATTCCCCCGGGGGATTCCGGCGTCGCGCTGCCCGGGGATCGTGTGGTGGTGCGGATCCATCCGGGCCGCCACGGCCGTCGGCCCGGCGAGCGCGTCGGCCGCGTCATCCACGTGCTGGAACGCGACCGCGACGTGGTGGTCGGGGAACTCCGCCGCCACCGGGCGGGCTGGCTGGTGGCGCCCGACGACCCGCGCTTCACCCGCGAGATCAGCGTACCGGACCCGGCCCGGGCAGGCCTCGACCCGGTCCCGCGCGCCGGGGACAAGGTCGCCGTGCGCCTCGGCGCCTGGACCGACGCCTCCCTGCCACCGCCCGGCGTCGTGACCGAACGCCTCGGGCGCACCCACGAGCCCGATGCGGAATTGCGCGCGATCCTCCTGACCTACGAGCTCGAGCCGCGGTTTCCCGAGGACGCCCAGCGCGAGGCCGCGGCGCTGCCGGTCAAGGTCCCCGCCCGCGACACCCGCGGCCGCCTGGACTACCGGGAGCGACCCGTGTTCACCATCGATCCCGACGACGCCAAGGATTTCGACGACGCGCTCTCCCTGGAGGAATTGCCCGGAGGGGGCTGGCGGGTGGGCGTCCACATCGCGGACGTCTCGCACTACGTCCGCCCGGGCAGCGCGCTCGACCGCGAGGCCCAGCGCCGCGGCAACTCGACCTACCTGGTCGGCACCGTCGTGCCAATGCTGCCGGAACCCATCTCCAACGGACTCTGCTCGCTCGTCGAGGGGGAGGACCGCCTGTGCCAGGCGGTGCTGCTGGATTTCGACGCCGGCGGACGCCTCCGCGGCAGCGCGCCGGCCCGCACCGTGATCCGCAGCCGGAAGCGCCTGACCTACCGGCAGGCGCTCGCCTTCCTGCAGGAGGACGACCTCGCACGCATCCGGGAACTCCCGCTGCCGCCCAAGCATCAGACCGGCTCCACCGGGCGGGCCCTGCGGGAGCTCAAGGAGGCGGAGCTCCGCGACCTCCAGGGCTGGATCCGGCGGCTGTGGGGATTCGCACGGCGGTTGCGCGAGGAGCGGATGGCCCACGGGAGCCTCGATCTGGATATGCCCGAGACCAAGATCCTCCTTGATCCCGCCGGGTACGCCGACCGGCTGGAGCGGGTGGAGCACGACGAAAGCCACCAGCTCATCGAGGAATTCATGCTCGCGGCGAACGAGGCCGTGGCCCGCCTCACCCGCCAGCAGAAGCTGCCCTCCCTCTACCGGGTGCACGACGATCCCGAGCCCGCGCGGCTGGGTGAGTTGCGCGCGACCTTGGCGGACCACGGCATCCCGGCCGGCGACCTGACGGAGCGGGCCGAACTGGGTCGCGTCCTCGCGATCCTTGCGGACCACCCGCAGGGCCACACCCTGCGGACCCAGCTCCTGCGCAGCCTGCGCAAGGCCGCCTACCGGCATTCGCCCGACGGGCACTACGGGTTGCACAAGAAGGACTACACGCACTTCACCTCCCCGATCCGCCGCTACGCGGACCTCGTGGTGCACCGGGTGCTGGAGCGCCACCTGACCAGCGGTCAGGCCGGCGCGGCGCGCGCCACCCGTTACGACCTCCCCGGCGTCGAGCGCCTCGCGGAGCACCTGAGCCGCACCGAGATCAACAGCGCGGAGGCCGAGCGCGACAGCGTGAAGGTGAAGCTGATGGAGTTCTTCGCGCGCCAGCTGGAACTCCGTCCGCCCGCTCGCTTCAACGCGGTCATCACCGACGTGCGCCCCCAAGGGCTGTTCCTCGAGCTGACCGAGTCCCTCGCCTTTGGATTCCTGCCGCTGGAGTCCCTGCGCGACGACCGCTACGCCCCCACCCCCTCGGGGGACGCGCTCATCGGCCGCCGGCACCGGCGCCGCCTGGGGCTCAATGGCCGGCTGGAGGTGGTCGTGGCCAAGGTCGACCGCTACCGCCGCCAGGTGGATTTCGCGCCGGCCGACTGAGTCCGGCTCAGCGCCACTCGTAGCGGACGCGGTAGGTCACCACGGTCTCGCCGTCCGGGGGCACCGGCACCTCGAACTCGATCGTCTGCGCGTCCCGGCGGGTGAACGGCGCGGAGTGCTGCGTGAGCCGCCAGTTGCCGCCCCGGTAGAGCCGCTCCACCACCCGGATCGTCACGGGGGTCGTCTTGCGGTTGCGCAGGCGGATCTCGAAGTCCTCCTCCGCGAACTCCTGGCGGTTGCTCCCGTTGTACTGCGTCCGGGTCCGTTCGCCGACCAGGTCGAAGGCGTCGCCCGTGCGCACGCGCACGAGCTCGTTGCGGGGCGTGTGGTCGAGCTCGTTCTCGCCGGTGAATTCGAGCCGGCCGTCGGCCGCATCCTGGCGGTAGAAACGCAGGCGCCCCTTGGGCAACGGCACGCCCAGCCGGTTCTCCTCGGAGTTCCGGAACTCGCGGAACACGGCGACCTTCGCGGCCCCCTGGCTGCCGAAGGACGGATCCCGGTTGGCCCCGCCCCCGAAGTACATGCCGGGGGCCCCGTCGAAGACGTAGAGCACCGGCGCCCGGACCCCCGTCGCGCGCAGGAACTCCACCTGCTTGGTCTCGCGGTCGCGCAGCGTCACCGGGCGCGGCAGCGCGTAGAGGCGGAATTCGTCGAACGCCTTCTCGGTCACGGCGCCGTCGGCCGCCATCGCGAGCATCACCGCCTCGCGGCCGCGGTTCACCCGGGCCGGCCGGGGCGCGACGCGGGCCACGTCGCCCGCCATCAGCTTGACCGTCGCGCCGGCGAACGTCTGCCCGCTCTGGTTCGAGAGCGTCACCCAGCCGACGAGGTCGAGCCGGTCCCCCTGTTCGGGCGCGATCAGGTTGTAGGCGGCCTGCCAGCCGAGCCCGCCCGTGACGTAGCCCAGCTCGGCCTCGAAGTCGGCGGCCGCCGCGGCGGCGAGGCGCCACGAGAGCGTGGGCCGCAGGATGCCGTCGCCGCCCAGGGCGGGGAACAGGGGTTCACCCGGCAGGGAAAAGCGCACCTTGCCCTCGACCTCGATGATCGGCGCGACCGGCTCGCCCCCGGGCTGGTGCCCGCCGCGGATGACCTTGCCCCGGACGGTGTGCTCCCGCGCATCGCGGTCCCGCACCAGGAAGTCGAGCTCGCGGCCCTCGTGGAGCGTGAGGAGCAGCGCCTGCGACACGACATCGGCGCGGTAGCTCTGCTCCAGCACCCGGAACGCGACCTTGCCGGCCGGGTCGCGCAGCACGACCGAGTCGGGCTCGACCTGCGCCGTGACGCCGGCGAAGGCGGTCTCCGTCTCACCGGCCGCAAGCCGCAGGGGCACGCGTTCGCGGACGACGGCGAAGCCCTGATGGTAAAGGGTCAGGGCGGGGGCGGCGCTCAGGGCGGGGACGAGCCCGAGGCAAAGCAGGGCGGTCTTCATGCCCCGAGGCTGCGCGCACGGCGGCGCGGGCGCGAGCGGAGAGTGGCCGGGCGGGGAAACCCCTTGCGCCCGTCCGGGGATTTTGCGCCCTTGGCGGCCGCTCCGCATGGCCTTCCCGTCCGATCCCGCCTTCCCGGCCTTCCCGCCCATCGACTTCCGCGCCGAGCTGAACGATGAGCAGTACCACGCCGTCACGGCCGAGCCGGGACCGCTGCTGGTGCTCGCGGGAGCCGGGTCCGGCAAGACGCGCACCCTCACCTACCGGGTCGCCTACCTGCTGTCCCAGGGCGTGCGGCCGGGCGAGATCCTCCTGCTCACCTTCACCAACAAGGCCGCCAAGGAGATGCTGCACCGGGTGCACGAGCTCACCGGCGTCGAACCCGGCCGCTTCTGGGGCGGCACCTTCCACAGCATCGGCCACCGCACCCTGCGCCTCCACGGCGAGACCATCGGCCTGCCCCGCAGCTTCACCATCCTCGACGCGGAGGAGTCGGAGGGCGTGCTGCGCGACGCGGTGGACGCGCTCGACAAGGGTTTTTTCAAGGACAAGACCCACCCCAAGCCGGGCCCCCTGCACGCCATCCTCTCGATGGCCCGCAACACCCAGCTCCCGCTGGCGGAGACGGTGCGGCGCTTCTTCCCCCAGCACGAGGAGATCCGCGACCGCCTGCCGGAGTTCGCCCGCGCCTACGCGGAGCGCAAGCGCGCGGGCTGCCAGCTCGACTACGACGACCTGCTCGAGCTCTGGCTCGACCTGCTCCGCCGCTCGCCGGAGACGCGCGAGTACTTCGCCCACCGCTTCCGCCACGTGCTCGTCGACGAGTACCAGGACACCAACGTGCTCCAGTCGCAGATCGTGGACCTGATCGGCGCGCACCACCGGGTGATGGCCGTCGGGGACGACGCGCAGTGCATCTACACCTGGCGCGGCGCGAACGTGGAGAACATCCTCACGTTCCCGGACCGGCACCCCGGGACCGTCATCCACCGCATCGAGACCAACTACCGTTCCACCCCGCAGATCCTCGCCCTCGCCAACGGCGTGCTGCTCGCCCAGCCGCGCGGGCGCTCCTTCGAGAAGGAGCTCCGCCCCCACCGGGCCAATTCCGAGAAGCCGTACTACGTCCAGACGATGGACGGCCGCGAACAGGCCCAGTTCATCGTCCAGCGGATCCGCGGCCTCGTCGACGAGGGCTGCTCCCTGCGGGACATCGCGATCCTCTACCGGGCGCACTTCCAGGCGCTGGACATCCAGCTGGAACTCGCGCGGCTGCAGATCCCCTACCAGATCACCAGCGGGGTGCGGTTCTTCGAGCAGGCGCACGTGCGCGACCTGGTCGCCCTGCTCCGCTTCGTCTTCAACCCGGCCGACACCGCCGCGTGGGGCCGGATCGCGGTGCTGCTGCCGAAGGTCGGCGACAAGAACGCGCAGAAGCTCCACGCCGCCGCCCTCGACCACGCGCGGCTGATGCAGCAGGACTTCGTGGACGCCCTCGGCACGGACGACGTCGCCTCGCGCGTGCCCCGCGACGCCCGCGAGGAGTGGCCCAAGTTCACCGCCTCGCTGCGGCAGGTGCGCGACGTGATGCGCACCCTCAAGCCCCACAACGCGGTCGAGATCGCCCTCGACGGCTGGTACGGGGACTACCTCAAGGGCGCCTACGCCAACTACGAATCGCGGCTCGACGACCTGCGCTCGCTGGTCGGCTTCGCCGGCCGGCACGAGGACATGCACGAGCTGCTGGCGCAGGTGATGCTCCTCGGCAGCGAGACGGGCGACCGATCCGCCGATCCGACGGAGGACGCCCTGCGCCTCACCACGGTGCACCAGGCGAAGGGCCTCGAGTACGCCGCGGTGTTCCTCATCGGCCTCGCCGAGGGCAGCTTCCCGCTGCGGCGCGCGATCGAGGCCGGCGACGTCGAGGAGGAGCGGCGGCTGTTCTACGTGGCCGTCACCCGCGCGCGCGACGAGCTCTACCTCTGCTTCCCGAAGCTCAACACCAAGGGGGGACCGGCGATGCTGCAGAGCCCGAGCCGTTTCCTGGAGGAACTGCCGCCCGACCTGTACCAACCCCTGCGCCCGCGCCGCAGCCTCGGCTGGTAGCGCGCGGGCCTCAGCCGCGATCCCGCCGCCGGAACCAGGGTCGCCGCACCGGCGCGGCGGGCGGCGGCGGCAGTCCGCCGCACGACATCGCGTCCTGCGCGAGCATCCGGTCCTTGGCCGAACCGTCCCCGAGCAGCCGGGCCGCCGTCTCGCCCATGCCGAGGCGCCGGAGGGTGGAGCGCAGCGCGGCCTTCATCTCGGGCTTGTACCAGAAGAAGAAGCTGCGCTGTTCCTGCTTTTCCTCGGGGGAGCGGGCGACGCAGACCGGCTTCTGGTCGTAGGGATGCACGCCGGTGGCGTAGATCTCGGTCGCGACCGTCATGGGGGTCGGCGTGAAGTCCTGCACCTGCTCCAGCTTGAAGCCCAGCTCCTTGGTTTCCACCGCCAGCTGGGCCATGTCCTCGGGCCGGGAGCCGGGGTGCGAGCTGATGAAGTAGGGGATGATCTGGAGATTGTCCCGGCCGAGGCGCTGCTTGGCGGCGTCGAACTTCTCCTTGAATCGCCGGAAGTACTTGAAGGACGGCTTCCGCATCACCCGCAGCACCGCATCCGAGGTGTGCTCCGGGGCCACCTTCAGGCGGCCGGAAACGTGGTGCTCCACCAGCGTGTCGACGTAGCGCTCGTGGCTCTCCTTCTCCTGACCTTCGGCGTGCTTGTGCAGGAAGAGGTCGTAGCGGAGCCCGCTGGTGACGAAGGCGTGCTTCACCCCGGGGGTCTCGCGCACCGCCTGGTAGACGTCGAGCAGGGCGGTGTGGTCGGTGTCGAGGTTCCGGCAGACGTCCGGCCAGATGCAGCTGGGGCGGACGCACTCGTCGCAGATCCACTGCTCACGCCCCTTCATCTTGTACATGTTGCCCGAGGGGCCGCCGAGATCGGAGATCGTGCCCCGGAAGTCCGGCATCTGCTTGATGGCCTCCACCTCGCGCAGGATGCTGGCCTTGCTCCGGCTGGCGACGAACTTGCCCTGGTGCGCCGAGATCGTGCAGAAGCTGCACCCGCCGAAGCACCCCCGGTGCATGTTGATCGAATGCTTGATCATCTCGTAGGCGGGGATCGGTCCCCGCTTGCGGTACTTCGGGTGCGGCAGCCGCGTGTACGGCAGGTCGAAACTCGAGTCGATCTGCCGCTCGGACATCGTCGGGAACGGCGGGTTGACCACCAGCAGGCGGTCACCGGTGGGCTGGAGCAGCCGCCGCGCCTTCACCCGGTTCGACTCGGTCTCGATGTCCTTGAAGTTGCGGGCGTAGAGCGCGCGATCCCGCGCGCACTCCTCGTGGCTGTGGAGGGTGAAGTCCTCCCAGTGCTGGTTCTTCGGCACCGGCGCGCCGGGCGGCAGCAGCACCGCCGTCTGGGCGATCGTGCGCAGGGACGAGAAGGGAACCCCCTGCTTGAGCAGGCGGAGGATCTCGAGGAGGGGCAGCTCGCCCATCCCGTACACCAGCATGTCCGCGCCGCTCTCGGCCAGGATCCCCGGCTTCAGCGTGTCCGACCAATAGTCGTAGTGCGTGACGCGGCGCAGGCTGGCCTCGATCCCGCCGAGCAGGACGGGGACGTCGGGGTAAAGCTGCTTCAGGAGGCGCGAGTAGACGGTGGCCGCGTAGTCGGGGCGGAAGCCGTGTTCGCCGCCCGGCGTGTAGGCGTCCTGGCTGCGCAGCTTCTTGGCCGCCGTGTAGCGGTTCACCATCGAGTCCATGCACCCCGAGGTGACGCCGAAAAAGAGCCGGGGCGCGCCGAACTTGCGGAAGTCGCGGAGGTCGTCGCGCCAGTTCGGCTGGGAGATGATGGCGATGCGCAGCCCCTCGCGCTCGATCATCCGGGCGATGACGGCGGTGCCGAACGCGGGATGGTCGACGTAGGCGTCGCCGGAAACCAGCACCACGTCGAGCTCGCTCCAGCCGCGCTCGGCCGCTTCGTCGCGGGTCGTGGGCAGCCAGCGGCGGGAATCCCACGCGGGATCCCGGACCGGGGTCGGGGCGGCGGCGGCGGGCGGGGCCGGGGCCATCAGCGGGCGAGGCCGCCGTGCGGGTTATTCGGGCAGCTCACGGTCCTTGGTCTCGGGCCCCCACCAGATGGCGATGATCCCGATGAGGTAGATCGCGGCCAAGGTGGAGCCGGTTTTGGCGAAGCTGCCGTCAAAGGCCTTGATGAGGGTGGCGGTCTGGAGGCCGCCGATGGCGGCGACAATGCGGCCGAAGTTGAAGGCGAAGCCCTGCCCGGTGGCGCGCACGGCGGTGGGGAAGAGCTCCGGGAAATAGAGCGGGAAGAACCCGTAGAAGGAGGCGGTGACCCCGCCCGCGATGAAGGCGGCGACCAGGAAACCGGTGCCGAAGGAGGCATGGCCCAGGTAAAAGTAGACGGCCGAGGCGATCGAGCCCCCGCAAAGCACGGCGTAGGTGATCCGGCGGCCGAAGCGGCCCGCGGCCACCGCGGCGATGATCGTGGCGACGATCGCGCCGAGCGCCGTCGCCAGCTGGGTCTTCTCCTTCGCGAAATGCTTCACCGTGGCCGTGTCCGGCAACAACTCCGCCGCCCAACGCGGGGCCCACTGGATCGAGCCCCAGGTGCCCAGCAGCGCCACGCTGGCCAGGACGGCCCCGAACAGCATGCTGCGGACGACTTCGGACTGGGTGCCGGCCTTCAGGCCACCCGCGGCGACCGCGCGCGCCAAGTACTGTTTCACCGGGAACAGGTAACCCCACAGCGCCACCGCGAGGCCGATGATCGTGATCAGCGTGGACCAGGTCCAATGCAACTTGGACAGGGCCGGGGTCCAGACTCCGATGATCACGAGCGCGGAGAGGCAGGCCACGAGGACGCCGAGCAGGTCGGACTTGCTCCAATGCGACGTCGACCCCTTGGCGCTTTCCTCGACCCACTTCTCGGATTCACCGACGAAGAGCCGGATGAAGAAGATCAGGAGCGCGGGAAAGGCGCCGCTGATCATCAGGAAGCGCCACGCCGAGTTGGCGAGCAGGCTCTGGGTGGCCGCCTCCGAGAGGCCGATGCCCCGCAGCATCACCTCGACGCCACCGATGAAGCCCCCCAGGCCCATGCTCAGGAGCGCCACCAGCAGGAAGCCGACGTTCGCCGCGGCGCCGATCAGGCCCGCGATCAGCGCCCGCGACTTGCCGGGCCAGACCTCATTGACCAGCGCGACCCCGAGCGACCACTCGCCGCCCATCCCGAGGGAGGCGATGAACCGCAGCGCCGCGATGTGCCAGGCCTCGGTGGCAAACCCGCAGAGGCCGGTGAAGACCGCATAAGTGAAGATGCTCAGCGACATCGCCCGCACGCGGCCGATCTTGTCGCCGAGCCAGCCAAAGAGGACCCCGCCGCTGGCGGCTCCCACCAGGAACACCGCGATGATCGCGCCGAACCAGGCCGCCGTGTCCCCCGCCGGGGCGTTCGGTCCGAGCAAGTCCTTGAGGGCCGGCTGGCCGATCAAAGGGAACAGGCCCATTTCAAACCCATCGAACATCCACCCGAGGAAGGCGGCGATCAGGGTCATGTACTTGGCGCGGTTGGAATCTGCGGGGGACTTCATGCGGGGGGCGGAGCGGTTGGAAGAAGGGAGAGGAGGCCGCGAGGAGCCAGAGCCGACGCGCTAGGCTCCGGTCCGCCGCGAAAATTGCAAGCGTCCCCGCCAGCCCCGTCGCGGGATTATCTCCGGGATTGCGCCGCCGCCTCCCCTCCCCCTCTCTTCGGGCACCGTATGTCCGCCCCTTCCGTCGAAAACGTCGTCATCATCGGCACCGGTTGCGCCGGCCTGACGGCCGCCATCTACACCGGCCGCGCGAACCTCGCCCCGCTCGTGCTCGAAGGCCCGCTGCCGGGCGGGCAGTTGACCACCACCAGCGAGGTGGAGAATTTCCCGGGCTTCCCCCACGGCGTGGACGGGTTCCAACTGATGCAAAACCTGCGCGAGCAGGCCACCCGCTTCGGCACCCGCTTCGAGCAGGCGCTCGTCGACCGCGTCGATTTCACCTCCCAGCCGCGGAAGCTCTTCGCCGGCGATCGCGTGATCCTCGCCCGGGCCGTGATCATCGCCACCGGCGCCTCGCCGCGGATGACCGGGATCCCCGGGGAAAAGGAACTCTACGGCGGCAAGGGCGTCACCACCTGCGCGACCTGCGACGGGGCCTTCTACCGCAAGATGGACGTCGCCGTGATCGGCGGGGGCGACAGCGCCGCCGAGGAGGCGCTCTTCCTCACCCGCTTCGCCTCGCGCGTCTACCTCGTGCACCGCCGCGACACCCTGCGCGCCTCGAAGATCATGGCCGACCGGGTCACCCGGCACGAGAAGATCACCTGCGTCTGGGATAGCCTGCCCGTCTCCGTGGAGGGCGTGGCGGAGGGGGCGGTCAGCGGCCTCCGGGTGCGGCACGTGAAGACCGGGGCCGAGCAGGTCCTGGCGGTGAAGGGGATCTTCGTCGCGATCGGCCACCTGCCCAACACGGGGCCCTTCGCGCCGCCGCTGGAAGTGGACGAGCAGGGCTATTTCAAGCCTGCGGCCGGCTCCGCCGTGCGCACCAACGTCCCCGGCGTGTACGTCGCGGGCGACTGCGCCGACCATGTGTACCGGCAGGCGATCACCGCGGCCGGGATGGGGTGCGCGTCCGCGATCGAAGCCGAGCGTTGGCTCGCCGGCCACAGCGACTGAGCCGTGTCGTTGCCGGTCCCGATCGCCGCCCTGCACCGCGAGTTGGGCATCCCGGAGGATTACGCCGCCCGCCGCGGGCTCCCCTTTCAGCCGGAGGCGCCCACGGGCCTCCTCGTTCGGATCGACCCCGGGGACGTCGACCCACCGGTCCGGTTGCTCCCCGGAGCCGCCGCCGCCTGGCGTCGGCTGGAGGCGGCCGCCGCGCTCGACGGAATCACCCTCCTGCCGGTCTCGGGCTTCCGCTCCGTGGCGCGGCAGGCGGAGATCATCCGCCGGAGACGCGCGGCCGGGCGGCCCTTGGACGACATCCTGCGCTACATCGCGGCGCCAGGCTTCAGCGAGCACCACTCGGGCCGGGCCCTCGACATCGGCTGCCCGGGCCACACGGACCTGGAGGAGAACTTCGCCGGCACCCCCGCCTTCCGCTGGCTGGAACGCCACGCGCCCGCGGCCGGGTTCCGGTTATCTTACCCGCAGGATAATCCCTGGGGGATCGGCTACGAACCTTGGCACTGGTACTGCGCCGGCGCGCCGGACGCCTGAGGCCCGCGGCCCGGGCTCACTTGTGGTCCCACGGGAACCGCACCGCGGCCCGCGGATGTTTCCAGACCTCGAAGACCGAGAACATCTTCCCTGGATTGAGGATGCCCGCCGGGTCCAGCGCGCGTTTGACCGCCTGCATCGCCCGGATCTGCGCCGGCGAATGCTGGAGCCGCAGGAACGGCGTCTTGGCGAGCCCGATCCCGTGTTCCCCGGAAATCGCCCCGCCGAGGGCGACGACCTCCCGCATCAGGCGCCGAACCGCGCGCTCGGCCGCCTGGCGTTCCCGCGCCACCGCCTGATGGTACATGATGTTCACGTGCAGGTTGCCGTCGGCGAGGTGACCGAAGGTCGGGATCGCGAGGCCCGATTCGCGGCGAAGCCGCACCAAGAAGCGCGCCAGCGCCAGGTAGCTCCCCATCGGCACCACCACGTCCTCGTTCAGCTTCGCGTCCCCGAGCTCGAACATCGCGCCGGAGCACCTGCGGCGGACCGCCCAGAGCTGTTCGGCCTCGGCGCGGGAGCGCGCCGACCGGTGGGCGGCCGCGTGTTCCCGCGCCCAGGCTTGCACCATCGGCCGCTGCTCCCGGAGCTCGCCGCGCGACCCGGCGAATTCCAGCAGGATCACCGCGCGGCCGGGCTGGCCCGGGAAAACGGCCCGGCCGGTGGCCCGCTCCGCGCACCGCACGCTGTCCCGATCGAGGAACTCGCAGATCGCGGGCTGCACCCGCGCGCGGAACAGGGCGAGCGCCGCCCGCAGGGCCGCCGCCTCATCACGGAAGGCGGTCAGGAGGGTCCAGCGCTCCGCCGGGCGCGGGAGCAGCTTGAGCACCGCGCCCGTGACGACCCCGAGCATCCCCTCCGCCCCGATCCAAAGGTCGCGCAGGTTGAAGCCGGCCGAGAACTTCTTGGTCGGCGTGCCCCATTCGACCGGTTCCCCGGTGGGCAGGTAGCCGCGGAGGGCGATCACGAAGTCACGGGTGACCCCGTACTTGCCCCCGTGCATCCCGCCGGCATTGCAGGCGATGTTGCCCCCGAGGGTACAGTACTCGCGCGAGGAGGGATCGGGCGGGTAGAACCACCCGGCCTCCTCCGCCGCGCGCTGCAATGCGGCGACATTGGCCCCGGCCTGCACGTGCGCCATCCCCGCCTCCCCATCGATCCGGATGCGGTCGAGGCCCAGCAGGTCGAGCACCCAGCCCCCGTGCACGGGTACGGCCGAGCCGGTGAGGGTCGTGCCCCGGCCGCGGGTCGTCACCGGCACCCGGTACCGGTTGGCCAGCGCGAGGACCACGCCCACGTCCGCCTCGCGGCGCACGCGGATGCGCGCCTCCGGCAGAAAGGACAGCTTCGAGCCGTCGAGGCCGGCCTCGGCCAGCTCCGCCGCCTCGGTCCGGACCACGCGCGCTCCGAGGCGACGCCGCAGTGCGGCGGTGGCGGCGGGAAAACGCTTCATCACGAGCCGCTCAGGCGCTGAACCGCCCCCGGTAGGCCCAAAGGCCGAGCGCCGGGTTGGAGATGTAAAAGATGCGCTCGCCGTCGGGCAGGGTATTCCAGCCGTCCCGGAGTCGCGCGGGATCATACCGCCGCGTGGTGGCCGCGAGATCCGCCCATTTGAAGCCGACCCCCTCGATCTCGGCACGGGTCAGGTGGCCCGGGCAATAGGTGATCCCGAAGCGGCCCTCGCTGGAGCCGTGGATGAGGTGGGCGGCGGCGCTCAGGTTCTGCTGCAGTTCCGGGTTCGCCCGGGTGGCTGCGAGCGTGGCCGGAGTGCCCCGGTAGCCGTACTTGCGGATCAGCCGGTCGATCTCGTGATCCTCGCCGAACTCGCGCAGGCCGGGCGCGAGGATGACGAGTTCACCGCCGTCGGCCATCGCCATCCGCGTGCGGTAGACCGCCTTGTTGCCGAGCCAGGTGCTTTTAAACTCCGCCGGATCGAGGTGAACCACGACCTTCTGCAACGGGGCCTCGAGCATCTCGAAGTTCACCTCGAGCGAAAGGGCCGCGGCGCGGTTGAAGACCTCCGCGTCATCCCCGATGAAGAGCCCGCGGACCTCGAGCGCCCCGCTCGCCCCCCTCGCGACCACGGTGTGCACGTACACGATCGGCAGGTGCCGCGTGAAATGCTCCCCGGCGTAGTTGAGGATCCGCCGGACCGGCGTGTCGGCCCGGCCCATCATCCGCTCCATCCCGTAGGCGGCGCCGACGAAGTGGCTCTTGTTGATCCCCTCCACCCCGCCCGTGCCCACGAAGATGTTCTTGTTGTAGTTGGCCATCCCGATCACCTCGTGCGGCACCACCTGGCCGATCGAGAGGATGAGGTCGTGTCCACCCTCCGCGATGAGGTTGGCGACCTGCGCCGGCCACGGGAATTCCACCGCGCCCTCGGAGACCGTCCGCACGAACTCGGCGGGCACCGTGCCCACCGTGGTGATGCCGGTGCGCCAGTTGTGCACCCGGAAGCGGTCGGCCGGCACGGTCGGAAACATCTCGTGCAGCTGCTCCGGCGTCATCGGCGAGTGCGTCCCGAGCGCGGGCAGCACGTCGGTGAGCCGGTCGCCGTAATACTCGTGGACGAGGCAGGTCAGCGGGCCGGCCTGGGAATGGAACCGGGTGAAATCCGGGGGCACCGCGAGGACGCGGCGGCGGGGGCCCAGCCGGTCCAGGGCGGCGCGCACGCCGGCACGCAGGTCCTCGGCGGTGAGTCGGTCGGTCGCGGAGCCGCGGGCGAAGTAGAGCATAAAAAAGGGCGGCCCAAGACGGGCCGCCCGGGGAGGTTGCGCGCCGGCCGGCGGCGGTCAACTCAGCGTTGAATGCGGGCCGAGCCGCCCTTGGCGAACGCCTGCACCTGCTCGACCGTGGCCATCGTGGTGTCACCCGGGAAGGTGGTCAGCAGCGCGCCGTGCGACCAGCCGAGGTTCACCGCCTCCTGCTCGGAGGCCCCGGAAAGCAGCCCATAAATGAAGCCGGCCGCGTAGCCGTCGCCGCCACCCACGCGGTCGACCACGTCCAGTTCGCAGGTCGGGGACTGGTACGTCTTGCCGTTCATCCAGGCGACCGCGCCCCAGGTGTGGCGGTTGGTCGAGTGCACCTCCCGCAGGGTCGTGGCGACCGCCTTGACGTTCGGGAACTTGCGCACGGCCTTGTCGATCAGCGCGAAGAACGCGGACGGATCGAGCTTGGACTTCGACTCCACGTCCTGCCCCTCGATGCCCAAGCCCTTCTGGAGGTCCTCCTCGTTGCCGACGAGCACGTCGACGTTGCGGACAATCCGGCCGAGCACGTCGAGGGCCTTGGACTGGCCGCCCCAGATGTCCCAGAGCTTCGCCCGGTAGTTGAGGTCGAAGGACGTGACCGCCCCCGCCGCCTTCGCGGCCTGCATCGCCTCGACGATCAGTTCGCCCGTGGTTTCGGAGAGCGCCGCAAAGATGCCGCCGCTGTGGAACCAGCGCACGCCGGGGCCGAAGATCTCGTTCCAGTTGAAGTCGCCGGGCCGCAGCTGCGCCGCCGCCTCATTGCTGCGGTTATAGAAAACGACCGGCGCCCGCACGCCCTGGCCGCGGTCGCTGTACACGGTCGCCATGTTCGGCCCGCGAACGCCGTCATGCTTGAACCGCTTGTAGAAGGGCCGCACTCCCATCGCGCGCACCCGCTCCGCGATCAGATCCCCGATCGGATAGTCGACCATCGCGGAGACCACCCCGGTGTTCAGCCGGAAGCAGTCCGCGAGGTTGGCCGCGACGTTGAACTCGCCGCCACTCACGTGGATGTCGCAGTGGTTCGCCTTCCGGAAGGGGATGATGCCGGGGTCAAGGCGGTGGATCAGGGCCCCGAGCGACACGAAGTCGAGGGCAGCGGAAGAACGAAGATTGAGACCGTGGTTCATAGGCTGAGTGGAGAGAGGCGCCGGCAGCGGATCAGGGAGATCCTGGTCACCGCCGGCCGGAGTGACCGGGGAAGCTCGCCGCCGCACACCCGGTTGGTCAAGAGCAGACCCGGAAGCTCAGGCGGCCAAGGGCCGCTCCTCGCGCCGCCACGTCGCGGGGGGCGGATCAGCGGGCTCCGGCGGCGGCGGCGCGGGCTCCGCCTCCGGCCCGGCCGGCATCCGTTCCGCCTCGTCGTGGAGACGCTGCCATCGGCGGGCGACCCGGCGGTGCGAATCCCAAAGGCCGAAACCAGTGCGACGCGTGGGCTGGGGGATCATCCGCCCAAGGTAACATCGGGGTGGGACATCCATCGGCCCAGCCCTCGCGCAAACTTGCGCGCCTGCCCTCCTGCCCGCACAACCCCCGGATGCCTGTTCCCGGCGCTCCGTCCGCCCCTGTTCCCGCCCCGCAATCCAGCGCCAGCCCGCAGGATCGGAGTGAGGCCGTCGTCGCGGCCGGGGCGACGGCCGTCGGCCTGATGACGGGCTCCCTGCCGGCCTGCGAGTTCGCCGGGCCGGCGTTGCGACTGCTGGGCGAGGCCAGCGGGGTCAGCCGGGCGTACATGTTCGACTTCCACCGCCACGCCGACGGCCGTTATCGCGCCACCCAACGCCATGAATGGACCGCTCCGGGGATCTCCCCGCAAATCAACAATCCCGAGCTGCAAGGGCTGGATCTCATCGAGGCGGGCTTCGGCCGCTGGCAGGAGGTGCTGCTTCGCGGCGAACCGATCGTCGGGGAGATCGCGGAGTTCCCGCCTTCCGAGCAGCCGATCCTCGCGGCGCAGCAGATCTTGTCGCTGCTGGTTCAGCCTGTCTTCGCCGGCGCGCGGATCCATGGGATGATCGGCTTCGATGCCTGTAGCCCCAGGGCCCCCTGGAGCCGGTTCGAGGTCTCCGTGCTGCGCATCGCCGCGCAGGCCTGGGGTGCCGCCGTGCTGCGCGAGGAGCGCGACGCCCAGCTGCGGCACATGCAGCGGATGGAGGCGATGGGCCGGATGGCTGGCGGCGTGGCCCACGACTTCAACAACGTGCTCTCGGTGGTCGGCGGCGCGGTCGAGGCGCTCCAGGGAGAGGCCGCGGCGCCGGTCCCGGCGGATGGCGAGCGCTACGGCCGTATCCTCCGCCACGCGCTCGATCAGGGTCGCGGGTTGACCCGCCGCCTGCTGGAGTTCAGCCGGCCCGGGAGCGGGCAAGCGCGGGACCTGGACCTTGGTGCCGCGGTCGCCCGCGCCGTCCCCCTCCTGCGTCAGGCCGCGGGCAGCCACGTCCGCGTGGAGCTCGAACGGCGGGCGGCGCCCCGCGTGCGCATCGACCCCGTGCAATTGGAGCAGGTGCTGCTCAACCTCGTGATCAACGCCCGTGACGCCATGCCCGCGGGCGGGCGGGTACGCCTCGAGGTGGGGCCGGCGCCCACCTCGCGCCCGGCCGGGGGCGCCGGGGCCGCGCTGCTGCGCATCACCGATACCGGCCCCGGCATCCCCGCGGAGCTGCGCGACCGGGTGTTCGAGCCGTTCTTCACCACGAAGGCGGAGCGCGGCGGGACGGGGCTCGGCCTGTCCACCGTCTACGCGATCGTCACGGGCCACGGCGGGACCATCGTGCTCGGGCCGGCCACCGGCGGCGGCGCGGAGTTCCTGATTTGCCTCCCCGCGGCAGGTTGACCGGCGCTCCCCCCGGCGCCTAGCCTCCCCGCCTCCTCACATGAGCCTTTCCCTCAAGCCGGCCGGCACCACGGCCTTCGATCAAATCTCCCTCGGCGAAGTGATGCTGCGCCTCGATCCCGGCGAGGGTCGCATCCGCACCGCCCGCGAGTTCAAGGTCTGGGAAGGCGGGGGTGAGTACAACACCTCCCGCGGGCTGCGGAAGTGCTTCGGCCTTCGCACCGCCGTCTGCACCGCCTTCGTCGACAACGAGGTCGGCCACCTCGTCGAGGACTGCATCCTGCAGGGCGGGGTCGCCACCGACTTCATCCGCTGGCGGGAGGACGACGGCATCGGCCGCACCGTGCGCAACGGCCTGAACTTCACCGAGCGCGGCTTCGGCATCCGCGGCGCCGTCGGCAACTCCGACCGTGGCAACACCGCCGCCTCGCAGCTGAAGCCCGGCGACTTCGACTGGGACCGCATCTTCGGGCAGCTCGGCACGCGTTGGTTCCACACCGGCGGCATCTTCGCCGCACTTTCGGCCTCGACGGCCGCGCTCGCGATCGAGGCCGTCCAAGCGGCGAAGCGTCATGGCGTGATCGTCAGCTATGACCTCAATTACCGGCCCTCGCTCTGGAAGACGATCGGCGGGCTGCGCAAGGCCCAGGAGGTCAACCGCGAGATCGCGCGCCACGTGGACGTGATGATCGGCAACGAGGAGGACTTCACCGCCTCGCTCGGCTTCGAGGTGCGCGGCGCGGACCACGGCCTTTCCCGGATCGAGACCGAGGCCTTCCAGGAGATGATCGCGACCGCGGTGCGGGAGTTCCCCAACTTCAAGGTGGCCGCGACCACCTTGCGGCGCGTCATCACCGCCACGCGCAATGACTGGTCGGCCCTCCTCTGGCACGAAGGAAAGTTCCACGCGAGCCGGCCCTACCCGGAACTCGAGATCCTCGACCGGGTCGGCGGCGGCGACAGCTTCGCCTCGGGCCTGCAGTTCGGGTTCCTCGAGTTCAACGACCCGCAGCAGGCGGTCGACTACGGCGCCGCCCACGGCGCCCTCGCCTCCACGACGCCCGGCGACACCTCGATGGCGACGCGCCGCGAGGTGGAGAAGCAGATCGGCGGCGGCGGCGCCCGGGTGGTGCGCTGAACCGCGCCGCCCCGATGAGCCGGGAGACCTGCTACCGCTGCTTCTGGCCCCGGACCCTCTGCTGGTGCCCGTCGCTGGTGCCAATGGCGACGCGCACCCGCTTCGTCTTCCTGATGCACCCCAAGGAGTACAAGCGGGAGAAGGCGGCGACCGGCCGGTTGACCCACCTCTGCCTGCCGCACAGCCGCATCCTCATGGGGGTGGGCTTCGAGGAGCACCCGGAACTGCGCGCCCTGCTGGCGGATCCGGCGCTGCATCCGGTGCTGCTGTTCCCCGGCGCCACGGCGCTCAACCTGTCGACCGCGGCCACGACCGGGGCTCCCGCCCTCGCCGACCTGCGCACCCGCCTCGCCACGCGCACGCTCGTCGTGTTCATCCTGGACGCCACCTGGGCGCTCGGCCGGAAGATGCTGCGGCTGAGCCCGGTGCTCCAGGCCTTGCCGCGGCTGATGTTCACCCCCGCGGCGCCAAGCCGTTACGTGATCAAGCAGCAACCGCACCCGGCCTGCCTCTCCACCCTCGAGGCGACCCACGAGCTCCTCACCGCGCTGGCCGCCACCGGCCTCGATGACTACCCGCTGCCCGCGCAGCTGCCCGACGTCTTCTCCCGCCTGCAGGCGTTCCAGCTGGCGTGCGCCGCGGATCCGCAACGCAAGGGATACCGCCACCGCCCGTACAAGACTCCCGCGGAACGCCGTCCGCTCGCGGGCACCAGCGGCCGGCGACGCCGCAAGCTCTTCGACCTGCCTCCCGGCTGAGGACCGGGCGCGGGCCTAGCCGCCCTTGACCGCGTGCAGCGCCAACTCGCGGCACTGCTTGAGGTCCGTCTTGCCGGTGCCGAGCATCGGAATCCGCTCCACCCGGTGGATGATCTTGGGCACCCAGAGGTTCGGCAACCCGCGCTCCGCGAGGCGGGCCCGCAGCTGCTCCACCGTGACGGACTCCGTGGTCAACAGCACCAGCGCCTCTCCCTTGGCCTGGTCGGGGACGCCGGTGACGTACACCACCGGCTGTTCCGACTGGTCCCAGCCGAAGGCCTCCACAATGCGTTGCTCCACCGTGCCGTGCGGCACCATCTCACCCGCGATCTTGGAAAAGCGCGACAAGCGGCCCTCGATGTAGAGGAAGCCGTCCGCGTCGAATCGACCCAGGTCGCCGGTCACGAACCACCCGCGGCAGAACGCCTGCCGGGTCTTGCCGGGATCGTCCAGGTAGCCCTCGAACACGTTGGCGCCGCGCAGCAAAATCAGGCCCGTATCGGTCTCCGGACGCTCCTCCATCGTCTCGGGATCCACAATGCGGGCGGTGAGGCCGGGCAGGAGCCGGCCCACCGAGCCCGCGCGCTTCCCCTCCTGCGGCTCGTTGGTGGAAAAGATGATCGGCGGGTCCGGCTGCGTGATGTTCGTGGCCGGCGCGGTCTCGGTCAGCCCATACCCTTGCTGGATCTCGAGGTGGTACTGTCGTTGGAAATCGGCCTTCAGGTCGTCGGGCAGCCGCTCCGCCCCGGTGACGACGAGGTCGAGGGAGCGCAGTTCCGCCGGCTGCGCCTTCTTGAGGATCGGACGGATGAAGGTGGGCGCCCCGACCATCACCCGCACCTGCTCGGCCGCGATCGCGTCGATGATGCGCCGGGTGTCGAGCGGGCTCGGCACGGTGACCACGCGGCTCCCGCGCAGGATCGGATACCAGAGCGTGACGGTGAAGCCGAAGCTGTGGAAGATGGGGAGGCAGCCGAGCACCGAGGAGCGCTCGGGCAGGATCGAGAGGGAGGAAATCTGCAGGCAGTTGGCGAGGAGGTTGCGGTGGGTGAGCACCACCCCCTTGGGTTCGCCGGAGCTGCCACTGGTGAAGAGCAGGCCGGCCTCCTCGCGGTCGCCGGTGCGGGGCAGGCCGAGCAGGTTGGCGCAGACCTGGTTGGGCAGCAGCCACGCGGCCAGCAGCCACGGCAGCATCGCCCGACGCCCACCGGCAGCCTCGAGCTCGGCGCGGAGATCCAGCGTGCCCTCGGGCCACGGGAAGGCGGGGACCTTCTCCTGCATCGCCTTCGCGGACAACACCGTCTCGATCCCGGCGATCCGCAGGCTGGTGAGGACCGCGTCGCGACCCGCGGTGAAGTTGAGGTTCACCGGCACCTTGCCGGCCATCACCACCGCCAGGTTCGCGATGAAGCCGCCGGCGCCGGGCGGCAGGACGATGCCGACCCGCCGGCCCGGGACGCGCTCGCGGAGGCGCCGGGACAGCAGTGCGGCCGCGGCGTAGATCTGGGCGCAGGACAGGACCCGGCGGTCCGCCGTGCGGTCGACGACCAGAATCCGCCCCGGCTGCTTGGCGAGCGCCCGCACCGCCTCGCGCCCGAGGTGCCGCCGGAGCGTCGGCCGCTCCTGAAAGGCGCGTTCGCCCAGGTCGAGCAGCTCGCGCCGTGCCCACTCCAACCCGGCCAGCGCCGCCGGCTGCGGACGGCCGAACGCCACGTGGACTGGCGTCGGCAGCAGGCGGGGGGATTTCCACAGGCACTTGTTGCCGGCGAAGGAGAAGATGGAGCCCCAGAGGCCGTCGACGGCCGCCGCCACCACGGGTGCCCCCGCCCGCGCGGCGATCACTTGAAAGCCCCGATGCAGCCGCATCAGCTGACCGGTCCGGGAGATGTGCCCCTCCGGACAAACGCAGACCACCTCGCCGCGCCGCAGCGCCTCGACGGCGCCGTGCATCCCGGACCGGGGCTGGGCGGCGGAGATCCCGATGCTGCCCGAGCGCTCGAAACACCAGTTGAGGAACCCGTTCCGCCGCAACCAGTGATGGGCGACAAAGCGGATCGGCCGCGGGCAGGCGAGCTGCAACACCACCACGTCGACGTAGGAGAGGTGGTTGGCGATGAGCAGGACCCCGCCCTGGGCGGGAAAGGCCTCGAGGCCCGAAGTGCGCACCCGGTACAGCAGGCGCGCGATCAGGTGCGCGAACCACTCAAGGTGCAGGGGTAGGAAGGATCGGCGGCGGAACATCGGCGGGCGACGGGGCTGGAGGGGCTGCGGGGCTTGTTGGCGAAAGCGCGTGGGCTGGGAAGCCTTTTCTCAGCGCGGGTGCGCGCCAGAGGCGGGCGCCGGATCCGGCGGGTGGTCACGCACCGCACGCAGATCGCCCGCCAGCGCCGCGAAACCGGGAAACTCATGTTCCAACCGGCGGGAATCCGCCCGATGTCGTTCCACTTCCCGCAGGGCGCAGGCGATCTCGTGCGCGAGACTTGGCCGCTCCGTGGCATAGACCCGCAACTTCAGCTCCGCCCGGCTGTAGGGGCGCGCGCCCCGCGCGTTGCCTTCGATCCACGCCGCTTCAGTCACCGCGGGATCCCGCCCGCACAGGTACCAGGCCTCGATCGCCGGGACCGCCACGCCCACGGCGCGCAGCAGGCGCTCCCGCCCCCGCGCCGGCGGCAACTTCTTGGTCGTCTGCCGGTGCACCGCGCGCAGCTGGCACATCCGGCACCGGGGATGGAAGTACCCCGGACGCTCGTGCGCCGCCCCGTGCACCACCGAGTCATCCGCGTCCACCGCCACGACCAGCGCGTCCGCATCCGTGTTGAAATGGAGGTGGCGGATCACGGCGGGGAGCAACTGCGCGACGTTGGGCCAGCCGCGGGCCCGGAACCCGGGCGCGATGAAACGGGGCCGCTCGCGCAGCACCCCCGTGACCAGTTCCCGCAACGCCGCCTCGTCCGCCGGAGACTCGCTCAGCAGGGCGACGTTCATCGCTCCTCCGGCACCCCGCCGAGGATCCCGCTGTACCACATCTCACCCAACGAACCTTCCCGCAGCAGCTCGGGGAGGTCGGGGCGGTCCGCCAGCCGTTCGAACGCGGCCGCGCGGCCGGTCTTCTGCGCAATGACCACCTCCTCCGGATGGTCGCGGAACAGGTCGATGAAATACGGGGAGTGGGTCGTCGCGATCACCTGCACGCCGGCCCGACCCGCGTCCGCCGGCGGATAGCTGAGCCGATAGAGCACATCGCGCACCTCCCGGAACATCCGGGGATGCACGCCCCGATCCACCTCCTCGAGGCAGAGGATGCGCGGCGGATCCGGGTCAAAGGCGAGCGCCAGGAGGGCGATGACGTAAAGGGTGCCCTGGGACAGCTCTTCCGCGCCCAGCAATTCCCCCCCTTCCGCCAATCGCAGGCCGAAGGTGAGCCCGCCGGCCGGCGCCGCACCGGCCTCCAGCGCGGAAAATTCCGGCAGCAGGCGGAGCAGTTCCGCCTGCAGCGCCGCGTAAACGGCCGGCGTGTGCTCCCGGAGCTGCATCAACACCGCCGCGAGGTTGCCCCCGTCTGCGGTCAGTTCCGCCCCGTCTCCCGGCGGGCAAGGCCGCGTCATCGCCTCGTGCTCCAACCCATAGCCCCGTACCGTCGCCAGATCGGACCTCAGCGCGGTCCACGCGGGCGTTCCCGCCGGCTCCACCCGCAGGAAATCGCAGACTCCCTCTCCCGCGCAGCCCAGGGTCGCGCGGATCCCCGCGTGGGGAGCCGAAAACCCGAAACGGATCTCCGGCCCTTCGTCCCGTTGCACCGTCCCGGTCCCGGCCAACGGCAGGGCGGCCAACCGCCGCAGGGTCAGGATCGACTCGATGAGGCTTGTTTTGCCGCTGCCATTGGGCCCGATGATCAGATTGAAAGGCTGCAGCTCGATGCGCGTCTGCCGCAGGGCCTTGAAGCGATGAAAGGCGATGGACGCGATCACACCGGGCAGCGTGGGCAACGTTGCCGCCTTGGCAACGCGCCGGTCACTTTACGCCGCGGATCCGATTGAACCAGTCCGCGGCGCGCTCGGTGACCGGATTGCGCTCCAACGCGAGGGCGGCGAGGCGCACGCCCAGATCGCTGGCATCCGGCTGCGCCAATGTGCCCCGCACGCGCAGGGGCAGGCCGGCGGCGGCATAGCCCCACTCATCGGGCACCTCGTCGAGGGCCCCAAGCCCCCGCAGCAATTCGGCCGGACGCCCACGCGCCCGCAATTGCAGCTCGAGGGCGAGGGATCCATCGAGGAAACCAGCCCCGGGGCGGCGGAGGAGATTGCCCCCGCCGGTCAGCCGCAGCTCAGGCGTGATCACCACGAGATGGCGCAGGCTGAGGTGGCCCGCGGCATCCCGGGCCGCGACCACGCTCAACTGGTCGAACGCGAGCGGGTGCAGGACGGACGAAAGTTCCACCACCGCGCGGCCGCGCGAAAGCGGCGGCTCGCGACGCACCCCAAGGGTCTCAAGCGCCCCGCCCGCCGCGGCCAGGATCTCCGCGCCCCGGCCGGAACCCGCGGCCGCCGGCGGCAGGTTGACCGGAAACAGCCGCAGCGTCCCGCCGCGCGAGACCAGATGCACCTCCCCTTCCCATGCCGATCCAAGGCCCGCCAGGTCCGCGGCGCGGGCCCGCAGCGAGCCCGCGAGGTCGAGCTTGCCGGAAAACCAGCCCGCGTCGCCCTCACTCCCGGCCGGACTCCACTCGCGCAGCACGACGGCCGACTGAAGGCTGTAACGGCTGCCTGGAGCGGGCGCGTGACGCAGGCTGCCGCTGGCCCGCAGGCTCGCACCTCCTGGGAGGACAGACTCCAGCTCATCGGCCTGCACCGTCGACCCCTCGAACCGGAGACGCGCCCGCGTGTGGCGCCAGGCCGCCTCCCCCTCGGCAACGACCTCGTCGATCCGTGCCGCCACGCTGCCTGACCAACCGGTCCAAGGCGCCACTCCACCCGCAAGGGCGTCCCCGCCGGCGAACAGGGGCCGGAAGCGGCCGAGCGCCGTCAGGTCTAACCGGGGTCCCGCCACGTCAAGTTCGAGCCTGCCATGCTCGCCGGCGACCGGCTCCCAGGTTCCCGCAAGCAGCAAGCGGGCAAGGCTAGGGCCGCCCCCGGTCTCCAGCGGAACGTGAAACTTCAACTGCCCCGAGGGCTGCCGGTCGATCCGCGCGTCGAGCCGGAGGTCCGGCAGTTCCGTCGTGGTCCGCAGCCCGGAAGCCCGCAGGTGCGCGTGGATCGCCGTCACTGCCCCGCCCGTCGCGCCCGCGTCCACCTCGAGGACTCCCGCCGTCAAGCCGCTCCCCCACCCCGCCGCGAGGCTGGTGACCGCCGGCGCGAGTTTCACCCACGCGCGTCCGGCAACCTTCCAGGATTCGCCCTCGCCGGTCAGGCGCCCGCCCTTCGCTTCGAGGACGGCGAACTCCCCCCCTTTCCCGCTGAGCCGCAACTCGTCGAGCTCGGCGCTCCAGCCCTCCGGCGCGAGCCGCAGGCCTCCCTGCACCAACAGGGCCAGGTCTTCAATGCGCCGGCCCTCGTCGGTCCCGGCGAAAAACCCCGTGCCTCGCAGGCTTTCCTCCGACCGCAGCGCCAGGGCGCCCGCATTCACCCGGCCGATCAGGCTTCCCCGCACCGGACCGCCGCCGACGGTGATTCCATCGATCCGCCATGGCGGCAGCGTGAAGTCCACCACTTCCAGCCTGATCAGGTCTGCTTCCGGCTCCCTCGCCTGAAAGGCGCGCGCGCGCCAATCCACCGCCCAGGGTTGGCGCGTGGAGAGACGAAGGACGGGAGCCGCGCTCCCGGCCCGAAGGCGCACCGCGAGGTTTTCGAAAGCCCACACCTGGGGACCGGCTCGGAACTCAAACTCGGCGTCCCCACCCGTGAGGCCGAGCCGTGCAAGGAGCGGGTGCGCTCGGGCGGCAGGGCCCAGCTCCACCTCGGCTTTTCCCCGCACGGCAACCAGGCCGGATCCGGGCGTCCAACGCAGGTCCCCCTCGCCCACGAGGCGCTCGCCGGACCAGCGCGGCTCGGGGAACAAACGCGCCACCTCCCCGTCGCGAAAATCCACCCACCATTGGAGCTGCCAGTCCGCCCCGGCCGGCGGCAGCACCCCACCGCACCGCGCCACCTCGCGGTCCCCGGTGCGGACCCGGAGTGCCCAGGCACCGCCTCCGGCGGTCGTGGGGGCCGTCAATTCCCCGACGACGTTCAGATTCCGGGGCCAACCCTCCCCGCGCACGGCCGCCTCCAACTCCGCACGCAGCGGGGCCGCCACCGCCTTGGCTGGCACCTCCACCTTGAGCCCCCCCTCCACGACCGGTAGGTTCGCCCCGGGCGGCCGAAAGGTGAAGCCAACCCGCAACCTCCCGTCATTGCCCGCGCCCCCCCCCTCACCGACTGCCCGAAAGCTCAGTCCCGCGATCGCCGCGGGCCACCGCACCTCCCCTTCCGCCTCCAGTCGTGCCGGGGCCAACGCGCCCGCCAAGCCCGCCCGCAACGGTTCCCGCCACGTTTCCGCCGTTTCCTCCGGAGCCGTGGGTTCAATCACACAACCGCGCAGCCGGACCTCCCGAAACTCGGGTCCCCCCCCAAAAAAAAGGCTGGCCGGCCGCAGCCGAACCTCAGCCTCGGCCACCGTCAGCCCCAGCTCCGGGGTCCGTAACCGCAGCTCTCGCACCCGCACGCCGCCATCCCATCCAATCCGGGCGGAACCCACCTCCGCCGCCGGGTCGAACGACCGCCGCAACAAATACCGGATCAGCCCGGCCTGGACCGCCGGGGTCAGCGCCACTCCCGAAGCCGCCAACGCCGCGACCGCGAGCAGCAGGAGGGAGACGCGCGCGTTTCTCATCAGGCGGACAAGTGAAGGCAGGACAACCGACAAGGGGTAAAGGTTCCCCACCCCTAAGCTGTCCCGCGGACGCCACGGCGTCGAGCCCAGCTCAAGGCCGGCCAATCAACTCGTCCGTCTGCCCCATGGCCTTCCGCAGGGCCGCGACCGCGATATTATACTGAAAGAAGGCTTGGATCTGGTTGGTCCGTGCCGTGGTTAACTCGACTTGGGCGGACAGGACATCCAGCTGCGTGCCGGACCCGGCCTCATAGCGCGCGTTGGCCAAGCGGACGGCCTCCGTGGCCTGCTCGACCACGCGAGCCGACGCGTCCGCCAGCTCGGACGCCTGCTGCCACCCCGAGTGCGCGCGGCTGACTTCCACGTCCACGGCCAGCTCTGCTTCCGCGAGCAGCAGCCGGGTCTGGTTCAGGGAGGAACGCGCCTGGGCCTCGCGGCCCCGCGTGGCGCGGCCATCGAAGAGGTCCCATTGCGACTGCACGCCCACGAGCCAGCCGTGGTTCGAGTCCCCGAATTGGGAAGTCGGACCCTTGCGCAGGGTCCACCCCCCGAACGCCGCGACATTCGGGTACCGGCCCGCGCGGGCCGTGGTGATGCCCTCTTCCCGGGCGCTCGCGAGCTTGGCGAGGCGCTGCAGGTCGGGGCGCTGCGCGCGGGCGGCCTCGATGGCCGCGGCCCGGTCAAAGGTCTGCGGCGCGAAGCTGAGCGAGCCGGCCACCTCCAGCTCGGGCCGGGCCGCCCCGGGCGCGGCCACGAGACCGAGGGCCAGGCGCAGATTCTCCCCGGCCAGCCGCAATCCGTTGCGAGCCGTGATCAGGGGCACCTGCGCGTTGGCGACGGCGACCTCCGCGCGGAGCTTCTCAAAACTGGAAACCGCGCCGGCCTGGTAGCGGTCCGATGCCGTCCGCAACTGCTCCCGGAGCAACTCCAGGTTGGACTCCTGCACCCGGATCTGCTCCCGCGCGAGCAGCACCTCGAGGAAAGCCGACCGGACCTGCAGCAAAGACGCGTTGATGACGGCCTGAAGCTCAAGCGTGGCCGCCTCGCGCGTGAACTTCGAGGCCGCGACGGCGGCGGGAACGGCGCCGGCGGAGTATACCACCTGCGTCGCCGTGAGGCTCAGCTGCCATGCCTGCCCGGAAGCCGGAAAGCCCTGGGAGATCTCCGCATCATTGCGCTGATAAAGCGCCGACGCGCCGACGGAGGGCAGGCTCCGGGCCGCGACCTCCAGCACCACCCCGTCCTGCTGGCGGATCCGCTCGCGCGCCTGCTGGATCGCGAGGTTGTGCTCGAGCGCGAACCGCAGGGCACCCGCGAGATCGAGTGGGCCCGGCGGCAGGGCCGGCGCGGCCCAGGCCGACGCGGCGACAAGGGCCGGCGCGACGCGGCGCAGGGCCCGGAACAGCGGAGAACGGAACGAGGTCATGCGGAGGGGGCGGGAGCGGCCGGGCGGGGCGCGAATTCCCGGGCGATCAACGCGTAGAAGGCGGGGACAACGAACAGCGTGAAGACGGTGCCGACCGCCATTCCGATCACCAGCACCCAACCGATGCTGTTGCGCGAGGCGGCGCCCGGACCCGTCACGAAGATCAGCATCAAATGCCCGAACACCGTGGCGGCGGAAGTCATCAGGACCGGCCGCAGGCGCGTGGCCGACGCCCGTCGGATGGCCTCGAGCTTGCCCATCCCTTCGCGCTGCAGGCTGTTGGCGAACTCGACGATGAGGATCCCGTTCTTGGCAATCAGACCCACCAAGGTGATCAGCCCGATCTGCGAGTAGATGTTGAGCGAGCTGGCGCCCAGGAAGACCGGCAGCATCGCGGCGACGATCGCGAGCGGCACCGAACCGAGGAGGATGATGAACGGATCCCGGAAGCTGTTGAACTGCGCCGCCAACACGAGGAAGATGAGGAGCACCGCGAGCAGGGCCGCCCTGCCCAGCGCCTTGCCCTCGGAGCGGAGCTGGCGCGACTGCCCGCCGTAATCGATGGTGTAACCGGCCGGCAGGATCTCGGCCGCCTTCGCCTCGAGCTTCCGGAGCGCCGCGTCGATGCTTGGTCCCACGCCCGTGATCTTGACCGAATTGAGCTGCTGGAAGCGATTGAGGGTCCGGGGCTGCACCGTCTCGCGGATCGAGGCGATCGTGCTCAGCGGGATCAGCTGCCCCTGGGGGCCGCGGATGTGATAGTTCAACAACTGCTCCGCATTCAGGCGCTGCCCCCGCTCCACCTGCGGGATGACCCGGTAACTGCGGCCATCGTTGACGAAACGATTGACGTAGCCGCCCCCCAGCATGGACCCGAGGTCGCGCGCGACGTCGACCAGGCTCAGGCCCATCGCGGCGACCTTCTCGCGGTCGATCTCGATCTCCGCCTGCGGCAGGTCGAACTTGAGGTCCTTGTCCGCGAAATAGAACACGGGCGGGCCGCCGGCGCCGGGGGCCTGGGTGTTCGCGTGGATCACCAATTGCTGCGCCACGTCCAACATCTCGCGGTGCTCGGCGGTCGACCGCAGCACGAACTCGATCGGAAACTGGCCGCCCGCGGGCAGGGGATCCGGCGTGTTGACGATCACATTGACGCCCGCGACCGCGGCCGCGGGCCCCTGCAGGGAGTCCCCGATCGCGACGGAGGTCCGGCGGCGCTCCGACCACGGTTTGAGGATCATCCCGGAGATGCCGAAGTTTGCGGAGGTGACCTGGAAGGAGGCGTCGTACTCCGGCACGGACTCGTAGATCTTCTGCACCTCGCGGGCATAGAGGGAATTCTGCTCGATGGTGGCCGTGGGCGAGGGCGCCAGGATGCTGAACACCACCCCTTGGTCTTCCTTGGGCGCCAGCTCACTCTGGGCGAACTGGAGGAAGGGGGCGAGCAGCGCCGCGAGGAGCAGCGACCCGGCCAGCACGAACTGCACCGCGCGGTACCGGCGGCCGAGCGCCAAGTCGAAGGCGAAGACCAGGATCGCCCCGAGCACACTGGCCCCGAGCAGACCAAGGGCGGCGGGCACGGCGGCCGCCTTCACCCCGGCCGTCCCGAACAGGAGCCACGCCACCCCGACCGCGAGGGGCCAGAGCGGCAGCCAGGCGATCAGGGACCAGGCCGCGAGGGCCCAAGCGGGCCGCCGGTCATCGCGCACGGCCAGCATCGCTCCGACCACGCGCTCGTAGGCCTCCCGCAGGCGGTCAAAGAGACGGTTGGTCAGGCCGGTCAGGCCGCGCTCCTCGTGCGCGCCGCCGCGCAGCAGGTGGGCGCTCATCATCGGGGAGAGGGTGAGGGCGACAAAGCCGGAGATGGCCACCGCACCGGCGAGGGTCAGCGCAAACTCGCGGAACAGCGCCCCGGTCAGTCCACCCTGGAACGCGATCGGGGCGTAGACCGCGGCCAGGGTGATCGTCATCGAGATCACGGGCCCGACCAGTTCCCGGGCCCCGAGCAGCGCGGCATCGACGGGCGTCCGGCCGGCCCGGATGTGGCGCTCCACGTTCTCGACCACCACGATCGCGTCATCGACCACGATGCCGACCGCGAGCACCACCGCGAGCAGGGTGAGCAGGTTGATGGTGAAGCCGAAGGCCAGCATCATCGTCAGGGCGCCGAACAGCGAGAGCGGCATCGCCACCAGCGGAATGATCACGGAGCGGAACGAGCCGAGGAACAGGAAGATCACCACGGCGACGATCAACAGCGTCTCCATCAGGGTGCGCAGGATCTCGCGCAGGGAGTCGTCGATGTACTTGGTGGCGTCATAGCCCACGCGCATGCGGAGCCCGCCGGGCAGATCGCGTTCGATGGTCGGGAGCAGCGCCCGGACCCGCTTCACCACCTCCACGGTGCTCTCGGTGGGCAGCACCCAGATCCCCATGAACGTCGCGCTCTCACCCGCGAAACGGACGTCGTCGTCGTAGCTTTCGGCCCCGAGGACCACCTCGGCCACGTCAGACAGGCGCACGATGGTGTCGCCGCGGCGGGCGACCACGAGGTCCCGGAACTCGTCCGCACTGCGGAGATCCGTGTTGGCGACCAGGCTCATGGTGAGCATCGTGCCCTTCGTGGCCCCCACCGCCGCCAACGCGTTGTTGGTGGCGAGCGCCTGCCGCACCTCCCCGGGACTGATCCCGTGGGCCGCGAGGGCATCGGGCTTCAACCAGACCCGCATCGCGAACACCCGGCCGCCCAGGATGTCGGCCCGCTGCACGCCCTTCACCGAGGAAAGGGCGGGCTGGACCATGCGGTTCAGGTAGTCGGTGACCTGGTTAGGCGCGAGCTGGTCGCCGTAGAAGCTGATGTACATCGACGCGAACTGGTTGTCGCTGGTCTCGACGCTGATGGTCGGCGATTCCGCCTCCGGCGGCAGCTCATTGCGGACCTGGTCGATCTTGGCGCTGATCTGCGCCAGCGCGGCGTTCGTGTCGTAATTCAGCCGCAGGTAGACGCTGATCAGGCTGAAGCCCGCCCGGCTTTCGGACTCGATGTAATCGATCCCGTCGGCGCTGGCCACGACGCGCTCGAGCTGGGTGGTGATGTAGCCGCGCACGGTCTCGGCGCTGGCGCCGAAGTAGACCGTGCTGATCTTCACCACCGCGCTGTCGCTGCGCGGGTACTGCCGCGTGTTCAGCTGGTAGAAGGAGACGACCCCCAGCACCAGCAGCGTGATGTTGACCACGAGGGCCACCACCGGCTTGCGAATGAAGAGGTCCGTGAAGCTTCGCTCGTGCATCGGAGGGCGGGGGGGCGGGCCTCAGGAGTTGGCCGGACGCGGGGTGGCGCTCGCCGCCGGCTGGACCGCGTTGTTGACCTGCACCGGGGCCCCGTTGCGGAGCTTGAAGACGCCCGCGGTCACCACTTGTTCGCCCGCCTTCACCCCCCCCTTGACCGCCACGAGGTCACCCCGATGGACGGAAACCTCGACGAACTGCTGCCTCACCCCGAGGTACTCCTGGCCGTCCGGGCCCTTCATCTTCTCCACGATGAAGACCGAGTTGCCATACGGGGCGTAAGCCACCGCGGTGGCCGGCACGACGATCACCGGGATCGCCGCGGGCAGCTCGACCTCAACCCGCACGAACATCCCGGCCCGCAGCTTCTCCCCCGGGTTGGCCACGGTGGCCTGCACGGTGATGTTGCGTGTGGCCGCATCCACCGTGGCGTTGATCGCCGTGATCTCCCCCGCGTAGGCGCCGTCCGGAAAGGCGTCCACGCGCAGCGCAACCCGGCGCCCGAGCGCGAGGTCGGGCAGGTGTCGCTGGGGGATGCTGAAATTGACATACATCGGATCCAACTGTTGCAGCGGGAGCAGGGGCGCGCCGCGGCCCACATACTGACCGGGGTTGACCAACCGGAGGCCGGTCCTCCCCGCGAAGGGTGCCCGCACCTGCTTCTTCGCGATCACGGCGTCGAGCGCCGCGACATCCGCCTCGGCCTGCTTGCGCGCTGCGACCGCCGTGTCGAACTCGACCTTCGCGATCGCCTTGCGCTGCCAGAGTTCCTCCTGGCGGGTGACGTTGACGCGCGCCAACTCCGCCCGGGCGCGGGCCGCCTCCCGCTGCGCCACCTCGACCGAGCTGTCCAGCTCGACCAGGAGGTCGCCGGCGCGCACCGCCGCACCGTTTTCCGCGGCGATCCGCACCACGATGCCGTCCGCATCCGCCGCGACGGTCATCCCGGCTACCGGCGCCAGGGTGCCGATTGAATGCAGGGTCGAGCGCCATTCCTCCCCCCGGGCGGCCGTCGCGGAAACGCCCGCGGGCGGCATCGTGCGCGGCGCCGCGGCGAGCTTCTTGATCTGGTTCGCCTTGGCCGCGCCGAGCGCGAGCGTGATGCCCACGAAGGCCGTGAGCAGGAGGAGAAACTTCTTCAGCATGGGAGGGAAACCCCCACCCTGACGCCGCCGCCGCCGGGTGCAATCAGCAATCCCGGGGCGGCGGGCTCAGCCCGCGCGGGCGGCGGCGACCACGGCCTCGACGGTCAGGCCGAGCTCGCGGAACGCCACCGGCGCGGGGGCGCTCAGGCCGAAGCGGTCGATGCCCACCACCCGACCGTCGAGCCCGACATAGCGATACCAGCCACCCGAGACGCCGGCTTCCACCGCCACCCGGCGCCGACAGGCCGCGGGCAGGACCGACTCGCGATACTCCGCCGGCTGGCGGTCAAAACGCTGCGTGCTCGGCATCGAAACGACCCGGGTGCCCGGCCCCAGCAGCCGTGCAGCCTCCAACGCCAACTGCACCTCGCTGCCGGTCGCGAGCAGGATGCATTCCAGCGGACCCTGCTCGTGGACGGCGACGTAGGCCCCCCGGAGTGCTCCCTGCCGACGAGTCTCGGCGGGGATCGCCGCGAGCGTCGGGAGCACCTGGCGCGTCAGCGCCAGCACCGTGGGCCCGTCGGTCCGGGCAAGCGCCGCGGCGTAGGCCCCGGCCGTTTCCTCGGGATCCGCCGGACGGATCAGGTCGAGGCCCGGGATCACCCGGAGCCCGGCGATGGTCTCGACGGGCTGGTGCGTCGGCCCGTCCTCGCCGACCCCGATGGAGTCGTGGGTGTAGACGTAGACCACGGGCAACCGTGCGAGCGCGGCCAGCCGCATCGCGGGCCGGGCGTAATCGGCGAACACGAGGAAGGTCGCGACGCTGGGGCGGAACAGGCCGTCGTAAGCGATGCCGTTGGCGATCGCGGCCATCGCGTGCTCGCGAATGCCGAAGCGCACGTTGCGCCCCGCGCGGTTGCCCGGTTCGCAGTCGCTGGAGGCCGCGATGTAGTTCAGGGTCGAACCGTAGAGGTCGGCGCTGCCGCCGATCAGGAGCGGCAGCCGTGCCGCCAGCGGCTGCAGCACGTCGCGGCCGGCGGCCCGGGTGGCGAGTTTGGCGTCGGCGGCAAACGCGGGCACGGCGGCCAGCAGTTCCTCCGCGGACGGGGACTTCTCGGGGACCGCCCCGTCCAGCAACGCCGCCCGGTCGGGGTTGGCCTCGCGCCAGGCCTTGAACTGCCGGTACCACCGGTTGCAGCCGCGGATCAGGCGCTCGCGGTGGCCCTGGAAATACGCCCGCACGTCCTCGCTGACGTGGAAATGCTCCTCCGCCGGGAGCCCGAGACCCGCCCGCGCCGCGGCCGCGAACTTCGCTCCGCCCTCGCCGTGCCCCTTCGCCGTGCCGGCCACTTCCGGGATGCCCCGGCCGATCTCCGTCCGCGCGATGATGAGCTGCGGACGGCCGCTGCGGGCCTTCCGGGCCCGGTTGAACGCCTTCAGGAAGTCCGGCATCGCATGGCCGTCGACCGCCTGCACCTCCCACCCCATCGCCTTGAAGCGGAGCGCCGTGTCCTCGCTCTGGGTCTTGTCCGCCATCGCGTCGAGGGTGACCGCGTTGGCGTCGTAGATGAGGATGAGGTTATCGAGGCGCTGGTGCCCCGCGAAGGCCACCGCCTCCATCGCGACGCCCTCCTGCATGCAGCCGTCGCCGGCGAGGCAGACCACCCGGTAGTCGAGGATCGGGTGCTCCGGGGTGTTCAGGCGGGCGGCCGCCATCTGCCCGGCGAGCGCCATCCCGACCGCGTTGGCGATGCCCTGCCCGAGCGGGCCGGTGGTGCACTCGACGCCGGGCGTCTCGCGGAACTCCGGATGCCCCGGGGTGGTGCTGTGCAGCACCCGGAAGCGCCGCACCTGCTCGAGAGGGACGTCGTACCCGCTCAGGTGCAGCCACGCGTAGAGAAACATCGAACCATGGCCGGCCGAGAGGACGAAGCGGTCACGGTTCATCCAGCGCGGGCGCTCCGGGTTGTGCACCAGGGCGTGCCCGAAGAGGACCGCCCCGATCTCGGCCGCGCCCAGCGGGAGCCCCAAGTGCCCGGAGGAACAGGCGTGCACCGCGTCGATCGCGAGCCCGCGGGCCTGGTTGGCGGCTTTGCCGAGGAGGAGGGTCTGGAGGGTCATAAGGAGAAACCCGCAAGGGCTACAGCCCACGCCCGCCCCGGGGAAGCCTGAAGTTGGCGCCCGGGGGCGCAAAAAAACCGTCGCGGCGAGGCGACGGTTCGCGCGGCGGGCGGCAGGCACCCGCCGGAAAGGCGAGGCTCAGGCCCCGGCCTTGGGCGCGGCGGCGGCAGCGGCACGGGCCGCCTTCTCCGCCTCGTGCTGGGCGTGGATCTCGGCGGCGCGGTCCTTCTCCTTGATGGCCACCGCGGCCTTGCCGGTGCGACCCCGCAGGTAGTACAGCCGCGCGCGCATCGCCTCGGACTCGCGCTCCACCTCGATCTTCTCGATGTTCGGCGAATTCACCGGAAACACCCGCTCGACCCCCTCGCCGTAGCTGAGGCGGCGCACCGTGAAGGTCTCATGGATCCCATGACCCTTCCGCGCGATCACGATGCCGGCGTAGATCTGGACCCGCTCCTTGTCGCCCTCACGGACCTTGGTGTGGACGCGCACGCCATCACCGACTTTGAACGGCGTGACGTCTTTCTTCACCTGGTTGGCGGTGATTTCCTGGATGATCGGGTTCATAACGATTTTTTATTTGAGCAAATCGGGTCGTACCTGACGGGTTTTTTCCACCTGACGCGCGTGCCGCCAGCGCTCGATCTCGGCATGATTTCCGGAGAGGAGGATCTCGGGAACGGACATGCCCCGGAACTCAGCGGGACGCGTGTATTGAGGAAAGTCGAGCAAGCTGCGGCTGAAGGATTCGTGCGTCAATGACTTTTCCTGCCCGAGCACGCCCGGGATGAAGCGGGCGAGCGCGTCGATGACCACCGCTGCGGGCAGGGTGCCATTGGTGAGCACGTAGTCTCCAATGGAGATCTCCCGGTCGATGACCTGGTCGCGGATTCGCTGGTCGATGCCCTCGTAGTGCCCACTGAGGAAAACCAGGTGGTTCTCCCGCGCGAGCTCCTCCGCGAGGCGCGCCGAAAATGGCTCGCCGTCGGGGGTGAGATAGATCCGGCGGCAGCCCGGGGTCTGCAGCTGCTCGATCGCGGCAAAGACCGGCTCGGGCTTCAAGACCATCCCGGCCCCGCCCCCGAAGGGACGGTCGTCCGCCGTCCGGTGCCGGTCCGTCGTCCAGGTCCGGAGGTCGTGCACCCGCACCGCGAGACTGCCCGAAGCGATGCCCTTGCCGAGGATGCTCTCGGCGAGAAACCCGTCCAGCATCCGCGGGAACAGGGTGATGACATCAACGAGCAGCGGCATCAGCGGGGGCCGGAAACGAAACCGCCCGGGCACGGGGCCCGGGCGGAGGATCGGAATCAGGACGGCGGGATCAGCTCGTGGCGGCCGCGGCGGCGCGGCGGACCTTCTTGATCATCGCGTGCATCGTGTCGGTCGGCGTGGCGCCCTTGCTCAGCCAATAGTCTACCCGCTCGAGATTGATGTTAACCGGCGACCCCTTCGCCTTGGGCGTATAGGTGCCCAGGTTCTCGACCGCGGCGCCGTCGCGGCGGGAGCGGGCTTCGGCGACAACCACGCGGTACAACGGCTGGTGGACGGAGCCGACCTTGGTGAGACGGATTTTAAGGGCCATAACGGGAAGATTGCGGGACGGTTCTGACTTGGAAAAGCCGGCCAGATCACCGGTCCACAATCGGCTTGTCAAGCCCCGCTTCCAAGCCCTCCTTCCCCACCCTATGCTCAAAGCTGGCATCGTCGGTCTGCCCAACGTCGGCAAATCCACCCTCTTCAACGCGCTGACCCGCTCCCGCAAGGCCGAGGCCGCCAACTATCCGTTCTGCACCATCAGCCCCAATGTCGGGGTCGTCGTCGTGCCCGACGAGCGCGCCTACGCCCTGCAGAAGATCGCCCGCACCAATGTCGTGGTCCCCGCCGCGATCGAATTCGTCGACATCGCCGGCCTGGTCGCTGGCGCCAGCAAAGGCGAGGGCCTGGGCAACCAGTTCCTGGCGAACATCCGCGAGGTCGACGCGATCGTCCAAGTCGTCCGCTGCTTCGAGGACGCGGACATCGTGCATACGATGGGCGGGATCCAGCCGGTGCGCGACATCGAGGTCATCACGACCGAGCTCGTGCTCGCGGACCTCGATGCGGTCACCAAGCGGATCGAAAAGACTCAGAAGAAGGCCAAGTCCGGGGACAAGGAGGCGCAGGCTGAGCTGGCGCTGCTGCAGCGGCTGGAGCCGCACCTCAACGCGGGCCGGACCGCGAACCTCCTGCCGGCGACCGAAGACGAGAAGGCGCAGCTGAAGCTGTTCCAGCTGCTCACCGCGAAGCCCGTCCTCTTCGCGTGCAACGTCGCCGAGGGCGACCTCGCGGAAGCCGAGCGCAACCCGTTCGTGCAGCAGGTCGCCGAATTCGTGCGCACGCACCACGATGCCGCCTACGTGCCGATCAGTGCCAAGATCGAGTCCGAGCTGATCGACCTGGAGCCGGAGGAGGCCCGCGCGTTCCTGCGCGACCTTGGGGTGGCGGATTCGGGGGTCTCCGCGCTGATCCGCGCCTCCTACGAACTGCTCGGGCTGCAGACCTATTTCACCGCCGGCGAAAAGGAGGTCCGGGCGTGGACGATCAAGAAGGGCTGGAAGGCCCCGCAGGCCGCGGGCGTGATCCACACGGACTTTGAGCAGGGCTTCATCAAGGCCGAGGTCGTCTCGTACCAGGATCTCGTGACCCTCGGCAGCGTCGCCGCCGCGCGGGAGGCGGGGAAGTACCGCCTCGAGGGCAAGGAATACGTGTTCCAGGACGGCGACGTCGCCTTGTTCCGGTTCAACAACTGAGCACCGCGGCCCCGCGGCCTCCCCGGTCGGGGCCTCGCCGCCCGCTCCCGCCGGGCCTCAGATGTGGATCGCCTCGCCGCTGGTGGCGGCGGCGGCCTCCGCGAGCGCCTCACTCAGCGTGGGGTGGGCATGGATGGAGTGGTGGATCTCCTCGACGGTGCCCTCGAGGTTCATCGCCAGCACATACTCCGCGATGAGCTCCGGCGCCTCGTTGCCGAGGATGTGCGCCCCGAGGATCTCGCCGGTGGCGGCGTCGGTGATGACCTTGACGAAGCCCTCCGCGTCGCCCGCCGCCACGGCCTTTCCGGACGCGGCGAACGGGAACTTGCCCACCTTGTAGGCGAGCCCCTTCTCCTTGCAGGCTTTCTCGGTGAGCCCGGTGCTCGCGATCTGGGGCTGGCAGTACGTGCAGCCGGGGAAGACCTTCACCCGGCCCTGATGGGCGTGCCCGAACATCGCGTTCACGGCCTGGATCGCCTCGAAGGTGGCCACGTGCGCCAGCCACGGCGGACCGATGATGTCACCGGCCGCGTAAATCCCCTTCACGCTGGTCTCGTAGCGATCGTCCACCTTCACGTAGCCCCGGTCGAGCTCGAGGCGGACCTTGGACGAGACGGCGCCGTCGAGGTTCGGCACGACCCCCACGGCGATCAGCAGGCTCTCCGCCTCGAGGGTCGCCGCCGAGCCACCCGCGGCCGGCACCAGCTTCATCGTCACCCGGTCCGGCGCGACGGCGATGCCCTCCACCTTGGTGCCGACGTGCACCGTGATCCCGGACTTCTCAAAGGCCCGCTGCAGGCCGCGCCCAACCTCCTCGTCCTCGACCGGAACCAACTGCGGCAGCAGTTCCACGAGGGTGACCTTGGTCCCGAAGGCGCTGTAGAAGTAGGCGAACTCCACGCCGATCGCTCCCGCCCCGATGATGACGAGTGAGGCGGGCGGCCGCGCGCGCGGCACGAGGGCCTCGCGCGAGGTCATCACGCGTTCGCCGTCGACGGGCACGTCGGGCAGCCGGCGCGGTTTGCAGCCGGTGGCGAGGAGGATCTGCCGGGCGCGCAGGAACCGGCCCTTGTGCTCCCCCTCGGTGACCTCGACCATCCCCGGCGCGGCGACCTGCGCCCGGCCCACGAGGTAATCGACCTTGTTCTTGCGGAAGAGAAACTCGATGCCCTTGGCCATCTGGCCGGCCACGCCGCGGGAACGTTCCATCACCTTCGCGAAGTCGAAGCCGACCTCGCCCACGCTCAGCCCGTAGGCGTCCACCTTCCGCAGCGTGCGGTAGAGCTCCGCGCTCTTGAGCAGCGCCTTGGTCGGGATGCAGCCCCAGTTGAGGCACGTGCCGCCGGCCCGTTCCTGCTCGATGCAGACGACCTTCTTGCCGAGTTGCCCGGCCCGGATCGCGCCGGCGTAGCCCGCCGGTCCGCCGCCGATGACGATGAGATCGTAGTCCACGGTTTCAGCCATTCCGCACGGTCACGGCGGCCCCGGAAACCGTCAAACGCATTCTCCGCCGGCGATCCCGCGGTTGCCTCACGCCGCCGCACGATCCAACCTGCCGGCCGAATGCCCGCCCCCCTCCCCTCGCCCCGCTGATGCGGCTGCTCGTCCTCCAGGATCACCTGCGCAGCGGCGGCACGGAGCGCCAATCCATCCTGCTCGCCAACGCCTTCGCCGCGGCCGGCCACCCGACCACCCTGCTCACCTTCCGCCCCGGCGGCACGCTGGCGGGGACGGTCGCGCCGGGCGTGGAGCACACTTGCCTCCAGACCCGGGACTGGGGCCTCGACTGGTTCGCCCCGCGCCTGCGGCGGCGCGCGGGCGCGCTGCGCCCGGATCTGATCCTGCTGATGGGGCGGATGGCGAATTGCCTCGGCTGGCGCCTCACCCCGCTCGCGCCCGTGGTGGCGACGATGCGCACCGGCAAGCCGTTGCCCGCCTGGTTCCGCCGCACGCTGCGCGCCAGCCGCCACGTCGTCGCCAACAGCCGCGAGGCCCGCGACCACCTCGTCGCGGCCCACGGTCTCGCGCCGGAAAAGATCGCCGTGATCCCCAACTCGCTGGTGTTCCCGCCGGAGGCGTCCGCGGCGGAGGCGGCGGCGCGGCGCGCGGAGTGGCGGACGCGCCTCGGCACGCCCCCCGAGGCCCGGGTGCTGGTCTGCGTGGCGATGTTCCGTCCGGAAAAGAACCAGCGGGAGCTGATCGAGATCGTGCGCGGACTGCCGGCCTCGCCCCCGTGGGAACTGTGGCTCGCCGGGGACGGTCCCGCGCTGGCCGGTTGCCGGCGCCACGCGGAGGCGGTGGGCCTCGGCGACCGGGTGCGGTTTCCCGGCTTCCTCGCCGACCCCACCCCGCTTTACGCCGCCGCCGACGTCGCGGTCCACGCCTCGCGGAGCGAAGCCCTGTCCAACTTCCTCATCGAGGCGCAGGCCCACGGCCTGCCCGTCGTCGCCGCGGCGGCGCAGGGGATCGCGGAATGCTTCCGGCCGGGCGAGACCGGCTGGATGATCCCGCGGGGCGATCACGCGGCGTTCCGGGAGCGGCTCCGCGACTGCCTCCGCGCCGGCCCCGAGGTCCGCGCCGAACGTGCCCGGGCGGCGCGGGCGTTCGCGCGGGAAAACTTCTCCCCCGCCCGCCAGGTCGCGGCCTACCTCGGGCTCTTCACCCGGTTGCTCTCCTCCCCCGGACCATGACCAACAAGCAGCGCACCGACCTGATCGAGCGCCACCTGCGCGAGCACAAGTACGCCGACCTGCACTCGCTTGCCCAGCGCTTCGGCGGCTCCCTCTCCACCGTGCGGCGCATCCTCGACGTCCTCGAGGAACGCGGCGTGGTGCGGCGCCACCACGGGGGCGCCTCCCTCGTCGAGGGCGACGCGCTCGCGCGCGAGAACGACTTTCTCACCCGCATCCAGCGGCAGGCGGACCGCAAATTCCGCATCGCCAGCGTCATCGCGGAACAGGTCGCGCCCGGCACCACCGTCATCCTTGACGGCGGGTCGACAACCTTCGCCGTCGCCCGTCTGCTCGTGGAGAAACAGGTGCAGGTGATCACCAACTCCCTGCCCGTGGCCGCCCTGTTCGGCGAGTTCGGCGCCGGCGAGACGATCGTCACGGGGGGCAGCATTCTGGCCCGGCAGGGGATGCTCGTCGGTCCGGCCTGCGAGGCGGCGCTGGAGCAGGTGCACGCGGACCTTGCGATCCTCGGGGGCACGGGCGTGACCGAGCGGGGCGTCTGGAACCACAACGCGCTCCTGATCAGCACGCAGCGGCGGATGATCGCGGCGGCCGAGCGGACGGTGTTCGCGCTGGACGCCTCGAAGTTCGGCCGGAAGGCCCTGAGCCTGACCACGCCGTTCGGGCCCCGCATCAACATCGTCACCGACACCCCGCCCGCCCCTGCGGTGGCCGCCGCGATCACGGCCGCGGGCGCGCGCCTCACGCTCGCCGTCGCCTGAGCCGCCCGAATCCGCCGACGCGGTTGCCTTTGGCGGCGCGGCCCGCTTGCTCCGCGCGTGCCCGTTTCCGCGCCCACCTCCCGTCCCGCCCCGGAATGCATCCGGCTGCGCGGCGTCCGCCAGCACAACCTGCAGGGCTTCGACCTCGACCTGCCCCTCGGCCGCTTCGTCGTGGTCACCGGCCTCAGTGGCGCGGGCAAGTCCTCCCTCGTCTTCGACACCCTGCACGCCGAGGGCCAACGCCGCTACGTGGAAACCTTCAGCGCGTACACGCGCCAGTTCCTCGAGCTGCTGCCCGCGCCGCGGGTGGAGCGCGTGGAGAACATCCGGCCCTCGATCGCGATCGAGCAGACCAACACCGTGCGCACCTCGCGCTCCACGGTCGGGACCATGACCGAGCTGACCGACTACGCGAAGGTCTGGTTCAGCCACGTCGCCGGCTGCATCGATCCGGCGACCGGCGAACCGGTGCGCGACGATCATCCCGCCGCGGTGTGGGCGCAGGCGCGCGCCCGCCTCGCCCAACGGCCCGTCGTGGTCGCCTTCCGGGTGATCCGGCCGGCCGCGCTCACGTGGACCGAGATCCTCGCGGGCCTGCAGGCACAGGGTTACGTCCGTGCGCTGGTGGCCCTACCTGGCGCGGCCTGGCATGCACGGCGCCTGTCCGACCTCGCAGCGGATCCCGCCCTGCTGGGGACCGGTGACCAACTGTTCGTGGCCCAGGATCGTCTGGCCCTGGCTGATGACCAACGTGCGCGCTTCCTCGAGGCCGCCGAAAAGGCGTACCACTTCGGCCGCGGGGAACTGGAGTTGTTCGCCGAGGAGGAGGGACGCCTGGTCTCCGCGGGGCGCTTTTGCCGCGGGCTGCGCTCCCCCGCCACCGGCCGCGTCTTCCGGCCCGCCACGCCGTCCCTGTTCTCCTTCAACTCACCGCTGGGCGCCTGCCCGCGGTGCCGCGGATTCGGCCGCATCCTCGAGCTCGACCCCGCGCTCGCCATCCCCGACCCGTCGCTTTCCCTCGCCCAGGGCGCGATCCGGTGCTGGGAGAGCGAGGTCTACGGCGGCTCGAAACGCGATCTGCTGCGCTGCGCCCGCCGCCAGGGCGTGCCGACCGACGTGCCTTTCTCCCGGCTCACCGAGTCCCAGCGGCGCTGGGTGCTTGAGGGTGAACCGGGCGCCGAGGACGCGGGCGGCACGGACGCGTGGTACGGCCTCCACGGCTTCTTCCGCTGGCTGGAACGCAACACCTACAAGATGCACGTGCGGGTGTTCCTCTCCCGCTACCGCGCGGCCCAGCCCTGCCCGGACTGCGGCGGGGGGCGCCTCCAGCCCGAGGCCCTCTGCTGGCGCTGGCACGGCCGCACCCTGCCCGAGCTCTACCGGATGTCCGTCGCGGAGCTCCGGGCCCTGCTGGCGGAGGCCCCCGGCGCGGCGCCCGCGGACGCCGCCGGCGCCGCCCGCGCGGCGATGCTGACCCGGCTGCGCTACCTCGAGGAGGTGGGGCTCGGCCACCTCACGCTCGACCGCCCCTCCCGCACCCTGTCCGGGGGCGAGGTCGCACGGGTCAACCTTACCTCCTGCCTCGGCACCTCGCTGGTCGACACGCTCTTCGTCCTCGATGAACCCAGCGTCGGCCTCCATCCGCGCGACGTGCATCGGCTGCTAGGAGTGATCCGCCGCCTGGTCGACGCGGGCAACACGGTCGTGGTCGTCGAGCACGACGAGGCGGTGATCCGCGCTGCGGACCAGGTCATCGAGGTCGGACCCGAGCCCGGCCGGCGCGGCGGCCGGATCGTCTTCCAGGGCTCCGTGCCGGAAATGCTCGTCCACCCCGAGTGCTTGACGGGACGCTACCTCTCCGGCCGCGCCGGCAGCACGGCGCCACCGCCCCGCCGGCCCGTGCCCGACACCCACCCGCGCCTGCGCCTGGAGGGCATCACGCGGCACAACCTGCGGGACCTGGACGTCAGCGTGCCGCTCGGCCGCCTCGTGTGCCTCAGCGGCGTCTCGGGCTCGGGCAAGTCCACCCTCCTCGACGCCGCGTTGCACCAGGGGCTGCTCCGCCAACGCGGCCTCCCCGCCGAGGAGCCCGCGACGATCCGCCGGCTGGCCCTCGACCAGCCGGTGGGGGAGATCGTGCTCGTGGACCAGTCCCCGCTGAGCCGCACCCCGCGTTCCACCCCGGTGCTCTACGTCGAGGCCTGGGACCTCGTGCGGGAACTCTACGCGGCGACGCCGGATGCGCGCTCCGCCGGGCTCGGGGCCTCGGCGTTCTCGTTCAACGGCGGCGAGGGCCGGTGCGACCAGTGCCAGGGCCTCGGCCACGAGCGCGTCGAGATGCAGTTCCTGTCGGACGTCTTCGTGCCCTGCCCGGCCTGCGGAACCCGCCGCTTCAAGCCGGAGGTGCTGGCGGTGCGCTGGGCCGGACACTCGATCGCCGAACTTCTCGACCTGACCGTGGCGGAGGCCCTCGCGGTCTTCGCCTCCCAGCCGGCGATCCACCGCCGGCTTTCCAGCCTGGAGGCGGTCGGGCTCGGCTACCTGCCCCTCGGGCAACCCCTCAACACGCTGAGCGGCGGCGAAGCGCAGCGCCTGAAGCTCGTGCGCCACCTCGCGGCCTTCCGCGGCGACGCGGGCCAGGCCCCGGCGCTGCTGCTGCTCGACGAACCCACCACCGGCCTGCATCGGCACGACGTCGGCCGGCTGCTCGAGGTCCTGCAGACCTTGGTGGATCAGGGTAACTCCGTCGTCGTCGTCGAGCACCACACCGAGGTCCTACGGGCGGCCGACTGGATCCTCGAGGTGGGCCCGGAGGCGGGCGCCGCGGGCGGGCGGATCACGGCGGAGGGCACGCCGGAGGACCTCTCGCGCCGCGACACCGCGACGGCACCCTTCCTTCGCGCCGCCCTCGATCCGGAACGCGGGAACGCGTCCCGGGATGACCTGGTGGCGGAGCCGGCGCCGCCCGCGGTGGTCCGCCCGGCCGAACTGACGCTCACCGGGGCGAGGGAGAACAACCTGAAGGACCTGAGCCTCGCGCTCCCCCACCGGCAGCTGACCGTGGTCACCGGGGTGTCCGGCTCCGGCAAGTCCACCCTCGCCTTCGACATCCTGTTCGCGGAGGGGCAGCGGCGCTTCATGGAGTCGATGTCGCCCTACGCGCGGCAGTTCGTGGAGCAGCTGCCGCGGCCGGCGATCGGGAGCCTCACCGGCATCCCGCCCACCGTGGCGATCGAACAGCGGATGACCCGCGGTTCGCGCAAGTCGACCGTCGCCACCATCACCGAGGTCGCGCAGCACCTGCGCCTGCTCTACGCCCGCACCGGGGTGCAGCATCACCCGGAGTCCGGACGCCCGGTCCGCCCCCTCGCCCGCACCGCCCTGCGCGCGCTGCTGCGCAAGGTGATGACCACGCATCCCGCGGCCCGCCGGGCCCGGCACCTCTACCTGTGCGCGCCGCTGATCCGCGGGCGCAAGGGCCACCATCAGCCGATCGCGGACTGGATCGCGGACCAGGGCTACGCGCTGATGCGGGCCGACGGGCAACTGCTGCCGGTGGAGGCTTTCACCCGGCTGGATCGCTACCGGGAACATGACATTGAAGTCGTCGTCGCCGACCTCCGTGCGGACGGGTCGCCGGCGCCGGCCGCCGCGCTGGACACGGCGCTCGCGCTGGGCCGCGGCGCCTGCTTCCTGCTGACGCCGCGGGACGGCGTGCTTGCCTGGTTCTCGACCACCCGCACCGACGCCGCCACCGGGGAATCCTTCCCCGAACTGGAGCCGAAGCACTTCTCGTTCAACTCCCCCCGCGGCTGGTGTCCCGCGTGCCGCGGGCACGGCCGGATCCTGCCGTGGATGCTGGAGCCGGCGGAGGACGGCGAGGAGGACCCGGCCCGGCTCGTGCGGGAGCTCGGACTCGAGGACGCGGGCGACCTCGCGGCGGAGGGGCAACCGTGCCCGGACTGCGGCGGCGCGCGGCTGAATCGGATCAGCCGCGCGGTGCGGCTGCCGTTCCGCGGCGGTCGGCCCGCCCTCTCGCTGCCCGAACTGCTCCGGCGCACGCCGGCCGAACTCCTGCGGCTGCTGGCCGCGCTCGATCTCGACGCCCGCGGGCGCGCCGTGCTCGCCGAAGTCCGCCCGGAGATCTCGGAACGGCTCCGGTTCCTCGAACGCGTGGGCCTCGGCTACCTCACCCTCGACCGCCCCACCGCGACGCTCTCCGGCGGCGAGCAGCAGCGGATCCGCCTCGCCGCGCAGCTCGGTTCCAACCTCACGGGCGTGCTTTACGTCCTCGACGAACCCAGCATCGGGCTGCACGCGGGGGACAACCAGCGCCTGATCGCCACCCTCGAGGGCCTGCGGGACAAGGGCAACACGGTGCTGGTCGTCGAGCACGACGACGAGCTGATGCAGCGGGCGGACCGGATCATCGACCTTGGGCCCGGCGCGGGCATCCACGGCGGTGAACTCCTCGCCTGCGGCACGCCCGCGGAGGTCCGCGCGAACCCGCGCTCCCTCACCGGCCGCTACCTCGCCGCGGGGATCGCCCATCCCCTGCGCGGGAGCCGGCGCCCCCTGCCGGCGCCGAACGCCCGGGGCGCGTGGTTGACGCTCGATGGCGTCCGCTTCCGCAACCTGCGCGCCGTGCGCCTGCGGTTGCCCATCGGCCGGCTGACCGTGGTCGCCGGGCCGAGCGGGGCCGGCAAGTCCAGCCTCATCCGCGATCTCCTGCACCCCGCGGCCTCCCAGGCCATCGCCGCCCGCCGCGAACGCCTCTCGGGCCGGGAATTCGTGCAGGGCGGCGGAGCCCCCGGGGAGCAGGGGCGCCCGCCCTTCGCCTCCCTCGCCGGCGCCGCGGGATTCCGCCGGGTGGTGGAGGTCGACCAGGCCCCGATCGGGCAGACCCCGCGCTCCACGCCGGCCACCTACCTCGGGATCCTCGACCTGATCCGCGCGTTCTTCGCCCAGTTGCCCGAGGCGCGGCTCCGCGGCTACACCGCCTCGCGCTTCTCCTTCAACACCGCGGGCGGCCGCTGCCCGGCCTGCGAGGGCGCCGGCCGGATCCGGCTCGAGATGGCGTTCCTGCCGGACGCCTTCCTCCCCTGCGACACGTGCCAGGGCTCCCGCTACGGCCCGGAACTGAAGGACGTCACCTGGCAGGGGCGCGACATCGGCGCCGTGCTCAACCTCACGTTCGAGGAGGCCGCCCGCGAGTTCGCCTTCCACGCGGAACTGGCCGAGGTCTGCCGCCTGATGGTCGATTGCGGGCTCGGTTACCTCGCCCTCGGCCAGAGTTCCAACACGCTCTCGGGCGGCGAGGCGCAGCGCCTCAAGCTGGTGACCGAACTGGCGCAGGGCAGCGCCGGCCGCCGCGAACGCGCCCGCGGGGTGCCGGCGCGGAACCTCTACCTGCTGGAGGAGCCGACCATCGGCCTCCACCTCAGCGACTGCGAAAAACTGATCCGCGTGCTCCATGCGCTGGTGGACCAGGGCCACACCGTGGTCGTCATCGAGCATCACCTCGACGTGATCCTCGAGGCGGATCACGTCGTCGAACTGGGGCCCGGCGGCGGACCCACGGGGGGCGAGATCGTCTACGCCGGCGACCCGGAGGGCCTGCTCCGCTGCAAGGGCAGCCCGACGGCCCCCCACCTCCGGCGGTTGCGCCGGGCGCGCGGTTGACCCGCGGACCTCAGCCCCCCGCCAACCGCGCCGAAACGAGCGGCCAGATCAGGCCGAAGGACGGGCAGAAGTCGTCCGGCGCCCGGCGCAGCCACGCGTCGACCGCGCCGGGCGGATGCCAGGCCGCCTCCTCGATCTCCCGCGGCTCGAGGCGCAGCGGCCCGTCGTGCCGGAGCCGGTACACCCAGACGAATTCCCAGCCGGTCGCCTCGCACGCCTCCACCCGGAACCAGCGCGCCGGCGCCGCTCCCGCGGGCGGATACACGCCGATCTCCTCCCCCAGTTCGCGGAGCGCGGCGGGATCGTACTCCTCCCCCGCATCCACGTGCCCGGAGCACGACGAGGCCCAGAGGCGCGGCGCGACATCCTTGAGGGCCGAACGTCGCTGCAGCAGCACGCGGCCGGCCGCGTCGAAGACCATCACGTGCACCGCCCGGGGCCAGCGCCCGCGCGCGGGCACCGCGCGGCGGGAGGCCCGGCCGATCACCACGTCGCGCGCATCCACCACATCGAAAAACTCCTCGGGAACCGTCATCCGCGCCACCTAGGCGGGGACGGCCCAGGCTGTAAAGCCCGCGTCCACCGCGGGCGCCCCCACGCCCACCGCCATCCACGGGAACGCGATTTGGCTTGGTCGGCCCCCCGCTGCGGGTGTTTGCTTGGCGGAACGCCCATGCCGAAGATCGAAGTCAACAAGGTCGCCGAGATCCTGAAGAAGAACGAAATCTCGCCGGCGATCCTCCGCCGGATCGTCGAGGAGATGAACCTCGCCGTCCAACCCGACCCGGGCGAGGAGGAGAAGCCGCCTCCGCTCAAGAAGCAGTTCGTGATTTTGGTGAGCGATCCGGACGAGCGGCTCCCGCAGCACGACTTCGTGGGCTGGGTGCTGCAGATCCCGGAAAACGAGAGTGTGGCGACGACCCAGGACCGCCTCTTCCGCGCCGTCTATGACTTCAACACCACCAAGAAGGGCCGCCTGCTGCCGGTGAAGACCGTTGGGGAGGCGATCGAGCACGTCCCCGCGAAGTTCCTCAAGGAGACCGACGTCTGGGTGAAGACCAAGACCCCGGTGCTGGTGATCCGCACCGACAACGAGATTCCGAAGGAGCAGGGTTAGAGGCCGTGGCGCCGGGGGTCGAAGCCCCGGGCCCGCAGCGCCGCGCGCAGGGCATCGAGGTCGAGGCGCGCGCCGGGTTTCACCCCGTGCGCGCGGAACCAGCCCTGGTGGAGTTCGACCGCGAACTGCAGGTCCTCGGCGCGTGAACCCACCGGCGTCTCGTCGAACGGGTGCAGCGGGTGAATCTCCGCGAGCGTCCCGTCCGCGCGGAAGAACCCGATGTCGAGCGGGGTGGGCGTGTTCCGCATCCAGAAGCTGAGCCGCTGGGGGCGCTCGTAGACGAAGATCATCCCGTCGTCCGGCCCCAGGTCGCGGCGTTCCATGAGGCCCCGCTGCATCTCGGGCAGGCGCACCGCGAGCTGGAGGCGCACCGTCCGCCCGCCCAGCCCCACCGGGAAGTACTCGGCGGGGCCCTTCGGCGCGGGCGGGGCGGCCTCCCCCGAATTCCCCCGCCCGCAGCCCGCGAGCGCGGCCCACACCGCCAGCAGCGCCAGCGCCAAAACCGGATTTGCGTTTTTCACGCGCGGAGGGCTAATCACCCCGCCGCCGCAACTCAATCCCCGCCTCACCGTGCCCCGACCCACCGCCGCAATTCCCCCGCTCCTCTACGCGGACACGCACAGTTGCCCCGACGCCCTCTATTTCGGCGGGGTCGAGATGAGCGACCCGTTCATCTGCTTCGGCCACGGCCGCCGCCGCCACGCCATCGTGAGCGCCCTTGAGTTCGGCCGCGTGCGCCGCACGTCCCGCTTCGACGTCGTCCAGCCGCTGGATGGCTACCTTGAGCGGGCGCGCCGGGAATGGCCGGAGCGCCGCCCCGGCGCCGCGGAGGTGATCGCCCTCGCCGCGCGCGATCTGGGGCAACGCCGGTTCCGGATCCCGGAAATCTTCCCGGCGGGGCTCTACACGCAGCTCACGGCGCTCGGCCTCGAGCTGGAAATCGCGCGGGGGGCGCTCTTTCCCGAACGGGAAATCAAGACCCCCGCGGAGATCGCGGCGCTCCGCGAGGGCAACCGCTGCAGCGCCCTCGGCCTCGCGGCGGCGGAACGCATCCTGCGCGCAAGCAAGGTCCGCGGCCGACGCCTCTACCATCGGGGCCGGGTCGTCACCAGCGAGTCGGTGAAGCTCGCGATCGAGGTCGCGGTGCTGGAGGCCGGCGCCGTCTCGGCCCACACCATCGTCGCGGGCGGCGACCAGGCGTGTGATCCGCACGAGCGGGGACACGGGCCGCTGCGCCCGAACGAGCTGATCATCGTGGACATCTTCCCGCGGGTGACCCGCCACGGTTACCACGGGGACATGACCCGCACCTTCCTCCGCGGCCGCGCGACCGAGCGCCAGCAGGCGCTGGTGCACGCCGTGCGTGAGGCCCAGCGGGCCGCCCTGCGGCGCCTCCACGCCGGGGTCAACGGGCGCGACGTCCATCAGGAGTGCGTGAACGTCTTCGCGCGGGCGGGCTTCGC
>JBMTAG010000002.1:0-104063 GCA_049428505.1 Opitutaceae bacterium | reverse complement strand
CGGCTCTCCGTCACCAGCGAGATGAGCGCCTCGACGCCGCCGGGCGCACGCCAGAGCGGCTCGTAGCCCGTCTCGACGTAGAGCAACGGCAGTGTCGCGGACGAAACGATCTCCGCGCCGGCGACCTCGAGCTGGCCGGCTGGGGCGGGGCCCCGGGGCCGGGGGCGTTCTGCCTTAAGACGGCGGTTGCCGGATCAGGGCAACGGGCGCACCCAGATGTTACGCAGGCGCACCGGGGGCTCGTTCTTGTGGTCCTGGAACCGCAGCGAGGCCTTCGCCGGGAACGTCCCATTCCACGACGTCGCCTTCTTGTGGAGCGTGGGTCCCATGATGACGGTGTTGTTCTGCACGCACACGCCGTTGACGAAGGTGGTGATCCGGGCCGGCTCGACCACCTTGCCGTCCTTCAGCTTCGGGGCCGTGAAGACGATGTCGTAGGACTGCCACTCGCCCGCCTTACGGACCGCGTTCACCATTGGCGGGGTCTGGCCATACACCGCCCCCGCCATCCCGTCGGCATAGGTCGGGTTATTGTCGCAGTCGAGGATCTGGCTCTCATAGCGATCCATGAAGAACACGCCGCCGTTCCCCTTCTTCTGGGAGTTACCCTTGGTGTGCGGCTCGCTCTTCCATTCGAGGTGCAGCTGGCAGCTGGCGAACTCCAGGTGGGTCCAGCAATCGCCGCCATCGACGAGCAGTTCGCCGTTCTCGATCTTCCAGGGCGAGGGGTGCTTGCCCGGGACATCCTTCTTCTTGGCGTAAAACTGCGCGGTGCTGGTGCCATCGAACAGGATGATCGCATCGGAGGGCGCGCCGCCGGGCCGGGCCGCCGGGGTGACGACCGGGGGTGCAGGCCGCGCAATGTCGTGAACCTTCCAATTGGTACCTGGAATCAACGGAGTGTCATCGTAACCAACCGGATGGGGCTTGTTGTCGGCGGCGGCGCCGCAGGCAACCAACGGGAGGCAGAGGGTAAGGAGGAGGAGGGACTTCATAAGCAACCGCGGCAGCACGGACCGGTTTCGCGCATTTTGCACGACGGAAATCAGCCGGCCGCCGCGTAAGCCAGCCCCCGCTGCAAGCCCCGCAGTTCCGCCAGTCCCCGCAAGCGCCCGATCAGCGGGTAACCGGGGCAAGTCGGCGCCGCGCGCCGGAAGTCATCGAGCATCCGATGCCCATGGTCCGGTCGGAAGGAGATCCGCCAGTCCGCGCGGCCCTCCGCCCGCCGCCGCGCCTGCTCCGCCAGCAACGCCGCCACCACCGGGGGCAAATCCACGTCCCCCTCCAGGTGGCCGGACTCGTGGAACGCACCGCCCGGCTCCCGTTGCACGCTCCGCAGATGGACGGCGTGGATCCGCGGGCCCCACTGGCGCACGAGGCCCGGGAGATCGGTTTCCGGCCGCACCCCCAGGGATCCCGTGCAGAAGCAGACCCCGTTCGCCGGGGAGGCCGACAGGCCGAAGATCGCCGCCAGGTCGGCCGCCGTGGACACGATCCGCGGCAGACCCAGGACCGGAAACGGCGGATCATCCGGGTGGATTGCCAAACGCACCCCGGCCGCCTCCGCCGCCGGCAGGACCGCGTCCAGAAACGCCGCCAGATGCCGCCGCAATCCGGCCGCCCCCACCCCGGCATGGCGGGCCAGCATCGCCCGCAGGTCCTCGACGGAAAGCCCGAGTCGGACCCCCGGGAACAGGTCCAGGGTCTGGCGCGTCAGGGCCGCCTGCCCGGCCGCGCCCAGTTCGCGCCAACCGCGGGGGGCCGCCGCGAGCACCTCCGGGCTCCAGTCCCGCTCCGCTCCGGGGCGACCTAGGGCGTGGACATCGAACGCGGCGAAGCGCCACGGTTCGTACCGCAACGCCTCTCGGCCATCGGGAAGGAGATGCGCCAGGTCGGTGCGGACCCAATCAAGCACGGGCATGAAATTGTAGACGACCACCCTGATCCCGGCCGCGCCAAGACGCGCGAGGGTGATCCGATAATTCTCCAGATGACGGTCAAACGCTCCGGTGCGGGACTTGATGGCCTCCGAGACCGGCAAGGATTCCACCACGTCCCAGCTCAAACCCGCCGCCGCAATGAGCTGCTGCCGGGCCAGAATGTCGAAGGCCGGCCATGCCTCGCCGGCGGGAATGTCGTGCAGCGCCGAATAGACGACCGTGGCGCCGGTCTGGCGGATCTCCGCGAGGGACACCGTATCCTCGGGCCCAAACCACCGCATTGCTTCCGCCATCCACGGATTCATCCTCCCGTGACGTGCCCGAGGGCGCCGGCGAACTCAATCCCGGATCCTGCTGACCGCCCGGACAGCGAATGGCGCTTTGCAAAACCGGATTACAGGTTCTTCATCGCCTCCGCACCGACACCCCGCCACGCTCCGACCCGACCTATGCCCCTCGCCACCTTGCGCCTGGTTCCCGCGCTGCTCTGCGCGCTCCTCAGCGTCCCCGCAGCCACCGGCTTCGCCCAGACCCGACCCGCCGCGCCGACCACGCCTTCCGCCGGCGAGGAGACCGTGACCCTTTCCCCCTTCATCATCGCGACCGAACGGGAGACCGGCTGGTCCGCCAACGAGACCCTTTCCGCCACCCGCACCAAGCAGGCGCTGAAGGACGTGCCGGTGAACATCGACGCCATCACGGCCGACTTCATCGAGGATCTGGGCCTGTACACCGCGGACGAAGTCGCGAACTTCGTGGCCAACGCCTACGCCCCGCCAACGCTGGAAAATGACAACCAGGGCGGCGCGATCTCCTTCCGCGGCCTCTCCGGATCCACCGCGACCCGCAATTACTTCCGCTGGTATGTGCCCAGCGACACCTACAACGTGGAGCGGATCGACTTCGGCAAGGGCTCCAATTCGCTCATTTTCGGCGACGTCGAACCGGGAGGTCAGGCTTCGGTCTTCACCAAGCGGGCCATCATGAAGAACTTCGGCACGCTCTTCGCCGCCTACAACAACGACGGCGCCTACCGCTTCCAGCTCGATTACAACCGAAAGCTGCGCGACGGGCTCGCCCTCCGCCTCAACGCCGTGCGCCGCCAGGAGCGGACGTTCCAGGATGCCTCCACGTACCAACTGGAGGGGGAGACCCTGACCACGACGTGGCAGCCGCTCCCGCAGACCCTGATCCGGCTGGAATACGAACGCGGGGATTTCGAGAACGTCCGCGGTTTCGGCGGAGTGACCATCCGCGAGATCTCCGCCCGGTCCCGCGCCTACACCTCGGATCGCCTCTACTACACTTCCGACGGCCAGTGGATTGTACGCGCCAGCCTTCCCTCCGCCGACCGCTCGAATGGCCCGATCGGCGGCTCGCCGTCCCTCGTCGAGGGCGGGTTCTTTGATGTGACGATGCGCAACGCGGCGGGCGCCGTGATCGGAACGCGGCGCTTTGCCGGCTACCCGAAGCACTATAACCTGCGCGGCTCCTTCGACCGCCAGAACCGCCCGTTCCACACTTACACCGCCACCCTCGAACAGCGCCTCGGGCCCGTCGGCCTCGAACTCGCCTACAATCACCAGAAACAGACCGCCATCCGCAACGACAACTTCTTCTCCAGCACCATCAGCATCGACGTGGACGGCCGCCCGTACGTCGAGTCGGAGCTCGATGAGAAGCGGTTCGGCAACATCGTCGATTCGTTCCGCGGGACCGCGGTCTACAAATTTGATCGCTGGAAGTGGATGCAGCAGCTGTTCGTCGCCAGCGCGGAATACCGCGAGGACCAGGTAATCAATTGGCGCTTCAACACCTTCAACACCCGCAACGTTGACCGCGGCACTGCCGCCAGCCTCAACACCAACCTCGACCGCGTCCGCCTGCGGCTCTTCTTCGACGACCCGCGCTTCTACTCGCGCGCCCTGTTCGACGCGATGAAGCCGGCCAACCTCCCCACCACCCCCGACATCACGCCCAAGTCGCTGGCGTTCTTCCCCTCCGGCACCAGCGCCACGGACGGCACCCAGTGGCGCCAAGCCTCCGCCATCGCCTTCTCGGCCAGCGGACGCTACCTCAACGGTCGCATCCAGTCCCTCGTCGGCGCCCGCCACGACTGGAACCGCAACTGGGAGTACGAGGGCCGGCGCAAGTTTGGCCCCTACGCCGAGGACATCGAGCCGCCCGTGCGCGCCAAGGCCCTCCCCGGGGAATACGTGCAGAACCAGCAATTGCGGCTGGAGAACACCAGTTTCACGGGCGGTTTGACCGTGATGCTGACGCGGGATCTGAACGCGTACGGCGTCTATTCGGAATCCTTCCGCTTCCAGGGGCTCCGCACCTTCGACCGCGAGCGCTTCCCGCCGATCACCGGCGTGACCAAGGAGGTCGGCCTGAAGGGCAGCTTCTGGCAGGACCGGGCCAGCGTGAACCTGGGCGTCTTCGACATTGAGCGCCAAAACGTAGCGCTCAGCTGGAACAACGTCGTCGACTTCAACACCGCCGAGATTGAGGACCTGATGAACCCGAACGACATCCTGCCCGGTGATCCCCGCTACAAGTACGGGGAAGAGGGCACGGCCAGCGCCTCCCGCTACTACAAGTCGACGGAAAACTCCCGCGGCGCCGACCTCACCCTCAACCTGCGCCCGGTGCGCGGGCTCCAGCTGCGCTTCACCCTCGCCCGCACCGAAGTGCGCGGCCAGCCGGACCTCGACCGCTTTCGCGGCTACTACGAGGCCGCCGTCCGGCGCGGCAACGAACTGCCCACGCTGCTGACGGAGGCGAAGCTGCTCCTCGACACGCTCGACATCGATACCAAGCCCGCCGGGCCCCGCGCCTCGCCCTGGTCGGCCAGCTGGGTCGTCGATTACGCGTTCCAGCGTGACACTTGGGCGCCCCTGCGCGGCGTCCGCGTCGGCCTGAACGGCAGCTGGCGCGACGACTACCTCTTCGGCATCCCGAATGGTCAGGAAATGATCGGCGGCGCCACCCACCTGATGCACGGCTACGTGATGCGCGACCAGAAGATGTGGAACCAGCAGGTGCGCGTGCGCCTGGGTTTCCGCAACCTGACGGATTGGGAGAACGGCAAACTCCGCAAGACCAGCTTCACGACGATGAATGACGGCCGCAACGTCTACCGCTACAGCTACGTCGTCCCGCTGCAGACGGAACTGAACGTCACCGTCCGCTTCTGAACCGGCCCGGCCCCCGGTCAGCGCCGGGGATACCCGGACTCGTCATAAACGTTCCGGAGGAGCCGCGTCGCCGCCCCGACCAGCAGCGCGCCGCACTCGTCCGTGCCCGCGCCGGCTACGCCCATCTCGTAGCCGCCCCGGGCCTTTTCGCCCGGCATCCCCACGTAGTGGACCCCGTTCCCGTTGCTGTAGCCCAGCACCAAGGTCTGGGGGAAGGGGGACTGTTCGCGGATCGCCACCCCCAGATCGGTCAGGGGTTCCCCGGGGAGGGTGACGAAGGCCAGCGGACCACAGGCGATCACCTGCACCTCCGCGGCCACGGTGTCCGCGCCGATGCGGGCCTTGGCCGCGGGTTGCAGCGGCAGTTCCACGTTCACTTGCCCGAACCGGAGCGGCATGGTTTCCAAGGGCACGGCAAAACGCACGGCGGCCTCCGCCTTGCGGGCCAGCCCGGCCGCCATTTCCCGCACCGCTGCCGACCCGCGCAGCCACGGGGTGATGTCGCCGGAACACCCTTGAAAGAAGAGGCTCTCGCCGCCGAAGGCGGCCGTCAGCGCGGCGGCCGCGGGCGCCGGCCAATCCGCCGAGATGCCCGGCTGAAAGGGATAGATCGAAACCGAATGACAGGCGGCGTGAAACGCGGTGGCCACGGTCTTCCCCCCGGCGGCCCGGAAGGCCACGAGGGCGAGCGTGCGGTCGACTGGGCCGAAGGTCGCCCCACCCTGCAGGACGTGCGCATCCCAGCCTTCCTGCGTGTAGCCGACCGCGGCCGGCGGCTTGCCCGCCACCCCCCAGGCCGGGGCGCGGGGGCGGCGATTGTAGAGGTACTCCTGGATCCCGACCCGGCCAATCCACGGTTGCGCCGGCTGGGCGGCGGCGGCGGCCGCGCGGGACGCCTCCTCGGCCGCGGCCAGCAGACGCTCCATCCAGGCCCGGTAGGGCGGATAATCGTTCTGCGCCGGCATATGCCGGATCGCCCACCACGAGTCCCGCTCCCGGCCGCGGTGCCCGCCCGCATAAACGGGCGCCCACGGCGCCGAATGGGTATGGCTGGCATTGAGCAGGATCTGTCCGCCGGGAATGCCCAAGGCCCGCCCTACCCGCGCCCGGACCTCGTCCCGGAGCGATTCCGAAATGTCGGTGAGATCCCAGCGGAGCAGCACCGCCTTGGTCCGCCCGTCCTCCAGCACCAGCGCCTGCACGGCCAACGGATCGTGCACCACCCCGTACGGCTTGCCGCTCACCCAGTTCCGCACCTCGACCGACGGGGTGATGTCGGCCCGAGCCGCCCCGACGCGCAGCGTGATCCCGCCCGCCGCCCCCCCAGGTTCACCGGCGAACATCAGGCCAAGCAGCGACGGGAGGAGGGAAAGACCAAGGAGGAGGCGCATCGGGGAGAGGACCGCGCCGGGATCCCTAGCCCCTCGGGTAGCGCGCGGGCAAGGGCCTTCCGCCCGGAAGGCGGGCATCGCGCTCGACTCCCGACCCGCAAGTCCGCTTGGCTCCCCCCATGACCACCCCACCCCCGGACGGCCTGCCCGTCGCTCCGCGCGCCCTCGCGCTTCGCCTGCTCAGCCTTTTCTTCCTCCTCGCCGGCACGATGCTGGCGCAAACCCCGGGGGCCACGGCCGCCCTCAGCGGACGGGTCCAGAACGAGGTCACCGGCCAGTTCCTGAACAACGCGCGGGTGAGCGTGCGGGGGACCGACCAGACGACCTTCACGGACGAGACGGGCACCTTCCGCTTTCCCGCCTTGCCCGCCGGCCGAGTCACGATCGAGGCCTTTTATTCCGGCCTTGATCCGGCCACGGCGACGGTGGAACTGCGGGTGGGCGAAACCGTGCGCCGCGACTTCAACCTGACCAATCAAGCGGCCTACGGGGCCGCCGCCGGCGGCGTGGTCAAGCTCGATGCGTTTGTCCTTTCCTCCTCCAAGCTGAACGAGGGGGAGGCCCTCGCCACGAACGAGCAGCGCTTCGCCCCCAACATCAAGAACGTCGTCGCGACCGATGCCTTCGGGGACGTGGCCGAGGGCAACGTGGCGGAGTTCATGAAGTTCCTCCCCGGCGTGACCATCGAGTATTCGGATGCCTCGCCCAATGCGGTCGCGATCCGCGGCTTCGATCCGAACCTCACCGCGGTCACGATGGACGGCTCCCAGTTGGCCAATGCCTCGGGCAGCGCGGCCAACCGCTCGTTCCTGTTCACCCAGGTCTCGATCAACAACACCTCGCGCATCGAGGTCACGAAGGTCCCCACCCCGGCCAATCCGGCCGACGGCATCTCCGGCACCGTCAACATGGTCAGCAAGAGCGCCTTCGAGCGCAGCCGGGCCCAGTTCAATTACCGGGTGACGATGACGGCCAGCAGCGACGGCCTGCAGTGGAAGCGCCAGCCCTTCCCCTTCGACACCCGCGAGCGCCGGATCAAGCCCGGCTTCGATTTCGACTACACCCTCCCGATCTCGAAGGACTTCGGCATCGTCTTCACGGGCCTCTCCTCCCAGCAGTGGAACGAGCAGAACATCTCGGGGATGACCTGGAACGCCACCGCCGCGAACACCGGCGCCTCCCCGTCCCGCCCGTTCCTCCAGACCCACCAGATCATCGACGCGCCCAAGTGGTACACCCGTGACTCGACAAGCCTGAAGGCGGATTGGCGCGTGACCCCGAATTCGGTCCTCTCCCTCGGCGGTCAGGCGACCTACTACCGGGACAAGAACGGCAACGTGAATCGTTCGGCGACCACCGGCACCAACCCCAACCCCAGCGTGGCGGGGGGCACGGCCCTCAGCTTCAGTCCCGACACCACCATCGGCGCGACCGGCCGCGGCGGCGTGACCTTCTCCGGCAACGCGATTCACATCGCGGCGCGGACGCTGGGCACCAACGCACGCTACCGCTTTGACAACGGCACTTGGCGATTTGATTCCGGCGCCCACCTGTCGACCTCGAAGACCTGGCGTCGCTACCACGAGAAGGGCAGCTTCAATCAGCTGAACATCTCGCTGCTCAATCCCGCCCGCGTGACCTTCGAGGGCATCGCCCCGGACCACCCGGCCCGCATCCGCGCCTTCGACAACAACAACCGGGAACTGGACCTGAACGACCTCCGCAATTACCGGCTGACCACCGCGACCTCCAACGCCTACCGGGACCACAAGGAGAACCTCTGGGGCGGCGACGCCCTCCTGCGGCGCAACCTGACCCTCTTCGGGATCAACTCCTCGCTGCAGGCGGGCGGGCTGTTCCGCTCCCAGGAACGCGACCGGCGCGAATGGAACCGCCAGTGGACGTACAATCCGGCGACGCCGGGAGACGTCTCCCCCGCCCCATTCCTCGCGCAGGTCTACAAGAACCGGCCGAACTATTTCGGCTTCGACAACATCCCCTGGACCTCGACCAACGTCGCCGTCGAGGCCTGGAAGAAAAATCCCAGCCTCTTCGTGCAGACGCCGGCCCAGGTCGTCGCCCAGGAGCAGAGCCGGATCGTCGCCTCCGAGTGGCTGCGGGAGCAGGTGAAGGCCCTTTACCTGCAGGGCGAGTCTCGCCTCCTCAGCAACCGGCTGATTGTCCTCGGCGGCGTTCGTTACGAGGAAACGACCGACCTCGGCCAGGGACCCGTTTTTGAACCGGCCAATGTCTGGCAACGGACCGCCTCCGGCGCCTTCGTCCGCAACGCTGCCGGCCAGCGGGTGCGCCGGCCGGAAGCCGGCGCGGTCGGCTCGATGGAGGAACTCCGCCTCATCCGCCTCGAGCGGGCCAACCGCGCCGAGCGCTCCTACGACGGGTATTACCCCAGCCTGCACTTCACCTTCAACGCCACGGCGAACCTGCTGTTCCGGGCCGCGTACGCGCGGACCTACGGCCGCCCCGACTTCACCAATATCGTTCCGAACGCGACCATCAACGAGGCCGACCTCGACGAGAACGCGGATCCGAGCGCCATTCGTGGCAACATCACCGTGCGCAATACGGGGCTGAAGCCCTGGACCGCCCACAACTATGACCTCTCGGCGGAGTACTACACGGACAGCGGCGGCATGTTCACGGCGGGCGCCTTCCGCAAGGACATCGCCAATTTCTTCGGCACCCTGCAGACTTTCGCCACGGCCGAGGATCTAGAGAACTTCGGCTTGGACCCCCGCTATGTCGGCTGGCAGCTCAACACGACCATCAATTCGGGTGACGCCGAGGTCTCCGGCTACGAGCTCAACGTCCGGCAGTCCCTGGCCCCACTCGGTGCGCTGGGACGTCACTTCACGCTTTTCGCCAATTACACCAAGCTGCGGCTCGCCGGCAGCCGCACCGCGGACTTCAACCGCTTCATCCCCGAGAGCATGAACTGGGGCCTCACCATCTCCCGCAATCCCTTCACCTTGATGGCGAAGTGGCATCACCGTGGGGAGCAGAAACGCGGCCCCTCCACAGGCCAAGGCCCGCTCGCCTTCGTCTACCAGGATGCGCGGACGACCCTCGACCTCAATCTGACCTACCAGGCATCCAAACGCATCTCCCTGTTCGTCAACTGCCGGAACGTGGCCAACGTGCACTTCAACCAGTCTCGCTATCAGGCCGATACCCCCGCCTACGCGCGGCGCTCCTCGACGAACTCCTACGGAGCCCTGGGTTCCTTCGGCCTGCGGGGCACCTTCTGAGTCCTTGCTCCAAGCGGCGACCGGCTCACGGTGCCACCGGGTTAATCCCCGGCCCGCCGCAAGCGCGCCACACGCGCCGCCGCGGAATTTAAGCCGCCGGGCGGGTCGCCCTGCGGCCGGTTGCCGGAGCTCGGCGGCCCGCGTCCGCCGCTGCGCCCTCCGGGCAGGCGGGCGCTTGGCGTGGCCGAACTTGGCTCGCCCCGGCCGCTCCGCCGCTGCGCCGCCCACCCCACGCTAGGGGCTCAGACGGCACGGGCGGCGGCCTTCCGCTTCTCGACGCGGGAGGACACCAGGATCGAGAGCTCGAACAAGGCGTAGAGGGGCGCGGCAAAGACGCTCTGGGTCACCGGGTCCGGGGTGGGCGTGACCACGGCGGCGATGACGAAGATCAGCACGATGGCGTGCCGCCGATATTTGCGCAGGAAAGCGGTCGTCAGGACGCCCAGCCAAACCAGAAGGATGATCACCAGCGGAAACTCGAACACCGCGCCGGAACCGAGCACCAACCATGTCATCGTCGAGAAGTAATTCCCCGCCGTCCAACGGGTCTCGAGGCCGAAGGCCTGGTTGAGCTCGATCGCGATGCGGACCGTGCTCGGCATCAGCAGAAAGAAGCTGAAGCTGGCCCCGATCACGAACAGCACGAACGCGGAAAGGCACATCGGCTTCACCGCGCGCAATTCGCGGTCCGTAAGGGCCGGGGAGACGAACTGGCTGATGAAGAAAAGGATGAGCGGGCTGGCGAGGAGCAGGCCCCCGAACACGCACAGCTGGATGATCATGTTGAACACCTCGAGGATCGAGAGGGTGCCCAAACTGGTGTCCAGCTGCGGGTAATCCTTGGCCACCGTCATCAGGGGCCACTTCAACCAATCCATGAAGTTGGTGGCGAAGGAGCCCACGATGACCGCGCAGATCACGAAGGCGACCACGCTCTTCATGAGCACCCCGCGCAGTTCCTCGAGGTGTTGCCAGAAGCCCATTGGCTTCTCCCGCGGGGACGGCAGGGCCTCGGCGGGCACGTAGGGATCGTCAGGAACTGGGTTGAGCGAAGTCACAGCAAACGAAGGGACCCGAGACGCTGGCGGAATTCCCGGAAAACGGAAGCGCGATGTGCGGCCCTCCCCAATCTCGGCGCACGGGAGCCTGCTGCGCCGTTGACACCCCGGAGGCGCCCCCTATTGCGGCAGGGGCCCGTGCGCCCGCGCGGGCGCGACCCTTTTCCCAACCCTCAACCACACCACGATGGCTGCCAAAAAAACCGCCCGGAAACCCGCGTCGAAGGCCAAGGCCTCCGCCAAGCAATCCGCCTCCAAAGGCCCGAAGTACGTCTACACGTGGGGGGCCGGCCGCGCTGACGGCGACGGCTCGATGAAGGCCCTCCTCGGCGGCAAGGGCGCCAATTTGGCGGAAATGACCCGCATTGGCCTGCCGGTGCCCCCGGGCTTCACCATCACCACGGAGGTCTGCACCTACTTTTACGCGAACCGGAAAACCTACCCCCAGCAGCTGCAGGCCCAGATGGAGGCCGGCGTCGCCAATATGGAGCGCATCATGGGCACCCGGTTCGGTGCCACCGACGGGATGCCGCTCCTTGTCGCCGTCCGCTCCGGCGCGCGCGATTCGATGCCCGGGATGATGGACACCATCCTCAACCTCGGCCTCAATGAGGCCTCGGTGCTCGCGCTGGTGCGCGCCACCCAGAACGAGCGCTTCGCCTGGGATTGCTACCGCCGCTTCATCCAGATGTACGGCGACGTTGTGCTCGGCGTGCAGAAGCGCGAGAACGAGGATCACGAGCCGTTCGAGACCGTCATCCACTCCTACAAGCACGAGGTGTACCACGCCGACATCGAGGACTCGAAGCTGACCGCCGCGGACCAGCAGGAGCTGGTGCGCCGCTTCAAGAAGCTGGTCAAGGAGCGCACCGGCAGGGTCTTCCCGGACAATCCCTGGGACCAGCTGCGGGGCGCCGCCGGAGCCGTCTTCAGCTCCTGGATGAACGACCGGGCGAAGGTCTACCGCCGCAAGTACAATATCCCGGAAGCCTGGGGCACCGCCGTGAATGTGCAGGCGATGGTGTTCGGCAACACCGGGGACACCTCCGGCTCCGGCGTGGCGTTCACCCGCAACCCGGCCAACGGCGCGAACGAGTTCTACGGCGAGTTCCTGATCAACGCCCAGGGCGAGGACGTGGTCGCCGGCGTGCGTACGCCCGAGCCCGTGCTCAAGCTCAAGGATCAGATGCCCAAGACCTACGCGGAACTCCTGAAGGTCCGCCAGATCCTGGAGAAGCACTTCAAGGACGTGCAGGACGTCGAGTTCACGATCCAGGAAGGCAAGCTGTTCATGCTGCAGACCCGCAACGGCAAGCGCACCGCGGCCGCCGCCCTCAAGTTCTCCATCGATATGGTGAAGGAGAAGCTGATCGACTGGCAGACCGCCATCCTGCGCAACCCGGCCGACCAGCTGGAGCAGCTCCTCGCCCCGATCTTCGATCCCGCTGAGGTGAAGAAGGCCAAGGCGATCGCCACCGGCCTCCCCGCCGGCCCGGGCGCCGCCACCGGCAAGGTGTACTTCAACGCCGACCGCGCCGTGCAGGCCGCGGCCCGCGGGGAGAAGGTGCTCCTTGTCCGCGTCGAGACCTCGCCCGAGGACCTGCGGGGCATGATCGCCGCGGAAGGCATCCTCACCGCCCGCGGCGGCGTCTCCTCGCACGCCGCCCTCGTCGCCCGCCAGATGGGCAAGGTCTGCGTCTGCGGCGCCTCCGCGGTCCACATCGATTACGAGGCCAAGACGGCCACCATCGCCGGCCAAGTCTTCAAGGAGGGGGATCACCTCTCCATCGACGGCACCTCCGGCACGGTCTACGCCGGCCAGATCAAGACCGCCCCCTCGGAGATCATCTCCGGCCTGCTGAACGGCGACAAGGCCGCCCAGTCGACCGAGAAGTTCCGCAGCTATGCCCAGCTGATGAAGTGGTGCGCGCAAGTCACCAAGCTCCAGGTCCGCACCAATGCGGATACCCCCGAGCAGACCGCGAACGCCATCGCCTTCGGCGCCACCGGCATCGGCCTCACCCGCACGGAGCACATGTTCTTCGAGGGTGACCGGATCGACGCGATGCGCGAGATGATCCTCGCCGACTCGCTCGAGGCCCGCCAGACGGCCCTCGCCAAGCTCCTGCCCTACCAGCGGGCGGACTTCCACGGGATCTTCAAGGCCCTCAAGGGCTTCCCGGCCACCATCCGGTTCCTCGATCCCCCGCTGCACGAGTTCCTGCCCCACACCAAGGAGCAGCAGATGGACCTCGCGCGGAAGCTCGGCATCAGCGTCGAGAAGATCATGGGCCGCGTCCACGAGCTCCACGAGTTCAACCCGATGCTCGGCTTCCGCGGCTGCCGCCTCGGCATCCGCTACCCCGAGATCACCGCAATGCAGGCGCGCGCGATCTTCGAGGCCGCCGCCGACGCCAACAAGCAGGGCCACAAGGCCAAGCCGGAGATCATGATCCCGCTGGTCGGCTTCAAGAAGGAGCTCGATCTGCAGGTCGCCATCGTCCACGACGTCGCCAAGGCCGTCATGGCCGAGCGCAAGACCCGCATCGCCTACTCCGTGGGCACGATGATCGAGATCCCCCGCGGTGCCCTCACCGCCGACGAGATCGCCGAAACCGCCGAGTTCTTCAGCTTCGGCACCAACGACCTGACGCAGACCTGCCTCGGGATGTCCCGCGACGACTCCGGCTCGTTCCTCCCCCCGTACCAGGAGGCCGAGATCGTGACGAAGAATCCCTTCGCCTCGATCGACCAGACCGGTGTCGGCCAGCTGATGAAGATCGCGGTCGAGAAGGGCCGCGGCAAGAACCCGGGCCTCAAGCTCGGCATCTGCGGCGAGCACGGCGGCGATCCGGACTCGGTGAAGTTCTGCCACCGCCTCGGGCTCACCTACGTGAGCTGCTCCCCCTACCGCGTCCCCGTGGCGCGGCTGGCGGCGGCGCAGGCGGCGGTGACCGACCTCAAGGCCGCCCGCAAGTAATCGCCGGCGGTTCGATCAAGGCCCCGCGCCCCTCCCGGGACGCGGGGCCTTTGCTTTGCCGGCCGCGCCGACGGCGGCCCCGCCACCGGTCGACACCGTCGCGAACTCCGGTTGGACGAGCGCGAGGGCGCCGAGGGCGCCGCAACGGAGTCCCCGGGCAGACTGAAGGAGCATTGGACGAGGATTGGAGGCAGAACGACGGATGTTCAAGGGAGCCCGGGGCCTCGGTGGGGACGGCGATCCGCTCCGGGGGCTCCAGCTGAAAAAACCATCCGGAGAGAAGCGGGAAGAAGGTTGTCGGCCTCCCGCCGCCCCCCTCACACTCCGGAACCCCCTATGCCCCCCTCCCCTGCCTTTCCCGAGGTTCCGCGCGGTCCGGGCGCGATTCTGCGCCAGATTGGTCCCGGACTCATCATCACGGCGACGATCGTCGGTTCCGGCGAGTTGATCGTGACGCCCAAGCTGGGGGCGAGTGCGGGCTTCACCTTGCTGTGGTTCATGATCCTCGGCTGCCTGCTGAAGGTGTTCGTGCAGATCGAACTGGGGCGGCACACGGTGGCCACGGGGGCCTCGTCGCTGCAGGCGATGGATGCGATGCCCGGGCCGCGGTGGCGCGTTTCGTGGATGGTCTGGGTGTGGGCGGTGATGTTCATCGCGACGGTGTTCCAGATCGCGGGCATGCTCGGGGGCGTGGCGAGTGTGCTGGCCTTGGCGGGGCTGCCGTTGCCCAAGGCGGTGACCGCCTGCCTGATCGGGGGCCTGACCGCGGTCCTGCTGGTCGTGGGCCGCTACCGGGCGGTGGAGCGCGCCTCGACCGCGATGGTGGTCGCGTTCACGGCGTGCACGGTCGTGGCGGTGGGAGCCCTGCAGTTCACCCCCTATGCGATCACCGGCGCCAATCTGGCGGAGGGGCTGAGCTTCCAGCTTCCCGCCAGCTTCACCGTGGCCTTCGCGGCCTTCGGGGTCATCGGGGTCGGGGCCTCGGAGCTCATCTATTATCCCTATTGGCTCATCGAGAAGGGCTATCCCCGGCACGTCGGGCCCGCGGATGGGTCGCCGGAGTGGCGCGAGCGGGCCCAGGGATGGATCCGCGTGCTGCACGCGGACGCCTGGGTTTCGTTCGTGGTCTACACGGGTGCGACCCTGGCTTTCTATCTGCTCGGGGCGGCGGTGCTGGGCCGCAAGGGGATGGATTTCTCGAATGCGGACATGATCCCGACGCTCTCGCGAATGTACGTGGAGACCTTCGGTCCCTGGAGCCTTTGGCTATTCCTGATTGGGGCGGCGGCGGTGCTTTATTCGACGATCTTCGGGGCCACGGCGGCCAATACCCGGCTGATCACGGACGCACTGGAAGTCTTCGGCTGGCGGCAGCGCGGCGATGAGGAGCAGCGCCGCCGGACCATCCGGACGCTCTGCGTGGCGTTTCCGGTGATTTGGACGGTCCTGTACCTGATGGTCGGCGAACCGCTGACGCTGGTGCTGGTCGGCGCGATCGCCCAGGGGCTGATGTTGCCGTTCCTCGCGATCCTCGCCCTGCGGCTCCATTACCGGCACACGCCGCCCGAGTTGCGGCCGGGGCTGCTGTGGCGCCTCGGGCTTTGGAGCGCCGCCGCCTGCATGGTGACGGCCGGGGCCTACCAGGTGGCCAGCAAGCTCTGGTAGGCGGCGGGGCCGGGGCCGCTCAGGCCCCGTGGCAATTCTTGAACTTTTTCCCGCTCCCGCAGGGGCAGGGTTCGTTGCGGCCCACTTTGGGGGTTTCGCGGCGGATCGTGACCGCCGGCAGCACGATCTCCTGTTCCGCCGGCGCGGCCGGCGCCGCGGCGCTCCCTCCGGTCGAAACGGTGGTGGAGACCTGGGCGGACGCGCCGCCCTCCTGCGGCCCCTGGGCGCGCGCGGTGCGGCTGAGCAGGGCCAGCATCTGCTCGAAGGAATCGAGATTGGAGGCGCTCCGGAAGAGCCCCGTGCAGATCTGCAGGCGGACGTTGCCCATCAGCTCCTCGAAGTACTTGTAGGCCTCGCCCTTGTATTCGACCAAGGGATCCTTCTGCCCGTAGCTGCGGAGGCCGATCGAGCGCCGCAGTTCCTCCATCTCGGTCAGGTGTTCCTGCCAGTGGTGATCGATCGCATTGATCACCACATAGCGCTCGAGCGCGCCGAGGGCGGCCTGGTCCTCGACGGACTCCTTGACCGCATAGGCCTCGCGGATGCGGGTGAGCAGCATCGCCACCACGGGGGTCGCATTATCGCCCGCCAGCTCCTCGACGCGGATGCTGATCGGGAAGTGGGAGTTGAGCCAACCCACGACGCCCTCGAGGGAAGTCTTGGTCGGCCCGACCTTTTCGCCGAAGCCCGCCACCTGCAGCCGGTGGTCCAGCTCCTCCTCGATCTGCTCAAAGATGATGTCCTTGGGGCGCTCGGCGTGGATCGCGGCGTTGCGAATCCCGTAGACGACCTCGCGCTGCTGATTCAGGACGTCGTCGTACTGGAGCAACCGCTTCCGAATGGAGTAGTTCTGCTGCTCCACCTTCTTCTGGGCACTCTCGATCGAGCGGTTCAGCCAGGGATGCTCCAGTTCCTCGCCCTCCTGCATCGAGCCCTCCATCAGCTTGGAGGCGAGATTGCCCTGGAGGAAGAGGCGCATCAGGTCGTCCTCCAGGGAGAGGTAGAACTTGGTCAGGCCGGGGTCGCCTTGGCGGGAGCACCGACCGCGCAGCTGGCGGTCGATGCGGCGGGACTCGTGCCGCTCCGTGCCGATGACAAAGAGCCCGCCGAGGTCGCGCACGCCTTCCCCGAGTTTGATGTCGGTGCCGCGGCCGGCCATGTTGGTGGCGATGGTGACCGCGCCCCGCTGGCCGGCCCGGGCCACGATATCGGCCTCCTGCTGGTGGAACTTGGCGTTGAGCACCGTGTGGATGATGCCGGCGCGCTTGAGCATCCGGGAAAGCACCTCCGAGGACTCCACGCTGACGGTGCCGACCAGCACCGGCTGGCCCCGTTGATGGGCACCCTCGATTTCCTTGACCACCGCGGCGTACTTGTCCCGCCGGGTCTTGAAGATCGAGTCGTTGCGGTCGATGCGGATGCAGGGCTTGTTCGTCGGGATGACCTGCACCGCGAGGCGGTAGATGTCGCTGAACTCGGTCGCCTCGGTCTCGGCCGTGCCCGTCATGCCGGCGAGCTTCTCGTACATCCGGAAGTAGTTCTGGATCGTGATCGTCGCGTAAGTGCGGGTCTCCCGCTCGATCGCAACGCCTTCCTTGGCCTCAACCGCTTGGTGCAGGCCGTCCGACCAACGCCGGCCAGGCATCACGCGCCCCGTATTCTCGTCCACGATGAGCACCTTGCCGTCGGGCGAGACCACGTACTCCACATCCCGCTCATACAGGGAATAAGCGCGCAGGAGCTGGGAGATGGCGTGGATCTCCTCGGAGACGCCGGCGAAGCGCTGCTGCGAAACCAGCTTGCGCTCCTCACGCTGCTCGGGCGTCAGGCTGGTTTCCTTGTCGAGGTCCGAGAACTCCGTCGCCAGGTCCGGCAGGACGAAGGCATCGGGGTTGTCCGGACGCAGGCGGCGCCGGCCGATCTCGGTGAGGTCCGCCTGATGCTGCCGTTCATCGATGACGAAGAGCAGGTCCTCCTTGAGCCGGTACAGCTCGTCCTTGTTCAGGTCGGAGTTGAGTTCGGTCTCCATCCGGTCGAGGGACTTCCGCCACGCGCCATTCTCCATCAGGCGCAGGAGCTGCTTGTTCTTCGGATGCCCCATCTTGACCTGCAGCATCTTGCGGGCGCCCTGGGAGAGGTCCTCGGTGCCGGCGCCCGCCTTCTCGAGCAGCTCCTTGGCCTCGCCGACGATCCGATTGCACAGGCGGATCTGTTCGTTGACCAGTTGGTCGACGGCGGGCTTGAGCCGCGTGAAGGGCTGCTCGCGCTCAATCGGGGCGGGACCGGAGATGATCAGCGGGGTCCGAGCCTCATCGACCAGAATGGAGTCCACCTCGTCGACGATGCAGTACCAATGATCCCGCTGGACCTGGTCCTCGCGGCGCGTGGCCATGCCGTTGTCGCGCAGGTAATCGAAACCGAACTCGCTGGCCGTCCCATAGGTGATGTCCCGGCCGTACATCTCGCGGCGGACCTCGGGCGGCATCTGCTGCTGGATGCAGCCGACGGAGACGCCCAGGAACGCATACAGGTGGCCCATCCACTCGGAGTCACGGCGGGCGAGGTAATCGTTCACCGTCACCAGCTGCGTGTTCTTGGCCGCCAACGCGTTGAGGTAGAGCGGGAGCGTGGCGACGAGCGTCTTGCCCTCGCCGGTGGCCATTTCGGAGATCCGTCCCTGGTGCAAGGCGAGGCCGCCGATCAGCTGGGTATCAAAGTGCACCATGTCCCAGCGGAGCTCGTGGTCGCACACGACGACCGTGCGGCCCACGAGGCGACGGGCGGCGTTCTTGACCGCGGCAAAGGCCTCCGGCAGGACGGCGTCCAGGGCCGCGTGGGGATCCGCGGCGGCGGCGACCCGGGCGCGGAACTCGGCGGTCTTGGCCCGCAGGGCCTCGTCGGACAGCTCCTGGTAGGAACGCTCCAGCTCGTTGATGCGCGCGACGATGGGACGCGCCTTCTCGAGGAACTTCTTGTAATGCCGGCCGGAAAACCGCTTGAGCAGGAACGAAAACATCAGGCGGGCGAACGTAGGTCCGGCCGGGACCTTGGCAAACGACAAATGGCCACCGTCGGCCGGGCGACGTTCAGGCGTGCTCGCGGAAGTAGGCGATCGTCCGGCGGAGGCCCTCCTCCAGCGGCACGCGCGGCTCCCAGCCGAGGACACGGCGGGCCAGGGCGATGTCCGGCCGCCGTTGACGGGGATCATCGGCGGGCAGCGGCTTGTGCACGATCCTGGAGCGCCCGCCGACGAGCTTCAGGGTGAGCTCGGCCAGCTGCAGCATCGTGAACTCGCCCGGGTTGCCGAGGTTCATCGGGCCCACCGTCTCGGTCTGCGCCATCAGGCGCACGAAGCCCTCGATCAGATCGTCGACGTAGCAGAAGGAGCGCGTCTGGGTGCCCTCGCCGAAGACCGTGAGGTCCTCGCCGCGGAGCGCCTGCACGATGAAGTTCGAGACGACCCGGCCGTCGTTGGGATGCATCCGGGGGCCGTAGGTGTTGAAGATCCGCACCACCCGGATATCCACCTTGTTCTCCCGGTGATAGTCGAAGAACAGGGTCTCCGCGCAGCGCTTGCCCTCGTCATAGCAAGAGCGGCGGCCGACCGGGTTGACGTGGCCCCAGTAGCCCTCCGGCTGCGGATGCACCTGCGGATCCCCGTAAACCTCGCTGGTACTGGCCTGAAAGACCCGCGCCTTCACCCGCTTCGCGAGCCCAAGGCAGTTGATCGCCCCCATCACGGACGTCTTCGTGGTCTTGATCGGATTGAACTGGTAGTGCGGGGGGGAAGCCGGGCAGGCCAGATTGTAGATCTGGTCCACCTCGAACTTGAAGGGGTCGATCACATCGTGGCGGACGAACTCGAACCGAGGATTCGTCAGCAGGTGCGCGATGGTGCGCTTCTGGCCCGTGAACAGATTATCGAGGCAGATCACCTCATGGCCGTCCGCCAGCAGGCGATCGCACAAGTGGGAGCCAAGGAAACCGGCCCCGCCGGTGATCAGGATACGCATGGCGGCACCGTGGCCCGACCGGGCGCGCCGGACGAGCAAAACCCCTGGGTAGTTGCACTCCAGCCAGGGCCCGTGTTTCCACTCCGGGCTTGCGCCGCGAGGACGGAAAAGGCCTGACTCCCGACGGCCCGACACCCCACCCCGCCCATGCGCCTGCTTTCCTGCCTCCTCTGCGCCTGCCTTGCCGGCCCGCTGGCCGCCCAAACCTCCGCCCGGACCGGTGTGATCACCGGACAGGTGCTCAACCAGAACACCGGTGACGTCTTGATCAGCGCCTTTGTGGCCGCGGCGGGCTCCTCGCTGGCGCAGGCCACCGACAACAACGGGATGTACCGGGTGGTGCTGCCCGAAGGTCCGCAGACCCTTGTGGTCAGCTACGCGGGCCTGGATGAGCAGCGCTTCAGCATCGAGGTGAAGGCGGGCCAGGAGGTGCGCCGGGACGTCGCGCTGACCTCCGCCCTCTACAAGATGGACAAGTTCGTCGTGAAATCGATCCGCGAGGGTCAGGCCGCGGCGATCAACGAGGAACGCTCCGCGGCCAACGTGAAGACCGTCGCGGCGATCGACGCCTTCGGCAACCCGGGCGCCGCCGTTGGCGAGCTGATCATGCGCCTGGCCGGCGTCGCGGTCGATGGCTCCGGCGGCAAGGTGGACGCCATCTACGTCCGCGGGATGACCCAGGACTTCTCCTCCCTCTTGATGGACGGCAACCAGATCGCGGTGTCCGGTGGAACCTCGGTCAGCCTCGGCAACGTCTACTTCGGCCAGGTGAGTTCGGGCAGCGTCGCCTCGTTGGAGGTGATCAAGGCGCCGACCCCGGACATGGACGGCAACGCGATCTCCGGCTACCTGAACCTCCGCACCAAGCGCGCCTTCGACCGCGCGCCGGGCCGGGTGATCACGCTCACGGCCGGCTATACCTACATCAAGGACTATCAGCATGGCAGCGTGCCCTTCAGCACGCCGTTCGAACCCTCCCTGATCGACGTCAATTACTCGGAGGTGCTGAGCGTCTTCGGCGGCAAGAACAACCTGGGCATCAGCGCGACCTTCAACCGGACCATCACGAACAATGTGATCAATGAGATCGGTCACCGGACGGCGGCGGGCAACAGCGACGCCTACTGGGTGCCGCCCGAACTCTCGCGGGCACCGGTGAGCGAGCCCCTGCTGCGTGCGGCGGGCGCCGGCCAATGGGGCAATCTGGGCACCCAGACCCCGTCCTACAACACCGCCCTCTCCCTGGATTACCGGATCAGCGACCGTTCCTCGGTCTATTTCAAGAACACGATCAACCTGATCCAGCGGCGGAGCGGTTCCAACAACTCCTACTTCCGCTGGCTGGCTACCGCGCCGCGCGCGGCCTCCAGCTTCAAGCCCGGCTCGACCTTCGACGTGGTGCGCATCGCGGACGGTGCCGGGCAGATCGATACCCAGTCGGTGCTTTACCTCCGCGAAACCCGGGCCTCCACCTGGGCGGCCGGCTGGGAAACCAAGCTCTGGGACGGCAGCGGCCTGCTCAAGGTTGATGCCAATTACTCGAAGAACATGACCCACTACCCGAAGTTGCACCAACTGGGCGCCCGCCTGCGCGGGGTCTCCTGGGTGCTCGACCGGGCGGACGGCGGACTGCTGCCGCGAGTCACCCAGAGCGGCGGCCCCGACTGGAGCAACCCGCTCAACTACATCATCCGTCCCGATGCCCAGCTGATCAACTACCAGGCTCCCGCCGAACGCAGCGGCGCCAATCTTGACCTGCAGCGGACCTTCGCCACGCGCTTCCCGCTGACCCTCAAGACGGGTCTCAAGCAGGCCAATTTCAAGCAGCAGCAACTGCGCGATCTCGCCTACTACACCTACGCCGGCCGCCCGACGACGCCTGAGAACGGCGGCATCACCCCGTTCCTCGGCTACAGCATGCTGGTTTCCGAGGGCAAATACGGCCCCTTCCCCTTCGTGCAGCTCGCGGATACCGGCAATCCCGGCGATCCGTTCGCCAACCGCGGCAATTGGACCCAGTCACCGGTCGACGTCTGGAACACCGTCTACCAGTCCTTGGCCAACGACGCAGCCTTCGAAAACACGGTGAACGCCGCCTACGTGATGGGCGACGCGCGGTTCGGTCCGCTCCGGATGCTGACCGGCGTGCGCTGGGAGGAAACCCGCTCGAGCGGCTCGAACTACCTCCGCGTCTCCAACACGACCAACAACGCCAACGCGACCCTGACCGCCGAGCAGAACGCGGCGCGCGCCCGGGACAATTTCCGCAGGTGGACCACTCAAGGCACCAAGTACGATCACCTGTTCCCCGGCCTGCACCTCGTCTATTCGCTGACCCGCAACACGCAGGTGCGCGCGAGCTATAATGCGACGATCACCCGGCCGAGCCCGACGAACCTGCTCCCCGCGATCGTGCCGAACGAGCTCAGCCAGACGTTGTCCTCGGGCAATCCGGCGCTGAAGCCCTACACCTCCGACAACTACGAGCTCTCGTGCTCCCACTTCCTCGGGGGCATCGGCCAGATCTCGGCCGGTGGCTTCTACAAGGACATCAGCAACTACTTCCGGTCGATCCGGTCGGTTGTCCCCGAGGGCCCGAACAACGGCTACGCCGGCGACTACGCGGGCTGGCAGGTGTCGCGGAACGAGAACGTGGGCAGCGCCTGGATCAAGGGCCTGGAGTTCAATTATACCCAGCAGTACACGATGCTGCCCGGCATCTGGCGCGGCCTCGGCTTCTTCGCCAACTACACCTACCTGAAGACCTACGGGGACTATGGCGCGGCCACGGGCAGCACCAGCCGGCTTCCGCTGCTGACGCCGCATACCTTCAACACGGGCCTCTCCTTCATCTACAACGGCCTCGTCGTGCGCCTGATGGGCAACTATCGCGGCGAGTTCTTCCGCTCCACCGTGGCCGGTCTGCCGACGCGCGCCGCCGCGTACGACACCTACCAGCACAGCCGCACGCTGATCGACCTGAAGTTTCAATACACGTTCAGTCAGAGGTACGTGCTCAACGTGGACGTGTATAATCTGACCAACGACTACACGAACAACGACTACGTGCACGTGTACAACCGGGAGCTGTTCACCTACGCGGCGGGCTCCGGCTCCGCGTTGCGGCTCGGCCTCACGGCGCGCTTCTGACGCCGGTGCCGGCCCCGGCCGGCGAAACCCCCGCGCGGTTCAACGCGCCGCGCGGCGGCTGGCCATCCCCGCCTCGTAGCGCTCGATCCACCCGCGGTGCCAGGCACCGTAGTCCCCCGCCTCCAGGTGCCGGCGCGCCTGCGCCATCAAGTCCAGGTAGAAGTGCAGGTTGTGCAGCGTCAGCAGGGTGCAGCCCAGGATCTCCCCCGCGAGGGTCAGGTGCCGGAGGTAGGCCCGCGAGAATCGTGCCGTGTAGTTGTCCAGCCCATCGACCAAAGGCCGTGCATCGGTCCGGTACTGTTCATTCCGCAGGTTGAGCGGCCCGTCCGGGGTGAACACCAGTCCGTTCCGGGCGACGCGACTCGGCAGGACGCAGTCGAAGAGATCCACCCCGAGGGCGATCATCCGCAGCAATTGGGGCGGCGTCCCCAGCCCCATCGTGTAGCGCGGCCGGTCGGCGGGGAGGAACGGCGTGGTCGCGCCCACTTGCTTGAGCATCTCCGGTTCCGGTTCCCCCACGCTGACCCCGCCCACGGCGTAGCCCGGGAAATCCAATGCGACCAGGGCCTCCGCGGCTTCCCGCCGGAGGTCGTCGAAGGTCGAACCTTGGACGATGGCGAACACGTGGTGCCCGGCGGCCAGAAAGCCCTCTCCCTCGGCGATCCGGCGGCACTCCGCCGCCCACCGCAGGCTGCGTGCGACCGCCCGGGCACATTCCTCGCGGCTGCAGGGCCACGGGGGACATTCATCCAGCACCATCGCGATATCGCTGCCGAGGTCCTGCTGGATCGTCATCACCTCGCGCGGCCCCAGAAAGAGTCGCCGGCCATCCAGATGGGAGGCGAAGGCCACCCCTTCGTCCCGGATCTCCCGCAGCTTGGCGAGGGAGAAGACCTGAAAACCACCACTATCCGTCAGGATCGGGCCGTCCCACTGCATGAAGCGATGCAGCCCTCCAAGTTCCCGCACCAAGGGGCTGCCCGGGCGAAGGTTCAGATGGTAAGTGTTGCCGAGGATGATCTGTGCTCCGATCTCGCGCAACTGGGCGGGAGCGAGCGCCTTGACCGTACCCTGGGTGCCGACCGGCATGAACATCGGCGTCTCGATGCTGCCGTGACGGGTCGCCAACCGGCCCCGGCGGGCGGCGGTGACGGGATCGGTGCCCAGCAATTGGAAATGGACGCTCATCGCAGGGGGGCTACCTACCGCCACGCTTGACCCGGGTGTCAATCCGCGAGGTAGTTCCAACGTGCTGCTGGTCATCGACAACTACGACTCGTTCACCTTCAACCTGGTCCAATATTTTGGCGAGTTGGGGGTGGAGCAGCGCGTGTTTCGGAATGATCAGATCACGGTGGCGGAGGCCCGCGCGCTGCAACCGGAGCGGATCCTCCTGTCCCCCGGCCCCTGTTCCCCGAAGGAGGCGGGCATCACGCTGCGGATGATCGAGGCGTTCGCCGGCGTCCGCCCGATCTTGGGCGTCTGTCTGGGGCACCAGTCGATCGGACACTATTTTGGGGGCCGGGTCGTGCGGGCAGGACGCCTGATGCACGGCAAGACCTCGCCCATCCTGCACCGGGGCACGGACGTGTTCGCCGGGATGCCCCAAGGGTTCGCGGCGACGCGGTACCATTCCCTGCTGGTGGAACGGGAGACCTTGCCGGCCGCGCTCGAAGTCACGGCGGAGACGGCGGAGGGCGAGATCATGGGGCTGCGGCACCGGGAACTGCCGATCTGGGGGGTTCAGTTCCACCCGGAGTCGATCGCCACCGCCGGCGGCCGCCGGATCCTGGAAAACTTCCTGGGACTGGGTTGAGCCGGCCCCCGCAACTCCCGGCCTCGTTCAAACGTCTTCCCCCCCAATGCGCTGCCCGAAATGCACCTCCGTCGAGGACAAGGTGATCGATTCCCGGATCAGCCGCGACGGGGCGTCGATCCGGCGGCGGCGGGAGTGCCTGGAATGCGGCCACCGCTACAGCACCACGGAGGTTTCGGTGCGGGACGGGGTGATGGTGATCAAGCGGGACGGCCGCCGGGAGGACTTTGATCGCGAGAAGCTGATGCGGGCCGTGCGGGCGGCGTGCCACAAGCGGCCGGTGGACGCGGAGCAGGTGGCGATGCTGGTCGAGGACGTGATGGACGCCCTGGAAGCCCAGTTCGAGAAGGAGATTCCCACCCGCGCGATCGGCGAGGGGGTGATGCAGCGCCTCCGCACGGTCGACCAGGTGGCGTACGTGCGCTTCGCCAGCGTCTACAAGGAATTCCGGGACGTGGCGGAATTTGTGGACGAGATCAGCCTCCTGGTCCGGGAGCCGCGGAACTAAGCGCCGCGGCGATGAAGCGGGATTCGACCGCGCTGCGGCGGCTGCACTTCGTTAATTCGCTGTTCGCCCAAGCCACCGGACGAGACCTGTACCTGGCGGAGCAGATCCGTTCCGCAATCGCCCTGAGCGTGACGGAATTGCAGGCGCGAGCCATCGCCGCGGGCGTCATTCCGCCGGACGAGGAGTCCGCATTCAACGCGGCGGCGGCGGAACTGCTGGCCCGCCTGTTCGCCCGCCATCCGCGGCATGGTTTCTACCATTGGGACGCCGCGCTGACCCTCGCGTCGCCCACCCCGCTGTTCACCCGGGCCGAGATCATGACCGGCCTGCGCCGGCTGGCCGGATTCCGGGAGGCCACCCTCCTCGTGACCAACCTGCGGCGGGCGCTGGTGCCTCCGGGTCGTCGGCCCACCGCCCGCCGGCAGCGGGATTACGAGGAAGCCCTGGCCCTGATTCGGGACCTCGCGGCGGCGCGCACCACGGCCAGCACCGAGCTGCACCTGCTGTTCCTCTAGCCAAAAAGAGGTTTCCTTCGCGGCGCCGCGGCGCTTGCGTGACGGCATGGCCAAGACCGTCTTCCAGCGGATCATCGACCGCGAACTGCCCGCCCGGATCGAGCACGAGGACGAGCACTGCATCGTCCTGCACGATCTGCATCCCCAGGCCCCGGTGCACCTGCTGGTGATCCCCAAGCGGCTCATCGAGCGGGTTGGAGCCGCGCAACCGGAGGACGCCCAGCTGCTCGGGCACCTCCTGCTGGTCGCGGGAGCGATGGCGCGGAAGCTGAACCTCGCCGCCGGATTTCGTCTCGTGATGAACCACGGTGCCAATGGCGGGGAATCCGTTCCCCACCTGCACATCCACCTGCTGGGCGGACGGGCCTTGGCGTGGCCTCCGGGCTGAGCGTCACGCGGGGCGGACGGCCTCGAACGTCCCGTCTGGGTGCCGGACCACGAGGCGCGCCAGTTCGAGCCGCAGCAGGGCGGCGCACACCTGCGCCACGGGCAGGCCGGCCGCCTCGGCCAAGCCGTCCGGCCCCAGCATGGCCCCTTCACGCAGGGGCTCCAGCAACGCCCTGGCCTCGGTATCCAGGCCCGGGGGCACGAATGCTCCGGGCGTCGTTTGAGCGGACGCCGCGCGGGGATGCATCCCCTGGAGGTAGGATAGTTCGGCCAGCAGTTCATCGACCGAGGTGAGCAGCGTGGCCCCGTCGCGGATCAGTTGATGGCATCCGGCGCTGGTGGGCTGATCCACCCGACCGGGGACCGCGAAGAGCAGGCGACCCTGTTCCCCGGCGAAGCGGGCCGTGATCATCGCGCCTCCGGAAACCCCGCTCTCGACCACAATCACCGCCTCGCTCATCCCCGAAACGATCCGGTTGCGCATCGCGAAGGATTGCCGATCCGTCGGGCGGCCGAAGGGAAACTCCGACAGGACCGCCCCCGCGGCCTCGATCCGTCGTTGCAACCCGAGGTTTTCCGGCGGGTAGACCCGGTCAATGCCGCACCCCAGCACGGCGACGGTGGTGCCGTCGGCGGCGAGGGCCCCCTCGTGCGCGGCGGTGTCGATGCCCCGCGCCAGTCCGCTTACGATGCAGAAGCCGGCCCGGCTCAGTTCGCTCGCGAAGGTGCGGGCCACGTTCAGGCCATACTGGGTCGTGCGGCGGGAACCGACGATCGCGATGCAGCGTTGCCCCACCGGAGTGCGCCCCCGCCGGTAGAGTCCGATCGGGGGATCATGCACCTCACGCAACAGTCGCGGGTAAGTCGGATCGCTCCCCACGACAAACTCCGTGCCGCTCCGCCGGAGCCGCTCTTCTTCGCCGGGAAGATCGAAGTGCGCGGTCCATCCGCGGAGGGTGTCGGCAATCACCGGTCCCACGCCCGGCACCTGCAGCAGCTCCTCCCGGCTCGCCGCCAGCACCCGGGCGGGATCGCCGCCGAGCGCGGTGAGCAGGCGATGCAGGGTGACCGGCCCGAGGTGGGGCAGCCCATTCAGGATCATCAGACACTGCCCGGCGGGGAGCGGCGGCATGGCCCGACCCTGCGGCCCCGCCGGGCCGGCGCGATTCAGGCTTAACCCTGAAATTCGCGCAGCGCATCCGGGAGGAAATCCAACAATTGGGACACCGTCACCGCGGTCTGCCCCCGCGCGCGGGCCAGACCGTCCGCGGCCCGGCCGTGCCACAACACCCCGCACGCTGCAGCCCACCGCGGTTCCGGGGGGTCCTGCGCGAGAATGCCCCCGATGAGCCCCGCCAGCAGGTCGCCACTGCCGCCGCGGGCGAGCACCGGCCCGCCGCAGAGCGCGTGGTGCACCCGCCCCTCGGCGACGATCCGCGTCAGCGGGCCCTTTTCGACCAACACCGCCCCGGGCGGCATTCTTCCCCGGCCGCCGATCCGGGCGAGTTCCCCGGCGTGGGGCGTGAGGATGCGGGGCACTGGTCCGGACCCGATGATCGCGGGCTGCAGCGCGTCCGCGTCTAGCACCAGCGGCACCACCGCCCGCGCGGCGATGCTCTCCGCCAAGGCGAGGGTCTCCGCCTCTCGGCCGAGGCCCGGCCCGAGCAGGATGGCGGAAGCCCGCTCCTCCCGCTCCCGCCACAGGTACTCGCCCTCCAACGCCAGATGGCCCGACGGCGTCTCCGGCCAGCCCACCCACATTGCCTCCGGCGCCCGGGCGGCAAAGGCTGGGACGAGTCGCTCCGGTACAAACGCCGTGACCAAACCGACCCCGCTGCGCAGGGCCGCCAGCACCGCCAGCAACGCGGCCCCGGGAAAGGAGGCCGAGCCCGCCAACACGAACAGGTGGCCGTAACTGCGCTTGTCGGAGGCCGAGGGACGGAGCGCCGCCAGCGGCCGCAACACTTCCGGCAGCAGAACGCGGCCGGGGTCGAGCCCCTCCGCCGGCAACGCCTCCGGCGGCGTCTCGTCCGCGAAGAAACCGAGGTCCAGATAGCGTAGCCGGCCCGCTTCCGGGGAGGACAGGAGCGGCGTCTTGAGCACGCCCGTGGCGTAGGTGAAGTCGGCCCGGACCAGGCCCGCGCTCGGAAGGTCCACCGCCGCCCGCAGCCGCACCGGCAGGGCGTTCAGCCGGTCGATCAACCGCAGGACCGCGGGATCGACCGGCGGACGAAATTGGAAACCAAAGAGTCCGTCCACCAGCAGATCGTAGCTTCCCTCCGGCCCGTCCACGACGGCGACCTGCGGGACCCGGGCGACCAACTCGCGCCACGCGCGGGCGGCCAGGGGTCGAAGCCGACGCGATCCGAAGGGAAAGCAGACCTCGATCCGCGCCGCCGGGTTCACCTCTCGCAAGAATCCGGCGGCGAGCAGCGCATCGCCGCCGTTATGCCCCTTGCCGGCCACCACCAGCCAGCGTCCGGCCGGATCGAGCCCCCCCAGTTCCGCGCCATCGAGCCGGATGGCCCGGGCCAAGGCGCGGCCGGCCGTCCGCATCGCCGACCAGGCCCGGGATTCGTCCCCGCCGAACAGTCGCTCCTCAAGGACGCGCGTCTGCGCCGGACTCAGGATGGGATGGCTGGGCAGCGGCGTCATCGGGAAGGGGCGGGCGGCGTTAGGGGAGCCTCCTCCGCGGGACGCTCGGTGCGGCCGTGTTGAAGCCACTCGCGATACTCCGCCTCGGTTTCGGTAAAGACCAGGGGACAGGCTGGATCCTCCTTGCCCCGCCGGATGATCCGGCGCGTCAGCGCAGGAAGACTCCGGAAATACAGCTGCCCGCCGACCCGCCGGACCTCGTAATACTCCGCGAAGGCTCCGGCCGCGGAACTCCAGAGGGCGACCTCGGTGACGTTGCCCGTCCACGAGGCACGTTCGCCCCACTCCGCGAAGACCGCTTCCACGGTCGAGAGTGTGCGGGGCGGAGCGATCGGCGACGTCGCCGGGGCGACCGCGACCGGAGCGGATGTCGGCGGCACGGGGGCCGCCGGTCGCGGCCGGAGGTAGGCGTACACGCAGGCCGCGCCGAGAAGGAAGCCCGTCATTCCCCACGAAAAGGCGGTGGAGGGACGCTCCTCGCGGGTTTCCTCCGCCAGCTCGGATTCTTCAGCGGCCATCGCGCGCCTCCGCCGCCGGTTGCCGCACCAGCACGGCCACGGCGACCGCCAGCGCCTCGGTGTGGGCGAGGCTCAAGTGCACCGCGGTGGCCCCGGCGGCCCGCAGCAGGGCGTCCCCGCGCGCGTCGAGGCGCACCAAGGGCTGATGGCGTTCCCCATGGTAGACCGAGACGGAGCGCCAGCCGAGCTCGGCGCCAATCCCCGTGCCGAAGCACTTCGAGACCGCCTCCTTGGCCGCGAACCGAGCGGCGTAATGCTTATGCGGGAACTTCATCGGGGCGCAGTAAGCCCGTTCCTCCCCGGTGAAGACCCGGTCGAGAAAGCGTTCCCCCTGCCGCTCGATCACCGACCGGATACGGTCCACCTCAATGAGGTCGATGCCGACTCCGACCAGGACGCCCCCCGGGGGCAACTGCGGCAGACGCGGGATCTCCATCGGGCCGCTCCGCTCAGGGATTCATCCGGCGGCGCATCTCGGACACCGCCTCCTCGACCCCGGTGAACAGGGCGCGGCTGACGATGCTGTGCCCGATGTTGAGTTCGTGGAGATGGGGCAGCGTACGGAGCTCGGCAATGTTGACGTAATTAATGCCGTGACCGGCGTTGACCCGCAGTCCCAGGGCGTGGGCCGAGGCGGCGCCCAGGCGCAGGCGCTGCAACTCCCGTTCGCGCCCGGAACCGTGGTAAGCGTGGGCATAGGCCCCGGTGTGCAGTTCGACCCACGGAGCCGCCACCCGGGCCGCGGCCGCAATCTGTCGCTCGTCGGGGTCGATGAAGAGGCTCACCTGGATGCCCGTCGCCGCCAAAGGCTCCACGCAGGCGCGCACGCGCTCCAGCATCCCCGCCACCTCGAGCCCCCCCTCGGTGGTGATCTCCTGCCGGCTCTCCGGGACGAGGCAGACCGCGTCGGGGCGGAGCCGGAGCGCGAAGGCGAGCATCTCCGGCGTGCAGGCCATCTCGAGGTTGAGACGCGTCGCCAGGCACTCCCGGAGCCGCCAGACGTCCCGCTCCTGGATATGGCGCCGGTCCTCGCGGAGGTGAACGGTGATGCCATCCGCCCCGGCCCGCTCCGCCAACTGGGCGAAGAGCACCGGATCCGGCTCGATCGCGCCCCCGGCGGGCGAGGCGGCGGCCCGGTAGCGGGCCTGCCGCACCGTCGCGCAATGGTCAATGTTCACCCCGAGCAGGATCATCCCCGCAACGTGCCCGCCCCCGGGCCCTGCGGAAAGCAGGAAATATGTACCGTCTTGTCGGCCGCGCCGTCTTGCCTAGGCTCATTCCCTCGATGTCCTCAGCCGCCCCGCCTCGCGAGAGCCTGCTGCTCAACCTGCTCTGCAACATTGCCGCCCCGTCACTGATCCTGACCAAGTTCAGCGGTGACCGTGCGCTGGGGCCCAACTGGGGCATGGCGGTGGCCCTTGCCTTTCCGCTCGGCTACGGCGTTTACGACCTGATCCGACGCCGGAAGACCAACTTCTTCTCGATCGTCGGCATCCTCAGCGTGCTCCTCACCGGCGGACTCAATCACCTCCACGCCGACACCTTCTGGTTCGCGATCAAGGAGGCGGCCATTCCGTTGCTGTTCGGCGTGGCGGTCATCGTCTCCAGCGGCAGCCGGCGCCCGCTCGTCCGCGAGCTCCTCTGGAACGACCAGGTGATCGACACGGCTCGCGTCGATGCCGTGCTGACCGAGCGCAACCTGCATCCGCAGTTCGCACGGCTGATGGTCAGCGCGACCCGGGGCCTGGCGGCCTCGTTCCTCCTCAGCGCGATCCTCAACTACGCGCTCGCCCGGTACCTGCTGGTGAGCGCGCCCGGCACGGAGGCGTTCAATGCCGAGCTGGGCCGGATGAACCTGCTGAGCTGGCCGGTGATCGTGGTGCCGAACCTCATCGTGACCATGTACGTGCTCTGGCGCCTCTTCCGCGGGCTCACCGAGCTGACCGGAATGAAGCTGGAGGAGATCTTCCACGCGCAGCGCAAGGGCTGAGCGGGGCCGGCCGCGGAGTGGCGGAGCCGGCCGGCGCTCAGGCGCGCTCGGCCATCGGCACAAAGGGGCGGCGGACCGCACCGGTGTAGACCTGACGGGGGCGGTAGATCTTGTTCTTCGGGTTGGAAGCGACTTCCTTCCAATGCGCGATCCACCCGGGCATCCGCCCGATCGCGAACATCACCGTGAACATGTTTTGCGGGATACCCAGCGCCCGCATGATCAGGCCGCTGTAGAAATCCACGTTGGGATACAGGCGGCGCGACAGGAAGTAATCATCGCGGAGCGCGACGTCCTCGAGCCGGCGGGCGATCTGCAGCAGCGGGTCGTCCTTGATCCCAAGGCTGGCGAGGGCCTTCTCGAAGCTGGCCTTGATGATCTTCGCGCGCGGGTCGTAATTCCGGTACACGCGGTGGCCGAAGCCCATCAGCCGGTGGCCGGCCTTACCGGAGCGGGCGGCCTCGATGAACTTGCTGCCGTCATCCCCCTCCGCGTGGATGCTCTCGAGCATCTCGATCACCGCCATGTTGGCGCCGCCGTGCAGCGGGCCCCAGAGGGCGCACACGCCCGCGGCGACGGAAGCAAACAGGTTCGCGCCGGACGAGGCCACCATGCGGACCGTGGAGGTCGAACAGTTCTGCTCGTGGTCCGCGTGGAGCAGCAGAAAGAGGTTGAGCGCCTGCGCGACCTCGGGGGTCGGCACGAAGTCCTCGTAGGGCTGCGAGAACATCATGTGCAGGAAATTCTCACAGTAAGGCAGCGTCCGCTTCGGGTAGATGTAGGGGAGGCCGCGGCTCTTGCGGTAGGACATCGCCGCGATCGTGCGCACCTTGGAGATCGCGATCGCGGAGGCCTCCTCGAAGTTTGCCAGGTCCTCCTGGGGACGGTTGGTCGCGAGGTGCGGATAGTAGCAGCCGAGGGAATTGAGCAGCGCCGACAGGATCGCCATCGGATGCGACCCCAGGGGGAACCCCTCGAAGAGGTGGTCCATCGCGGAATGCACCGGGGAATGCAGGCGGAGCAAGTCACCGAAACGGCGCCGCTCGACCGAGTTCGGCAGATTGCCGTGGATGATCAGGTAGGCCGTCTCGACGAAGGAGGAGTGCTCGGCGAGGTCCTCGATCGCGTAACCGCGGTAACGCAGGACGCCGGCGTCACCGTCGATGAAGGTGATCTCGCTCAGGCACGAGCCGGTGTTGCCGAAACCGTCGTCGTAGGTGATCGCCCCGGTCTGCGCGCGCAGGTTACGCACATCCACCGCCTTCTCGCCCTCGGTGCCGACGATCACGGGCAACTTGAATTCCTTACCGTCGAACTGGAGCGTGGCTTCTTTGGACATAGGGGAAAAACAAAAGCTAACGGATAAGGCGCAGACACTTGCACGCCATTCCGCGCCCGCCAGCCGGAAATAAGAAAAAACGCGCGCGCGCGCAGAAAATCTTAAGGTCGGGCCGCGACCGCGGCGAAATTGCGGTAAACCTGCAATCCCCTCGCCTGGCTCTTCTCCGGGTGGAACTGGGTGGCGAAGACGCGTCCGCGACCGATCGCCGCGCAGAACGGGCCGCCATAATCACACTCGGCGAGCACGAGCGCGGGATCCGCCGGCTCGCAGCGGAAACTGTGCACGAAATAGAACGACTCTCCCTCAAGGCCCAGACCGGAACGCAGAGGCGAGGCCGGCTGCGTGAACCGCACGGTGTTCCAGCCCATGTGGGGAACCTTGAACTCCGCCGGCAACCGGAAGCGCACCACCCGCCCCGGAAGGATGCCCAGCCCCTTCACCCCGCCCTCCTCGGAATGTTCAAACAAGGCCTGCATGCCCAGGCAGACCCCGAGGAACGGCCGGTCCGCGCGGATCCAGCCGGCGACGGACGCGTCCAACCCCGAGGAACGCAGCGCATCCACGCAATCCCGCAAGGCCCCCACGCCCGGCAATACGACCCCGGCCGCATCCGACGCGGCCAATTCGGCCGGGGAACGCACGACGCGCACCACCGCACCCACAGCCTCCAGCGCCTTGGCGACGCTGCGCAGGTTGCAGATGCCGGTGTCGATGACCGCGATGGGAGACATACGGGAGGTGCCGGCCCGTGAGGGCAACGGCGGCTCAGATCAGGCCCTTGGTGCTGGGCAGCAGCTTCTCGGCCCGCGGGTCGATCTGCGTGGCGACGTCGAGCGCGCGGGCGAGGCCCTTGAAGATCGCCTCGGCCACGTGGTGCGGCTCCTCGCCGTAGAGGAGGTGCACGTGCAGGTTGGCCCCGAGCGCATTGCTGAAGGCCCGGCAGAATTCCTTCACCAGCACCAAGTTGAAGTCCCGGACGAACATCGTGGGCGGGGCCGCGTCATAGACGAGGTGCGGCCGACCGCCGATGTCGATCACGATGCGGGCAAGGGACTCGTCCATCGGCAGGAGGAAGAAGCCGTAGCGGCGGATGCCCCGCTTGTCGCCCAGCGCCTGCTTGCAGGCTTCCCCGAGGACCAGACCCACGTCCTCCACCGTGTGGTGATAATCGACCTCCACGTCGCCCTTCGCCTTCACGGTCAGGTCGAAGAGCCCGTGCTTCGCGAACAAGGTCAGCATGTGGTCGAGGAACGGGATTCCCGTGTCGACCTTGGCCTCACCGCGGCCGTCAAGGGCCAGGGTCAGGTTGATATCCGTCTCCGCGGTCTGCCGCGAGACGGTGCTTACGCGCGGGGGCTGCTTTGCCATGCGTCAAGGATGTCGCTGAGGGTGTTCATTTCGTCGTCGGTGCCGACGCTGATTCGCAGGAAGGAGGCGGTCAAGGCGTGGCTCGGGAAATGCCGGACCAGCACCTTCCGTCCGCACAGGAAATCGTAGGCGGACCGCGCCACTTCCACCCCGGTCGCGCCATCCACGCGGCGAGGTTCGGTGAAGATGAAGTTTGCCTGGGACGGATACGTGAACCACCCGCGCCGATCCCGCAGGTCGGCGCTGCAACGGTCCCGCGTGGCGCGGATCCGGGCGATGATGCCCGCGTAGTAGCCCGGATCCTCGAGCGCGGCGATCGCGGCGGCCTGGGAGAGGCGGCTCACGTTGTAGCTGTCGCGGACCCGGTCGAGCAGGTCGATGACGCGCGGATCCGCGAGCGCGTAACCGACGCGGATGCCCGCGAGGGCGTGAGCCTTGGAGAGGGTGCGGATGACGACCAGGTTCGGATACCGGTCAACCAGGCCCACCGCGTCCTCGCGGGCGAAGGGCGCGTAGGCCTCATCAACGACCAGCAGCCCCTGATAGCCCTGCAGGACGCGCTCGATCTCCTGCCGCGAAAACCCCACTCCGGTGGGCGCATTGGGGGAGGTCAGGAAGAAGACCGGCGCCCGCGAGGCCACGATGCGCTCGACCGGCAGGCGCAGGTCGCGGGTAAAGGGGATCGGCTCCGGCGCGCCATCCTCGATCGCCACGAGGACGGGATACAGCGAGTAGCTGGGGACCGTGAGGCCGGCGGCGGCGGTGGGGGAGCAGAAGACGCGCACCAGCAGGTTCAGCAGGTCGTCCGAGCCGTTGCCGATGCATACCTGGCCCGTTTGGAGACCGTGGGCGCGGGCCACCACTGCGCGCAGGCGCGCGCTGGTCGGCTGCGGGTAGAGGCGCAGGGCCGCGCCGTCGGCGCCGACCTCCCGGCGCAGCGCCTCCGCCACCGCGGGGCTCGGCGGGTACGGACACTCATTCGTGTTGAGCTTCACCCACCCCGGCTCCGTGGGCTGCAGGCCGGGCGTGTAGGCGTGCAGGCCCGCGACGTGCGGACGGGGACGAAGGAATTCAGGCGTCATCAAGGGGAAAGGATCGCGCCGGGTGAGCGCGCCGTGGCGGGCGGGGCTTTACCGCACGCGGATGCGGACCGAGCGACCGTGGGCGTCCAGCCGCTCCAGGCCCGCGAACGCGGCGACGAGGGGCTCCGCCTTGCGCACACCGGCCTTGTCGTAGCGGATCACGCTCGTGCGCCGGAGGAAGTCGGAGACGCGCAGCCCGCTGAGGAAGCGGCCGGTGCGGCCGGTCGGCAGCACGTGGCTGGGGCCCGCGACGAAATCCCCCAGCGCGGTCGGCGAGTACGGCCCCACCATGATCGCGCCCGCCGTGGTGACCGTCGCCACCAGCTTGCGCGCCGCCTTCTCGGGGACCAGCAGCTCGAGGTGCTCGGGCGCGACGTAGTTCGCGATTTCCGCGGCCTGCGCCAGGGTCTCCACCTGCATCGCGAGCAGCCCCTGCTCCAGGACCCGCATCGCCTTGTCGCCGCGCGTGATCAACTGGAGCTGCGTGCGGATTTCGCTGGCGACCGACGTGAGCAGCGCGCCCGAGGTCGAGACGAGGTAGATCTTCTCGCGACCGGAGCCGTGTTCCGCCTGCGCCAGCAGATCGGCCGCCACGAAGGCCACGTCCGCGGACTCGTCCGCGATGACCATCACCTCGCTCGGCCCCGGAAGGGAATCGACGCCGACCGTGCCGAACACCTGGCGCTTGGCCTCACAGACGTAGGCGTTGCCCGGACCGAAGACCTTGTCGACCGCCGGAATGACCGGCGTGCCGTAGGCCATCGCCCCGATCGCCTGGACCCCGCCGACCCGGTAGACCTCGGTGATCCCGCAGAGGTGGAGCGCGGCGAGCAACCCGTCAGCCACCTTGCCCTCGGGGTTCGAGGGGGTGAAGACGGCGATCTCGGGGCAACCGGCCAGGCGCGCGAGCGGGGCGGTCATCAGGACGGTCGAAACCAGCGGCACCTCGCCGCCCGGCACGTACAGGCCCACCCGCCGGATCGGGTCGAACTTCTCCCCGACGGCGGCGCCGTGCGGGTTGCGGGCGGTCCACGCCTTGGGCAGGCCGCGGCGGTTGAAGGCGATGACGGAGTCGCGGGCGGCCTCCAGGGCCTTCAGGTCGGCAGCCGGCACCCGCTTGGCGGCCGCGGGCAGGTCGGCGGGGTTCAGGCGGAACTCCCGCGCCCGCAACTTGGCCCCGTCAAACTTGGCCGCGTAATAGGAGACCGCCTCGTCCCCGCGCGTCCGGACATCCGCGAGGATGGACGCCACGGCCTCGGCGATCTCCCGGGGCGCCACCGCGGAGCGGCAGAAGGCGGCGAGTTCGTCGGAGAAGGACTTGGAGGCGTGTTGCAGGATACGCATAAGCCGGGAGGATACCCTCCGCCGGCAGCCCCGGATTCGCGAGCACTTTCTCAGCGCTTGGCCGGAGCGGCGCCGCCCGGCGCGGCCGCGGGAGGCACCGGGGGCGCGGGCAGGGGGCGGGCGAACTGGGCGGGGGGAAAATCCTCGTTCACCTGCACCTGCGTGAATTCCACGATGAAGCGGGAGGGGCGCTTATCGGGACCACGGCCCGAGGTCACGAGCCGCTGCGGAAAACGGATGCCGGCGACGCGCTGTTCCCCCTCCTCGACGACGGACGTGCCGTCCTCGGTCTCGGTCTTCACCAGGCGCCCCGTTTCCGCCTCGAAGTAGCGCACGAATCGGAGGCTCTCGCCGTGGTGGAAGACCACGCGCTCACAGGTGACGCCGGCAACGCGGGCCGTGCCGGTGTGCTCGAGCCGGCCCCCGACGGACTCGATCCCGCGGAAGAAGGCGAGGCTCTCAAACGTGCCTGCCCGCAGCCTCGCCACCTGGGCCGCATCGAGGGACTCGTCCCGCCACTTGCTCAGGTCACGCGGCTCGTGGATCCGCCGCCAACCCACCTCACCGTCCAAGCCGGTCACCTCGACGCCGGCCGGGGAAGTGCTGACCAAACGCTGCTGGAAGGGCCGCTGGTACGTCAGGACCAGGCTGACCGGAGGAGCGGAGCCGGAGAAGGAGTTGACCGTGCCGATGAATCGCAGGGAGCGCACCCGCGACAGGGCCTCCTCGCCGCCGAGGAACTCCCGCGCCCGGGCGATGATCGCGGGTTCCTCCGCCGCGCACGCTCCGGCCAGGAGGAGCGCGAGCCCCAACCCCGGCCGCCACACCCGACGAGGCGGGCGAGCGGGCCACGGCGGCGCTGGACGCGCGGAGCTCATTCCCACTCGATCGTCGCCGGCGGCTTGGAGCTGACGTCGTACACCACCCGCCCCACCCCGCGCACCTCGTTGGTGATGCGGCTCGAGATGCGCTGCAGCACCTCATGGGGCAACTTCGCCCAGTCGGCGGTCATCGCGTCCGTGCTCTCCACGATCCGCAGGGCGATCACGTGGTCATAGGTGCGCTCGTCACCGAAGACCCCGACCGTGCGGACGGGGAGGAACACGCAGAATGACTGCCACACCTTGTAGTAATGGCCGGAGCGGAACATTTCCTCCTGCAGGATCGCGTCCGCCTCGCGCAGCACCCGCAGGTTCTCGGGGGTGATCTCCCCCATCACGCGCACACCAAGGCCGGGACCGGGGAACGGCTGGCGCCAAACCACCTCCTTGGGCAGCCCGAGGGCCGTGCCAACCCGGCGCACCTCGTCCTTGAAGAGCTCGCGCAGCGGCTCCAGCAGGCGCAGCTTCATCCGCGCGGGCAGGCCGCCGACGTTGTGGTGCGTCTTGATCAGCGACGCGGGGTTGCCGGCGATCGAAACGCTCTCGATGACGTCCGGGTAGAGGGTGCCCTGACCGAGGAAGTCCGCCCGCCCGATCGAGCGCAGGGACTTCTCGAAGACCTCGACGAAGGTCCGGCCGATGATCTTGCGCTTCTGCTCGGGGTCCGTCACCCCGCGGAGGCGGCGCAGGAACGTGCGGGAGGCGTCGACGACGCGGAGGTCGATGCTGAAATGATCCCCGTAGAGCTTCTCCACCGCCTCGCGCTCGCCCTTGCGCAGCAGGCCGTTGTCGACGAACACGCAGGTGAGCTGGGACCCGATCGCGCGGTGCAGGAGCGCGGCGGCGACGGAGGAGTCGACGCCGCCGGAGAGGCCGAGCAGCACCCGCCCCTTCCCCACCTGGGCGCGGATACCCTCGATCGCGTGCGCGATGAAGTCCCGGGTGGTCCAATCGGCCTTCACCCCGCAGACGCCGAGCAGGAAGTTGCGGATCACGTCCACCCCGCGCTCGGTGTGGAAGACCTCGGGATGAAACTGGATCCCGTGGAACCGGCGGCGGCGGTCCTCGATGACCGCGTAGGGTGAGTTCTCGGTGATGCCGGTGGCCTGGAAGCCGGGCGGCAGCCGGGTCAACTTGTCGCCGTGCGAGTTCCAGACGCGAAGCTTGCGCGGGAGCCCCGCGAACAGCGCGCCCCGCCGCTTCACCGTGAGGTTGCCGTGGCCGTATTCCCGCGCCTTGCCCGGCGCGACCTTGCCCCCCAGGAAATGCCCCATCAACTGCACGCCGTAGCAGATGCCGAGGACCGGGACGCCGAGTCGGAAGATTTCCGGGTCCGGGTGCGGCGCCTGGCGCGCGTACACGCTCTGCGGCCCGCCGGAGAGGATGATGCCGGCCACCCCGTCCGCGCGCAATTTCGCCGCCGGAGTCGCGTAGTGGTAGATCCGGGAGTAGACCTCGCACTCGCGGATGCGGCGGGCGATGACCTGCGTCAGCTGGGAGCCGAAATCGAGGACGGCGATGATCTGGGACATGGCGGGCGGGAAAACGGTCAGCGTGCGGGCCCGTCCGAGCGGCTGTCAATGCTCGCGCGCCGCGGGACGGTCGGCACTCACACGTCGCAGCGGCGCACCGCGTCGGCGAGGGCCCCGAGCTTGTCGCCCCGCGGGATGAACTCCTGCCCGACATAGCCGGCGTAGCCGCCCTCGGCGAGGGCCTGCAGGATCGGCGGGTAATTGATCTCCTGCGTGTCATCGATCTCGTGCCGCCCCGGCACCCCCGCGGTGTGGACGTGACCGATCCACTCCCGGTGCTGGCGCACCCGCGTGATGACGTCGCCGTGCATGATCTGCACGTGGTAGATGTCGAACAACACCTTCACCCGCGGGGAGCCGATGCGGCGGCAGATCTCCACCGTGCGCTCGAGGTCGTCGCAGAAATAGTCCGGGTGCCCCTTCATCTCGGTGGCGACGCGGGAGTTGAGCATCTCGATGCAGAGCGTCACCCCCGCGCGTTCGGCGTGGCCGGCGACCTGCTTGAGGCCATCGACCATGTTGCGGATGCCGTCCTCGTCGGAGATCCCGCGCCGGAAGCCGGAGAAGGTGATGACCGCCGGAAAGCCCGCCGCGGCGGTCGCGTCGATCCGCTCGCGCAGGATCCGCAGGCACTCGGCGTGCTCCTCCCGGTGCGCAAAACCCTTGGAAAAACCGTGGCTGCCGGTGAGTGCGCAGACCAGTCCGTGCTGCTTGAGCAGGGGAAACTTGTCCGGCGTGACGAGCTCGACGGAAGGCAGCCCCAGCCGCACGGCCTGGCGGCAAAGCTCCTCCAGCGTCCACGGGCGGAAGCACCACGGCACCACGGACTGGCGGATGCGCCCCCGCTGCACGCGGTAGGGAGGCGCGGGCTCATTCGCGGGGGCGGCGGCGCCCAGCAGGGGAGCCGCGGCAAGGGCGCGCAGGACCGTGCGGCGGGGCAGGCCGGAGGCAGGGGCGGAAGGGGCGGGGGAACGCATCGGGCGAGTCTCGGCCGCGGGGACCCCGGCTGTAAAGCCGGACCTCCGGGCGAAAGACCCGCTTGAGCCGGCAGGGAAAGCGACGCACGATGGACGCGATGGGCCCTTCCCTTTCGCTCCGCACCTGGCTGCTCGCCGCCGCCGCCCTCGGCGCGCCCGCCCTCTTCGTGCTGTGGACGCCGCGCCCGGTTTCGCCCGCTCTCGGCGCAGGCGTGGCGTCCAGCACGCCCACTGCAATGGCTCCGGTGCCGGAAGCCGCGGCCCATCCCGCCTCTGCCGACCAAGCGCAAGCGGGAGGGCCTGGCGCGGAACTGCGGCGCCTGCTGGCCGAGCCGGACCCGGGCCGCCGCCGGCAGGGCTTTTTCCGCTGGTTTGCCCCTCTGGTCTCCTCCGATCCGGCCGCGGCGGTCCGGCTTCTCCGAACCGCTCCGCCCAGTCCGGAACGAACCCAGGGCGCCTTCCTGCTGGTGCAACAACTGGGGCTGGCGGATCCGGAGGGGGCCCTCGCGGTGGCGCGGGAGTTTGCGGACCCGGCCGATGGGGGCCAGCTGCTCGGCGTGCTCTTCAGCCGCTGGGCCCAGCAAGACCCGGCCGCAGCGCTCGCGCGCTGGGAAAGCCTGCCACCCGGGCCCATTCGCACCGCGGCCTTGCGCGCGCTCGTCGAGGCGTGGGCGCGTCGGGATCATCCGGCGGCCCTCGCTTGGGCGCGCGGCCGGGAACCGGGAGCGGAGCGGACCGCGGCCCTTGAGGCGTGCCTCCGGGAACTGGCCGACCGCGACCCGGCGGCAGCCATCAGCGAGGCGGCGAGCCTGCCCGCGGGCCATGCCCAGGAGCGCGTGTTGCAGCAGGCCTTCGCCCACCTGGTGCGACGGCAGCCCGCCGAGGCCGCTCGCCTCCTCCCAGCACTGCCGCCCGGGGACGCCCAGACGCTCATTGTCTCGGACGTCGCGCGCGCGCTCGCCGAACGGGACGTCCCGGGCGCGCTGGCGTGGAGCAACCGGCTCACGATCGACTTCACCCGCTGGCTCGCCCTCAGTGCCGTGCTCAGCGTGTGGGCGCAGCGCGACCCCGCCGCCGCGGCGCGGCACGTCCTCGAGCTGCCCCCGGGGCCGACGCTGGACTACGTCGCCGGCCAGTTCGTCATCCATCTCGCCGCCCGCCCGCACGAGGCGATCGCGTGGGCGGACAGCCTGGTTCCCTCCGCGCGCGACGCAGCCTTCGTGACCCTCGCGTCCAGTTGGGCCCAGACGTCACCCGTCGAGGCGGTCGCCTGGGCGGGGGAACTGCCCGCGGAACCGGTGCGGACCAACGCCCTCGCCGCCGCCCACGCGGTCTGGCGCGCCCTCGACCCGGCGGCCGCGGGTCGCTGGCTGGAGTCAGCGGGCCTGCCGCCGGCGACCCGTTCGCGGATCCTCGCGCCCCGCTGAGCCATGGCGGAACGAATCCTGGTGGCCCTCTCCGGGGGCGTCGACAGTGCCGTCGCCGCCCTGCTGCTCCAGCGGTCCGGATACGAAGTGGCGGGCGCCTACATGAAGAACTGGATCAACGAGGAGGGGATCGTTGGCGATTGCCCGTGGGAGCAGGACATCGCGGACGCGCGCGCGGTGGCCGCCCACCTCGGGATCGGCTTCGAGGTGGTCAACCTGATGCGCGCATACCGGGCGCGCGTCGTGGAATACCTGCTGTCGGGGTACGAGCAGGGCTTCACCCCGAATCCGGACGTGATGTGCAACCGGGAGGTGAAGTTCGGCGTGTTCCGGGATTGGGCGCGCACCCAGGGCTTCTCGGCCGTGGCCACCGGCCACTACGCGCGCCGCGTGGAAGGTCCCGACGGCCCGGCGCTGCTGGAAGGGGTGGACCCGGGGAAAGACCAGACCTATTTCCTCGCCCTGCTGCGGCCGGAGCAGTTGGCGGACGCCCGCTTTCCGGTGGGGCACCTGAGCAAACCGGAGCTCCGTCAGATTGCCCGGGCGGCGGGCCTGCCGAACGCCGCCAAGCGGGACAGTCAGGGCATCTGTTTCATCGGCCAGGTGCGGATGGCCGACTTCCTGCGCGCCCACGTGCCGGACGCGCCCGGCCCCATCGTGCGTGCCGCCGACGGCCAAGAGCTGGGTCGGCACCGCGGGCTGCATTACTATACCCTCGGCCAGCGCCGCGGCATCGGCGTCCCGTCCAACGCGGATCACCGCGCGTATGTCGTGGTCGGCAAGCGGGCGGCGGACCGGGCATTGCTCGTCGCCTTCGATGAGCCGACGGCGCCCGGTCTGTTTCAGCTCGGGGCTCGGATCGAGGGGCTCAGTTGGCTGGCTGAGCCGGTGAACGTCGCCCGGCCGCTCGAGGGCCGGGTGCGGCACCGGGATCCGCGCGTCCCGCTGGAGTTCCTGCCCCGGGGTGACGGCACCGCGGAGGTGCGCTTCGCCCGCCCGCAGCGTGGGCTCGCCCCCGGCCAGATCCTCGCGCTTTACCACGGGGAACGCCTCCTCGGGGGCGGCATCTTCGCCTGAGCGTCCCGCCGCGGCGGATTCGGGATTGCCGCCGCCGGCGCGGCCAGGCCACGTTGGGACGTCGGCCATGCTTACCCTGCCCCGCATCGCCGCCGCGCTGCTCGCGGCCACCCTGCTCCCTCTCGTCCGGGCCGCGCCCGCGGGCACCGTCGAGTTCAACCGCGACATCCGCCCGCTGCTGGCCGAACACTGCTTCGCCTGCCACGGTCCGGACGCCGCCCACCGGAAGGGCAAGCTGCGGCTCGACGTGCGCGAGGAGGCAATCGCCCGGGGCGCCATCCGACCGGGGCGGCCGGAGGCGAGCGAGCTGCTGCTGCGCCTCGCCTCCCCCCACGCCGACGAGGTGATGCCACCCCCGGAGGCGAACAAGCCCGTCGCCCCGGCCGCCCGCGCGCTGCTCGCGCGCTGGATCCGGGAAGGCGCCCCCTACCAGCCGCACTGGGCGTACACCCCGCCGGAACGCGCCACGATCCCGCCCGGGGAAAACGGGGTTGACCACCTGATTGGCCGGTCCGCGGCCACCGCGGGCTTGACGCCCGCCCCGGCGGCGGATCGCCGCACGCTGATCCGGCGCCTCCACGCCGACCTCACGGGCCTGCCCCCCTCCCCCGCCGAGGTCGCGGCTTTCATCGCGGATCCCGCCCCGGACGCCTACGCCGCGCTCGTGGAGCGCCTGCTCGCCAGCCCCCACCACGGCGAACGCCTCGCCCTCGGCTGGCTCGATGCCGTGCGCTACGCCGACACGATCGGCTACCATAGCGACAACCCGCGCAACGTCTGGCCGTATCGCGACTGGGTCGTCCGCAGCTTCCACCGCAACCAGCGGTTCGACCGCTTCACCCTCGAGCAGATCGCGGGCGACCTGCTGCCGGACGCGAGCGACGAGACGCGGGTGGCCTCGGGCTTCAACCGCCTGCTCCTCTCAACCGAGGAAGGCGGCGCCCAGCCGAAGGACTACGAGTCACGCATGCTGGCGGACCGCGTGCGCGCGATCGGCACCGCCTGGCTCGGCCAGACCACCGGCTGCGCCCAGTGCCACGACCACAAGTTCGACCCGTGGACGATGCGGGACTTCTACGCCCTCGGGGCCTTCTTCGCGGACGTCCGTGAACCCGCGATCGGACGTCGCGAGGAGGGCATGCTGGTGCTCGACGCCGCCCAGCGGGCGCGGCTCACGGTGCTGCAGGGTGCGGAGGATGCCGCGCGCGCCGCCTACGAAAGCCTGCTGCCGGGGATTGACGCGGCCCAGCCCGGCTGGGAAGCCGCCGCGGCGGCGGAACCCGCACCCGCGGGGGCCAGCGCCACCACGGACCGCCACCGGCGCCAAGTTCGCGCCGCGCTCGCCAAGGCGCCCGCGCAGCGCACCGAACGTGAGCGGACCCTCCTGCGCGACCATCACCGGAGCCTGTCGTCCCTCGGCGCACCGGAACGGGCCGCCCTCGCCGCCGCCACCGCCGCCCGCCAGGCCTACCACGACTCCCTGCCCAAGAGTCTGGTCACCATCTCCGTCCGTCCCGCGCGGGTGGTCCGCCTCCAGCCCCGCGGCAACTGGATGGACGAATCCGGCGAGGTCGTGACCGCGGCGCTCCCGGCGTTCCTGCCCGGACCGGATTTCGGCGGACGCATCCCGGATCGCCTCGATCTGGCCCGGTGGCTGGTGTCGGCGGAGAATCCGCTCACTGCGCGCGCCGTGGTCAACCGCCTCTGGGCGCAGTTCTTCGGGCTGGCGCTCAGCCGCCAGCCGGAGGACCTGGGCAGCCAGGGCGAGTTGCCGCCGCAGCAGCCGCTGCTCGACTGGCTGGCGGCCGAGTTCATGGCCAGCGGCTGGGACCTCCGGCACGTGATCCGCACCATCGTGCTGAGTCGGGCTTATCGTCGCTCCTCGGCGGCCGAACCTGCCGCCCTGGCGGCGGACCCCGAGAACCGATCGCTCGCGCGCCAAGGATCCTTCCGCCTGGAGGCGGAGCTGATCCGCGACCACGCCCTGGCGGCCGCCGGACTGCTCGCGCTCCAGGTCGGCGGCCCGCCGGTGAAGCCGTACCAGCCCGCGGGCTACTGGGCGAACCTCAACTTCCCCCCGCGCGATTACGCTCCCGACGCGGGCGCGGCGCAGTACCGGCGGGGCCTGTATGTCTGGTGGCAGCGCACGTTCCTCCACCCGAGCCTGCTGGCCTTTGACGCGCCCCCGCGGGAGGAATGCGTCGCGGGCCGCGCGCGCTCGAACGTGCCCCAGCAGGCGCTCGTGCTCCTCAATGATCCGACCTACGTGGAGGCGGCGCGCGGCCTCGCCCTGCGCGTGCTTGCCGGACCGCCCGGCCACGCGGAGCGGATCGACCGGGCGTGGCAACTGGCGCTGCAGCGCGCCCCCGCGCCCGCGGAACAGGCCGAGGCGGACCGGCTGCTGGCGCGACACACGGCGGACTACCGCCGCGATCCCGCGGCGGCCCGGGCCTTCCTCGCCACCGGTCAGCTCCCGGTGCCCGCGGGGCAGGACCCGACGGAATTGGCGGCCTGGACGCACCTCGCGCGCGTCCTGTTGAATCTCCACGAGTTCCTCACCCGCTCCTGACCCGATGTCCTGCCCGCACCAGGCCGACCTCACCCGGCGTGCCTTCCTCGGCCGCTCCGCCCAAGGGGTGGGCGGCGTCGCCCTGGCGACGCTGCTCCACGGTGCCGCCCTCCGCGCGGGGCCGGCCCACGGCGCCGTCCACCCGCTCCCCCTGCCGCAGCGCGTCCGCCGGGTGATCTGGCTGACGATGGCGGGCGGCCCGTCGCACCTGGAGACCTTTGATCCCAAGCCCCGGCTCGCGGCGATGCACGGCGAACCGATGCCCGAGAGCTTCACCCGGGGGCAGCAGCTCGCGCAGTTGCAGGGCCAGCCGCTGGTCTGCCACGCGCCGCAATTTCCCTTCGCGCGCTTCGGCCGCAACGGCACCGAGATCTGTTCCCTGTTCCCCCATCTCGGCTCGATCATCGACGAGCTCTGCCTGGTGCGCTCGATGACCACCGAGGCGATCAATCACGATCCGGCGCACATGTTCATGAACACCGGCTCGCAGATCGCTGGCCGGCCGAGCATGGGCGCCTGGATCAATTACGGTCTCGGCAGCGACGCGGCCGACCTGCCCGGCTTCGTGGTGATGATCTCGACCGGACCGGGTCGCTCCCCGCAGCCGGTGGCGTCACGCCAGTGGAGCAGCGGCTTCCTCCCCGGGCGCTTCCAGGGCGTGCCGTTTCACGGCGGCCCGGAACCGGTCCACTACCTCGGCAACCCGCCCGGCGTGGACCGCGCCCGGCAGGCCGCGGACGTGACCGCGATCAACGCACTGAACCGGCTGCACGGCGCGCGGACGCCCGACCCCGAGTTGGCAACCCGGATTGCCCAGTACGAACTCGCGTTCCGGCTGCAGGCCAGCGTTCCCGACCTGCTGGACCTGCGCGGCGAGGACGCGCGGACCCTCGAGCTCTACGGCTGCAGCCCGGGGGACGGATCCTTCGCGGCCAACTGCCTGCTCGCCCGCCGGCTCGCGGAGCGCGGCGTGCGCTTCATCCAGCTTTACCATCGGGACTGGGATCACCACAGCCAGCTCCGGGAGGAACTGCCCCTGCGGGCGCGGGAGACCGACCGGGCCTCCGCGGCGCTGGTGCGGGATCTGCGCCAGCGCGGCATGCTCGATGATACGCTGGTCGTCTGGACGGGCGAGTTCGGCCGCACCCCGATGGCGCAGGGCAACAAGGGCACCACCGGCCGGGATCACCACAACCGGGCGATGTCGATGTGGCTGGCGGGCGGCGGCGTCCGCCCCGGGCTCGTCTACGGGGCGACCGATGAACTGGGATACGCGGCGGTGGACCGGGTCTGCACCGTGCACGACCTGCACGCGACGATGCTGCACCTCCTGGGCATCCGCCACGAGACGTTCAGCGTCCGCTTCCAGGGCCTGGACGCGCGGCTGACGGGCGTGGCGCCCGCTCGCGTGCTCCACGACCTGCTCACGTGACGGCCGCCGGCGGGCTTCCCTCGGCCGCGCGCCGCATGGCCTGCCAGACCGCCCGCACCTCCTCCGGCCCCGTATTCAGCGCGCCGAGGGAAACCCGCACCAGCCAACGGCCATCGAGCAGCGCGGGCGTGAGATAGGCGACCCCGGAGGCATTGACCCGTTCCACCCAGGCGAGGGTGTGCGCGTCGAGGGCCTCGCCGACCATCCCCGCAGGCTCGTGCCGCACACAGACCGTCTGCAGGGGCACCGGCGCGACCAGTCGCCAACCCGCAGCCTGCGCGGCCGCGACCGCCGCGACGAGTTCCTGCGCCAGGGCCAGATCGCGCCGGAGGCGGCGCTGCAGTCCGTCGACCCCCTGCTCCCGCAGCAGAAACCAGAGCTTGAGGGCCCGGAACCGGCGCCCGAGCGGAATGCCCCAGTCGCGCAGGTTCCGCACCTCGCCATCGACCGCCGTACGCAGGTAGCTCGGGCTCGTGCTCATCACGCGCACGAGCACGGCGGGATCCCGGACGAAATAGACGGAACAGTCGAAGACCGCGCCGAGCCACTTGTGGGCGTTGACCACGATCGAGTCAGCGCGTTCGATCCCCCGCCACATCCAGCGGCATTCCGGCAAGATCATCGCCGCGCCGGCCATCGCGGCATCGACGTGCAGCCAGGCGCCCTCCCGGGCGCAGAGGTCCGCAATCGCCGCGATTGGATCGAACGCGGTGGTCGTGGTCGTGCCGGTCGTCGCCACCACCGCGCAGGGGATCCGACCCGCCGCCCGATCCCGCGCCATCGCCGCCGCGAGCGCCTCCGGTCGCAAGGCGTGGGCGGCATCGGTTGGGATCGCCCGGAGGTGCTCCCGGCCGAAGCCGGCCAGGAGCGCCGCTTTAACCACCGAGCTGTGCGCCTGCTCCGAATGGTAGACGACCAGCGGCCCGGCCGCTCCCTGCCCCCCCGGGCCCTCCGCGGGAAACCCTCCGGCCCGCTCCCGCGCGCAGAGCAGGGCAACAAGGGAGCAGCTCGAGGCGGTGTCCTGCAGGACCCCACTCCAGCCCAGGGGCAACCCCAGCATCTGCCGCAACCAGTCCGTCACGACCTCCTCGAGCTCGGTCAGAGCCGGGCTGGATTGCCACGCGAGGCCGATCACGCCGAAGCCACTGCTCGCGAGGTCGCCCAACACCGAGGAAAGCTCGGCATTGGCGGGGAAGTAACCGCAGAAGCGCGGGTGCTGCCAATGCGTGAGACCCGGGATGATGAGTTCATCGAGGTCACGCCAGATCGCGGCGAAATCCTCGGGCGACGCGGGCGGGGAGGCGGGCAAGCGCGCCCGGAGCCCCCCCGGAGCCGCCGCACTCCGGACCGGGCGCGCGGCGAGCCCCTCGCGGTACGCCGCGATGCGCTCGATCAGCTCGTGCCCCCGGCGCCGAAACTCGTCGGGCGTCATCGGCCGCCTCCCGCCAGCGCCATGGCCCGGAAGGCGGGATCCGCGGTCATCTGGTCGACCCCGCCTGCCTCGATGAAGGCGCGGACCCGGGGATGGCCCGCAAATCGGCGCGGCAACTCGGCGAAGAGGGCCCGCGCCTCCGCCATGCGCCCCAACAGCGCCAGGACGCGAATCTGCTCCAGCGTCGGCCCCGGATCGGTTTTGGCGGCGGCGGCGTCGGCCGCCCGCTCGAAGCCGCGCAAGGCCTTCAGGTAGGCCTGCCGCGCCTCCGCCACCTCGCCGGTCCGGACACGCACCGAGCCAAGGCTCAGCCAGAGGTCGGCGCGCCCGGGGTCCAGTTCCGTGGCGCGCGCCAAGGTTTGCCCGGCTCGCGGCCAGTCCCGCAGGTTGAGCGCGAAGGTCGCCTCGGTCGCCAGCAACTCCGCCTCCCGGGCCCGCCGCGCATAGTCCGCCGGACTCTCCCCGCAACCGCTGAGCCCGGCGACCCCGAGCGCGATGAACAGGCGCCCACGCAGGCTCCGGGCAACAACGGTTCGCTCCATGCGCGGAGCAAAACAGCGGTCCCGGCGTTGGCAATCCGGCGCTCCGCGCGACCCAGCGTGTCGGCTCGACCTGGGTCAGGCTGCAACCCAAGCTCCCGCCATGCCCCACGCCTCACCCCGCCTTCTCCGGGCCCTCTTCGTCTGGCTCGCCGTGCTCTCGCGCCTCCCCGCCGCCGGGGTGCAGCAGGGCAACGGCATCAAGGTTGGGGAAGTCTCCGCCGACACCGCCGTGGTCTGGACGCGGCTCACCACGACCGCGGAGGCGAACTGGACGGGTGCCGACTGGCAGCCTCCCACCCTGCCCGGAACGGATCCCGCCGCCCTGCGGGAGGCCACCGCGGTCGCCCGCGAGTCCGGCTCCAGTGCCGCCGCGGCGAAAGCCCAGACCGCCGCCAAGCGCAAGGGTGCCGCGGCTGACCAGGAGCAGTTGCGTCGCGCGGTCCTCCAGGCCGATCCCCTCTCTCAACTCCCGGCAGGTTTGACTCTGCCGGCGATGCGCGGCGCCCTGCCCGGAACCGCCGGCGCCACCCGGGTCATCGCCACGCCCGCGGACGGCGGTGAGTCCATCATGTCGACTTGGGGCGACGTGGACGCGGCCAGCGACCATACCCGCCAGGTCACGCTGACCGGACTGCGCCCCGGCACCGCCTACCGGCTGCGCGTGGAGTCCCGCGACCCTGCCGGCCAGTCCGGAGCGATCGTCGAGGGCGGTTTCCGCACCGCCCCCGCCGCCACGCACGCGGCGCCGGTGCGCTTCGCGGTGGTCACCTGCGGCGACTACCCCCGGCGCGACGACCCGGCGAATGGCCACCGCATCTACGCGAGCCTGCACCAGCTGCGTCCGGACTTCCTCGTCCATACCGGCGACGTGGAATACTACGACAAGCCGGACCCGTGGGCGACCTCCGCCGCGCTCGCCCGATTCAAGTGGAACCGCCTCTACGCGCTGCCGTTCCTCCGGACCTTTCATAACCACACGGCCGCCTATTTCACCAATGACGACCACGATCTCCTGCGCAACGATTGCTGGCCCGGCCAGACCTACGGCCGGCTAACCTGGGAGGAGGGCCTGGCGATCTGGAACGAACAGACCCCGGTTTCGTCCCGGCCCTACCGGACTTTCCGGCACGGCCGCGACCTCCAGGTCTGGATCGTGGAGGGCCGCCGCTACCGCAGCGCCAACTCGGCGCCCGACGGCCCCGCCAAGACGATCCTCGGCGCGGAACAAAAGGCGTGGCTGCTGCGCACGCTCGCCGCCTCCGACGCCACCTTCAAGGTACTCCTCTCGCCGACCCCCATCGTGGGTCCGGACCGGGGTTCCAAGAACGACAACCACGCCAACACCGGCTTCCGCCACGAGGGGGACGAACTCCGCCGCGCCCTCGGCGCCCACCGCAACCTGATCGTCGCGAACGGCGACCGCCACTGGCAGTACTTCTCGGTGGACCCCGCCACCGGCCTCCGCGAGTTCGGGTGCGGTCCCTCCTCGGACGTCCATGCCGGCGGCTACTCGCCGCAGCCGGGCGACGACGCGGTCCAGAAGTTCTTCCGCCTGAAGGGCGGCTTCCTCACCATCGCGACGGTGCCGGCGGCGGGTGGAGCCGCCCGTCTGGAGGTTCGACACCACGCGGTCGATGGCGCCGAGGTCCATGCCGTGGAGCTGGACCGGGCAGGCAAACATCGCGTGCTCGCCCCGCGCTAAGGGTCCCGCCGTCCGGTATTCGGTCCGCGCTGCTCGAGCCGGTAAAGGTGGCCGCGCGTGCGCACGTAGAGGGCCTGGCCCACGGCCGCCGGTGACGCCATCGCCCCCTCCTCCAGCTTGTTCTCAGCCAACAGCCGATACTCGCGCGTCGCCGCGATGACGCTGCCGTGGCCGCGCTCGTTGAAGAAATACAGGCGGCCCGCGGCGTGCACCGGCGAGGCGGAGTAGTTGCCCGTGCCCGGGAGGCGCTCGCTCCACAACTCCCGGCCGGATACCGCCTCGAGGCAGGTCACCACCCCGCTGTCCTGATGCACCATGAAGAGCAGGTCACCCACCAGCAGCGGCGAGGGCCGGTTGGGGACATTCTTCACGAACTTCCAGGCGACGTGGGAGTCGGTCACGACCCCTTGGCCGCCGAGCCGCACGGCCCACAGTTCGCCCTTCGGCAGGCCGGTCGCGGTGAAGACCAGGCCGTGACCAGCGACGGGGCGGACCGTGCCGGAGTGATGGCGGCGCTCCTCCACCCGCCAGAGCTCGCGGCCGGTCGCGGGGTCGTAGGCGTAGGTGGCCTTGGAACCCACGCTGATCAGCACCGGCTGCCCTTCGTGCCGGATCACCAGCGGGCTGGAGAAGGCCTTGCGGAAGTCGCCGTCGCGGATCGGTTTTCCCTCGGGCGTCAGATCCTGGAAATCGATCGAGCGCTCCGTTCGCCAGACCGTGCGGCCCGTGCGTTTGTCGAGCGCCACCACGTACTGCTGGTCCGCCCCGTCAAAGTGCAGGAGCAGCAACCCCTCCCACAGCGTCGGGGAGGAGCCGGCCCCGCGCCAGTGGTTGCAGGGCAGATCGCGGCGCTCCCAGAGGATCTCGCCCGTCGCGGGGTCGAGGCAGGCCGTGCCGGGCGAACCAAACGTCACGTAGACGCGGCCCGGCTCGATCGCCGGCGTGGGGGACGCGTAACTGTTGAACTTGTCCGCGTACTGCGGCTCCGCGACCGTGAAGAGCCTTCGGTCGTGCAGGACGCGCCCGGTCTCCTGATCCAAGGCCAGCACCGAGAGTTCGCGCCCATCCTCGGTCGCGGTCGTCAGCCAGACCTGCCCCCCCAGCACCACCGGCGAGGACCAGCCCTTCCCGCGGAGGGGCGTTTTCCAGCGCACGTTCTCGGTCTCGCTCCAGCGCTCGGGCAGGCCGTCGGCGGTGGACAGTCCCTGGCCGGTCGGGCCACGGAATTCCGGCCAGCTGGGCTGGGGAGCGGCGGCCGGGACGGCGGACACCGAGGCGAGGAACAGGGCGGCGAGTTGGGCGGAGGCGGGGCGCATGGCGGGGTGGCATTGAGCGTCGGGATCCGCGCGGCGGCGGCAACCAAATCCCACCCGGACGAAGTTGACCCGACGCCGGCCGCCGCGCAGCGTCTCCCTGCCCCGCGCCCCCGCCCGATGCCCACCCTGCGCCCCCTCCTCCTGTTGGCCGCACTGCGCGGGCTGCCCCGCGCCGCCCCGGCGGCCGACGCCCCCGTTTCCTTCAACGAGCAGATCCGGCCGCTGTTGGCGCAGAATTGCCTCGCCTGCCACGGGCCGGACGCCGGTCACCGGAAGGCCGGCCTGCGCCTCGACGATCCCGCCAGCGCCACCGCGGAACGCCGCGGCGTGCGGGCCATCGTGCCCGGGGACCCGGAGGCCTCGGAGCTCTGGCAGCGCGTCATCAGCCCGCACGCCGACGAGGTGATGCCACCGCCCGACGCCCACAAGCCGCCCCTCTCGCCCGAGCAACGCGCGCTGTTGCGGCGCTGGATCCAGGAAGGTGCGCCCTACCAGGCGCATTGGGCCTTCCTGCCGGTCACGCGCCCCGCCCTCCCGCCCGTCGCCGGCGGCGCCGCGGAACACCCGGTCGACCGGTTCATCGGCGCGCGCTTGGCGGCCCGCGGCTGGTCCCTGGCGGCGGAGGCACCGCGTGAGACCCTGATCCGTCGCCTGAGCCTGGACCTGACCGGCCTGCCGCCGACTCCCGCGGAGGTCGACGCCTTCCTCGCGGATCTCGCTCCCGGCGCCTATGAACGCGTCGTCGACCGTCTGCTCCACTCGCCGCGGTACGGTGAAAACCTTGCCCGGCCCTGGCTCGACGCGGTCCGGTATGCGGACACGCACGGCCTGCACCTGGACAACGTCCGCACCATCTGGCCCTACCGGGACTGGGTGGTGTCCGCGTTCAACCGCAACCTCCCCTTCGACCGCTTCACCCTCGAGCAGCTGGCGGGCGACCTGCTGCCCTCCCCGACCATCGACCAACTCGTGGCGTCGGGCTACAACCGCAACCACCTCTCCACCTCCGAGGGCGGATCGATCGAGGCGGAGGCGGAGGCGCGCAACACCGCCGACCGCGTGGACACCACCGCGGCCGTCTTCCTCGGGCTCACGGCGAGCTGCGCCTCGTGCCACGACCATAAGTTTGATCCGCTGTCCCAGAAGGAGTACTACGCGCTCGGGGCGTTCTTCAAGGGACTCGCCGACCGCTGCTGGGACGGCAACGTGCGCATCTCCGCGCCCATCGTGGTGATCGCCCCCGACGACGCCACGCAGCGCCGCATCGCGGAGCTCGACGCCCTGGCCGGTCCGCTCGAGGCGGCCGTAAGCGCCCGGGCCGCCGCGCTGGCGGACGACGGACTAGATGCGAACCCCGGCCCGCGCGGCCAGAGCCGGGACCGGAAGACCACCGGACCGGTCACCTACGAGGTGGTCTGGGCGGAGGACTCCGACCTGCCGACCCCGGCGACCGTGCTCGCCCCCCCGCCGGCCGGCGAATGGCAGGAGGGAAAGGGCGTGCCCTTGGCCGGCGGACGCCGCGCCCTGCGGCTCGAGGGCGACGTCGACCGCCCGGTGCTCTTCACCGCGGGCGACGTGAACCTGGTGGTGCGCACGGCGGCCACGGCTTACGTCCACCTGCATCCCGATCCCGCGCGGCCGCCGCGCGCGGTCAGCATCGAGTTTCTCAGCGAGGAGGGCACCCGCCGGATGATCTGGGGCGACCCGCAGGCCTTCGGATCGGAGATCGCGCGCGCCGCGCTGCACGCCGGTCCCCTGCCGCCGGCGGGACAGTACACGCGGCTGGAACTCTCCGCCTGCGATTCCGAGGTGCGCGAGGGCCGGCCTTACACCGGCATCCGCATCGCGCAGCGCGGCGGCGCCGCGTGGTGGGACCGGGCGGGCGCCGTCCTCACCAGCCCCGCCGCGGCGCAGGACCCCTTGCTCTCCAAGGACGCCTGGGTGAGCGGACTGCGGACTGGAGCCCGTGCCTTCTCAACCCTGTCGTTGCGCCACGACATCAACTTTCTCGTGGGCCTCTCGGGCACGCAGCAGGTGGGCGAGGAGAAGGAGCGGATCGCTCGCTTCCACCGGGACTTCATTTACGGGCCCCTCCGCGGCGAGCTGGAGCCCGAAGCCCACGCCGCACGCCGGGTGATGGCCGAACAGGTCGCCTACGAGCAGAGATTCCCGCTCTCCCCCATCTCCCGCGAATTGGCGGAGCCGCGGCCGGCCCACGTGCTGAAGCGGGGCCAATACGACCAGCCCGGCGAACTCGTCGCCCCGGCCACCCCGTCCTTCCTCCCCCCGCTCGTGGCCCGCGGCGCCCGGCCCGATCGCCTCGACTTCGCCCGCTGGCTCGTGGACGCCCGCCAGCCGCTGACGTCCCGCGTGACCGTGAACCGCTTCTGGGGTCAGCTGTTCGGCGCTGGCCTTGTGCGCACGCCCGCGGACTTCGGCTTGCAGGGTGAGCCGCCCACGCACCCGGAGTTGCTCGACTGGCTGGCGGCGGAATTCCAGGCCGGCGGGTGGGACGTGAAGGCGCTGGTGCGCCTGCTCGTCACCTCGCGCACCTACCGCCAGGACGCGCGCGTCGCGTCCGCCCAGCTGGAGGGCGACCCCGAGAATCGCCTGCTGGGGCGCGGGCCGCGCCTGCGGCTCGACGCCGAGGTCCTGCGGGATCAGGCGCTGGCGTTGGGCGGCCTCCTGCGGCCGGAGCTCGGCGGACCGCCGGTCCGCCCCTACCAGCCCGTGAACATCTGGGAGCCGGTCGCCTTCGGCGGCAGCAACACCAAGGTCTACGTGCAGGATCAGGGCGCCGCCCTCTACCGGCGCAGCCTGTACACCTTCTGGAAGCGCACCGCGCCCGCGCCGGCAATGAGCACCTTTGACGCGCCCGCGCGCGAGACGTTCTGCGTGGCGCGCCCGCGCTCCAACACGCCGCTCCAGGCCCTCGCCCTGATGAACGACGTGCAGCAGTTCGAGGCCGCCCGCGGCTTCGCGGAGCGGCTCCTCCGGCCCGCCCGGCCGGAGCCCGAACGGCTCACCGAGGCGTTCCGCCAGGCCACCGCGCGCTTCCCCACCCCGGCGGAGTCCACCCTCCTCGCGCGCAACCTCGCGCGGCACCGCGAACACTTCGCGCGGCACCCCGAGGCGGCCCGCGAGGTCCTCCGCAACGGCGAGTCCTCCCCCGCCGCGGGCCTCGAGCCGGGCGAGTTCGCGGCGTGGACGATGGTCGCGAACCTGCTGCTCAACCTCGACGAGGTCATCAACCGCAACTGAGCCGATGAACCCCTGCCACGACTACCTCCGCCAGCTCACCCGCCGGCAGTTCTTCTCCGGCGCCGGCCTCTCGCTCGGGGGACTCGCTCTCGCCCAGTTGGCCGGCCGGCTGGGCGCCGCTCCCCGGCCCGGCAACCCGCTCGACGCCCGCGTCCACCCCCCGCTCCCGGGCCTGCCGCACTTCGCGCCACGCGCCAAGCGCATCATCTACCTGCACATGAACGGCGGTCCGTCCCAGCTGGACACGTTCGACTACAAGCCGGGCCTGCAGGAGCGCTTCGACCAGGAGCTGCCCGACTCCATCCGGCAGGGCCAGCGCATCACCACGATGACGAGCGGCCAGACCCGCTTCCCCGTCGCGCCGTCGGTGTTCAAGTTCGCCCGCCACGGCCGGAGCGGGGCCTGGGTGAGCGAGCTGCTGCCGTGGACGGCCCGGGTGGTCGACGACCTCGCCATCGTGCGCAGCGTGCACACCAATGCGATCAACCACGACCCGGCCTGCACGTTCCTGATGACCGGGAGCGAGATCCCCGGCCGCGCCAGCCTCGGCGCCTGGCTCAGCTACGGGCTCGGCAGCGAAAACAACGACCTGCCCGCCTTCGTCGTCCTCACCCCGAAGTTCTCGCCCAAGGTCGCCGCGCAGGCGCTGTTCACCCGGATGTGGAGCAGTGGGTTCCTCCCCACGCGGCACAACGGCGTCGCCCTCCGCGCGCAGGGGGATCCCGTCCTCTTCCTCGAGAACCCGAACGGCGTCGATGCCGGCACCCGCCGCGCGATGCTCGACGCGCTCTCGGGCTTCAATCAGCTCAACCACGAGCGTTACGGCGACCCGGAGACGCTCACCCGCATCGCCCAGTACGAAATGGCGTTCCGGATGCAGACCAGCGTGCCGGAGCTCACCGACATCCGCGACGAGTCCCCCGCCACCCTCGAGCTCTACGGACCGGCCGTGAAGACCCCCGGCTCCTTCGCCGCCAGCTGCCTGCTCGCCCGCCGCCTCGCCGAGCGCGACGTGCGCGTGGTGCAGATCAACCATCGCGGGTGGGATCAGCACGGGACGCTGCCCGAGCACCTCCGCATCCAGTGCCGGGACACCGACCAGGCCTGCTACGGCCTGATCGCTGACCTCAAGCAGCGCGGCCTGCTCGAGGACACCCTCGTGATCTGGGCGGGCGAGTTCGGGCGCACCGTCTACAGCCAGGGCACGCTCACCCGCACCAACTACGGCCGCGACCACCATCCGCGCTGCTTCACCGTCTGGCTCGCCGGCGGCGGCATCAAGGGCGGCGTGGTCTACGGCGAGACGGACGACTTCTCGTACAACATCGCCCGCGATCCGGTCCACCTCAACGACCTGAACGCGACGCTCCTGCACTGCCTCGGCATCGACCACCTGCGCTTCACCCACCGGTCGCAGGGACTCGAGATGCGCCTGACCGGCGTCGAGCCGGCCAAGGTGGTCACCGGGCTGCTCGCCTGACTCCTCCCGCGCGCAAGCGCGCTTGCCCTCCGCTCCACGCCGCGCTCATCCTCGCGGCTTCACCCTTCCCCACCACCCAACTCCCGTCATGCGCTTCGGCATCAACTCGTTCCTGTTCACCTCGCCGTTCACCACCGCAAGCACCTCCCTGTTCCGCCAGTTCCGGCGCTGGGGCTTCGACACCGTCGAGATCCCGATCGAGGACCCCGCCCACATCGATCCGGCGAAGGTCCGGGCGGCGGCCGACAAGGCGGGCATCGCGATCGGCAGCGTCTGTGCGTGCATGGGGCCCGGCCGCGATTTCCGCGGCACGCCCGAGGAACAGGCCACCGCAATGACCTACTGCAAGGCGCTGATCGACCAGGCGGTGGTCCTCGGCTGCCCCTCGCTCATCGGCCCGGTCTACTCCGTCGTCGGGAAGGCCGACGCGGTCGAGCCCGCCCAGCAGAAGCAGGAGTGGGCCCTGGTGGTGAAGAACCTCAAGGAGCTCGCCGCCTACGCCCGCGCCAAGGGCGTCACCCTCTGCATCGAACCCCTGAACCGGTTCGAGACCGATTTCCTGAACACCTGTGACCAAGGCCTGCGGCTGATCCGCGCGGTCAAGTCCCCCGCGGTGAAGCTGCACCTCGACACGTTCCACATGAACATCGAGGAGAAGGATCAGGCGGCGGCGATCCGGAAGGCCGGCCGACTGCTGGGTCACTTCCACGCCTGCGGCAGCGACCGCGGCACCCCGGGCGGCGATCACATCGCATGGCCCGCCATCGTGAAGGCCCTGAAGTCGGTCGGCTACAAGGGCGACGTCGTGATCGAGTCATTCACCACCGACGTGAAGGTCATCGCCCGCGCCGCCGCGATCTGGCGCCGGATCGAGCCGCGCCGCAACGACATCGCGGTCAAGGGCCTCGCCTTCCTGCGCAAGGCCTTCCGCTGAGCCAATCCTCGCCCCCGATGCTCCGCGCGCTGCTGTTCGCCGCGGCCGCGGGCTGCCTCGGTGCGGCGGAGCCTCCCGCGCCCCCGCTCCTTCTCTTCGTCGCCGGGGAGCCCAGCCACGGGCCCGGTGAGCACCGGTTTCCCACCGGCTCGCGCCTGCTGGCGGACGCGCTGGCCGCCTCCGGCCTGCCGCTGCGCACCGCCGTCGTCCAAGGCTGGCCGGAAGCCCCCCGGCTCGCGGAGGCCGCCTCTCTGGTCCTCTTTTCCGACGGCCTCGAGCGGCACGTGGCGCGGGGCCAGGCGGACGCACTCCGCCGGCACGTCGACGCGGGCCGCGGCCTCGCGGTGCTGCATTTCGCCCTGGAACCCTCCCCGGGTGATCTGGCGGACGCACTCCTGACGGCGGTCGGCGGCCGGTTCGAAGTGGACTGGTCGGTCAACCCGGTCTGGCGTCCGGCGGAGGTCGTCCTGGCGGCGCACGAGGTGACGCGCGGCGTGCGCCCCTTCGCGGTTGAGGACGAATGGTACTATCACCTGCGCTTCTCCCCCCCCGTGATCCCCGTGCTCCAGGCGCGGCCCCCACCCGGGACGCTCGGGCAGGACGGCCCCCGGTCCGGCAACCCGGCGGTGCGCGCGGCGGTCGCCCGGGGCGAACCGCAGACCCTCGCCTGGGTGCACACGGCGGCCGGGGCCCGCACATTTGGGTTCACCGGCGGCCATTTTCACCGTAACTGGTGGGAAATGAACTTCCGCACCCTCGTCCTGAACGCGCTGGTCTGGACCGCCGGCCTCACCGTCCCGGCGGCCGGCGTGGCCTCGTCGCTCGATCCCGCGCCGAAGCACGCGACGATCGACGAGGCCATCGCGCGCGGCGACCTCGCGGACGTCCGCCTGCACGTGAAGCTGCGGCCCGCGGCGGTGCAGGGCTCGCCGGAGGCGGCCCTCGCCCCGCTGCACCAGGCGATTCTGCGCAACCGGAACGAGATCGCGCTCTTCCTGTTGGAGGCCGGCGCCGGCGTCGACGCCCCGGACCGGAGCCGGCGGACGCCCCTGCACCTCGCCGTCGAGCGGGGCAACCTCGCCCTGGTCGAAGCCCTGCTCGCCCGGCGCGCCCGGCCGGACGAACTCGACAAGCTCGGCTGGACGCCCCTGCACCACGCGGCAGCCAAGGACCGCGTGGCGATCGCGAGCGCCCTGCTGAAGGGCGGCGCGCGCGCGGGTGCATTGAGCGAGCGGGGCGGCACGCCGCTGCACGAGGCGGCCGCCAGCGGCAGCGCCGAGATGGTCCAGCTGTTCCTCCGCGCCGGCGTCGATCCCAAGATCGTTTCCAAGCTGGGGGTGACCGCGCTCGACATCGCCCGCGAGTTCAAGAACGAGGCCGCCATCGGCTTGCTGGCGCCGCTGACGCCCGCGCGCTGACGCGGACCGCGGCGCCCCGGGCCTTTTCTGTTTGCGCTCCCCGGGGCGGTCGCGTTTTCCCTTCCCGGCAACAGGGTCCCCCGGGCTCCGTTGCGCGCTCCGCAACCATGTCCCTGCCCCCCTTTTCCAGCCGCCTCCTCGCCGATGTGGGCATTTCCTTCGGTGACGAGGGCAAAGGCCGGCTCATCCCGGAAATCGCCGACGAGCTGCGCGGCACCCCGCACCCGGTTTCCGTCGTGCTCAAGGTCAACGGCGGGGCCAACTCCGGCCACACTGCCGGCGGCATCAAGCTGAACCTCCTGCCCGCGGGCGTGGTCGTGCGCGACGCGGCGCATCTCTGCGTGGGGTGCGGCGTCGTGGCCGACCCGCGGAAGCTGTGGTGGGAGACGCGCCCGCTGGAGCGCAAAGGGCACGCCATCCTTTCGCGCCTCCGGATCGATGAGCGCGCGCTCGTTTCGGACCTCACCCACCGGCTGCTGGATCTGGCGTGGGAATACTACCGCGTCGAGGTGCTGCACGAGGAGGCGCGGGGCTCGACCGGCCGCGGGATCACCCCGGCCTACCTCGACGAGGTTGGGCAGCAGCAGATCACGTTCAGCGAGTTCCTGGGCGAACGGGAAACCTTTGCCCGCAAGCTGGCGCAACGCGCGGACCGCGCCTGCCGCACGATCCAGCACGTCTGCCGCGTGCCGGCGGCGGCCTGGGCCGGATTCTTTGAGACCTTGGGCGCCGCCGAACGCCGGGCCAACGCGGAGGCGATCGCGCTCGGGGTGTTCCCGGAGTCCGAGTTCGACTTCACCCGCTTCCGCGGTGCCGAGCCCTTCAGCCTCGACCTTGCGGCGCTCACGGAGGCGTACTGGTCGGCCGGCCATGCGCTGGCGGCCAACATCACCGAGGTGCGGGAGCTGATTTTGGGCGAGCTGGCGGCGGGCCGGACCGTCATCGGGGAATTCGGCCAGGCCTACTGGCTCGACAAGCGCCACGGCTTCTCGCCGAACGTCACCGCCTCCCATACCTACACGCCCGAGCTCTTCGAGAGCGCCGGGATCCCGGTGCAGCACGTGCACACGTTCGGGGTCGCGAAGGCCTACGACACCAAGGTCGGCACGCACACCTTCCTGACCCGGATGGAGGACGGTCATCCGCTCGCCGAAAAACTCAAGCTGCTGGAATTCGGCACCAGCACGGGGCGTCAACGGATGGTCGGCTGGTTCGACGCCGTGGAAAAGGGCGACGCCCTGCGCTACGGCGGCTTCCACGACCTCATGATCAACAAGTCCGACGCGCTCAGCCACGAGGGCGCGTGGCGCGGCGAGCTCCTGATCTGCACGGCGTACGAGGACGCACACGGCCGCCGGCACGCGCACGTGCCCCGCAACGAGGCGATCCGCCGCGGGCTCCGTCCCGTCTATTCGCGGCACGAAGGCTGGTCGGGGGATCTTTCCCGGGTCCGCCGGTTCACCGACCTCCCCGCCGCCGCCCGAAGCTACGTGGCGGCGATGATGGGCGCGATCCTGGACACCGCGTACGCCGACGGACCCCGCCCGGCGGACGAACGCCTGCCCAACCTGCGTTACCTCGGCGTCGGCCCGGAACCGGCGCAGATCATCAAGGACGTGCCCGCCACCGCCGAGCTGCTGCGCCTCCGCTGACCGCCGCCGGTTCAGCGCGGCGCCATCGCCGCGGCGGCCTGCCGCGCGATGTCCGCGATGTCCCCTGCCGGCAGCACCACCGTGCCCGTGGGACGTCCGTTGGCGAAGTGCTGCAGGGAGATCCCGAGCAGCTTCCCACCCTGGTCAAACATCGGGCTGCCCGCCGCCTGCTCGGACAGCAGGTAGAGCCGCCGGGGCTTCTCGACGACCCCCATCACCTCGCTGGAGCGCACGAGTGGCACCCGTTGCAGCGCCTTGGAGGCGCGGGCGACGTAGTAAAACGTCCCGAGGAGCTCCCCGCGCACCGCCTCCGCCAGCGCGACGTGCGGGAACTTGCGCCCGGCGGCCGGCTCCTCGGGCGCCATGAACGCGAGGTCGAGGTCCGCGTCCTTGAGGACGAAGCGCGCCGGCAGCTCCTGGCCGTCGGCGAGACGCAGCTTCACCTCCTTGAAATCAGCCCCCACCAACTCGGCACCCCGCGAACCCATCCCAGCCGCGCGCATCGCGTCGAACTGCACCTGGGGATCGACGCCGGCGAGGCTGGTCACCGTCAGGCCCTCAGGGGTTACCACGGTGCCATTGACCTCGATGCGCTGCTCGCGGGGCGGCATCTCGCGATCGCCCATCTTCATCTTCACGGTCACGACCAGCTCCACCCCCACGATGGCGTCCGCGTAGCGCCGCACGAGTTCGGCGGCCACCTGGGGCGCGGTGGACGCGCGAGCTGGAACGAGCAGGACGGCAACGAGGAGCAGGGCGGCGCGGAGGCGGGGAATCATCGGGGGAAAAGGGCGGGCTTGAGGCTGATCTCGACCAGCAGGGTCTGGCCGCGTCGACGCACGCGCAGCACCCACCATTCGCGGCGGCCCTCCACCGCGGAAGCGCGGGAAGCCCGCAGCTCGGCCAGGGTGGTCACTGGCCGGCCATCGGCCGCCTCAATGAGGTCGTCGGCCCGCAGGCCAGCGAGCGCCGCCCAACCGGCCGGGATCGCGCTTTCCACGAGGGCGCCGGTCTGCGCGGTCGTCAGCTGAAGCCGGATCCGGTCGTCAAAGGCGAGTTCCCGTGCCGAGAACTCCAGCTGCACGTCCTCCCACCACGCCATTTCGGCGGCGGGGACGGGCTGCTCCTCCAACACCACGGTCAGTTCGCGGGGCGCACCTTCCCGCCACAGGGCGACCTTCACCGCGGTGCCCGCCCGATATTGCCGCACCTGCCGGACCAGGACGTCCGTGTCCTCGGGCCGGCGCGCCGCGACGGGGGTGCCATCCAAGGCCAGCAGCACGTCCCCGACCTGCAGGCCGCCGACTTCCGCCTGCGTGCCTGGATAGATGCGGGTCAGCCGCGCGCCCCCGTCCGCCTTGATGCCGAGGCGGGCCGAAAGCTTCGGGGTCAGCGGCTGGGAGGAGACGCCCAGCCAAGCCTTCCGGGCCTGCGGGGGGAAATTGCGCTCGCTCGCGGTGCGCAGCTCCACGACCGCGCTCAGCCGGGCGCCGTCGCGCCGGACCTCCGCCAACACCGTGCGCACCCCTTTGGGCGCGTCGCGCAGCAATTCCTCGGTCGTTCGCCGCAGTTCCGCCACGCCCTCCACGGGGCGGCCCTCCACCGCAATCAGCACGTCCCCGCGCCGCAGGACCGGCTCGGCCTGCCCGGCCGGGCCGGCCGGACGCACGCTCTCGAGCCAGACCCCCCGCGTGTCCGGCAGCCGCTCAAGGCGCGAGATCCGCTGGGTGAGGTCGCGCATCACGGCGCCCCAGGTGCGGAATTCCACGTCGTCGGCGCGGGCGGCCTCCCGGGCCACCAGGCGGATGCGGCGCGTGGCCTCTACCCCGTCCCGCACGAGCCGGACCTCCAGTTCCTCGCCCGGCATCCGACTGGCCTCCAGCCGGTGAAAATGAGCCACCGCCTTCTCCTCGGCCCCCTCGATCGCCTGCCCGTCGCAAGCCAGGATCAGATCCCCCGGCAAGAACCCCGCGGCCGCGGCGGGGGAACCTTCCGCGACGTCGCCGACCACCACGCCCGCGCCCTTGCCCGCGGCTTCCAGCCGACGCTGTACGCTCAGCCCGCTCCAGCCGCGCACCACCCTGCCCGCCGTCGTCAGCTGGCGCGCGACCTCGCGGGCAAGGTTGCTGGGAATCGCACCGCTGAGCCCGACCACCCCGATCTCGTTGATGCCCACGACCTCGCCCCGGGTGTTCACGAGCGGACCGCCGCTGTTTCCGCCGAAGATTCGGGCGTCGTGCAGCACCCAGCGCACGAACTGCCCGACGTCTTCGCCGCGCAACATCATCTTTCCCACGGTCTGTTCGGGTAACACCAGGGAGGGGTTGGAGACGACCCCCTGGGTCACCGACTGTGCCAGGAAACCGGGACTGCCCAGCGCGAAGACCTCCTCGCCCACCCGCAGGGCCGCGGAATCGCCGAAGCGCGCCACCGGCAAGGGCGGGGCCCCTGCGGCCCGCTGGGCCAAATTGAGCCGGATCACCGCCAGGTCCGTCAACGGATCCTGGCCCACCAGCACCGCCTCCACCTGCGATCCGTCGTGCAGGTAGCCGCGGAAAAAGTCCCCGTCCTCGGTCACGTGACAGTTGGTGAGCACGTGCCCCTCGGCTGAAATGACGACGCCACTGCCCCCGGACCATTCCTTGGTCAGGCGCCCGTCCGTCGGCCGCAGCCGGATCGCCTCGATGCGCACGATCGACGGGAAAACCCGGGCCAGCATCGGGTCCCGCTCCTCCTGGGCGGCCGCGCGCAGCGGCGCAAGCGGCAGCAGCGGCACCGCCAGCAGGGCAAGGGCCGACCAGCGGCGAAACCGGGAGACGCGGCAGGGGAAGGGGCGGGGCATCATGACACGGCTGGGCGCAGAAGGACGGCGAACGCCCCCGGCGACGCAAGCGGCAACTGCCCTTTCACGCCCCGCGGCGCGAGGCCGCGACGAAATCCTCGATGATCCCGTCGAAGCTGCCGTTGGTGAAAAAGACGACCACCTCTCGGCGCGCGCCGTCCGGCCGGTTCCGCACCCTCAGCTGCGCCAGCAGCTCCGCGTTGGTCGGAGCGGTCACCGCGGCGCGGCCCCGCGCGACGAGGTCCGCCACCACCTCCTCCGGGGCGAAGCGTTCCGCAGGCGACAGCCGCTCGGCCCGGCTGACCGGACCAATGAATGCGGCGTCGGCGCGCGCCAGCGCCCCGGTGAAGGCGGCCTGCATCCGCTTCGTCCGCGCCGTGTTGCTCCGGGCCTCGAACACCGCGGTGAGCCGAGCATCCGGATGCCGCGCCCGCAGGGAATCGAGCGTGGCGGCGAGCGCGGTGGGATGATGGCCGAAGTCCTCGATCACCGTGAGACCAGGCGCGTCGAGGCGGACTTCCTGGCGGCGGCGGACCCCGCGGAAGGCGGCGAGGGCACCGAGGCTGAACGCGGCCGGGTCCTCCGGCCGGAGCGCAAGCGCGGCGGCCGTGGCGGCCATCGCCGCGTTGCGGGCGTTGAACTCGCCGTTCAGCCCCCATTCCACCCGCGCCCACGGCCGGCCGCGCCAGGCGAGGCGGAAGGACGCCCCGGATGGCGTCTCCGCAAAGTCCGAGAGCAGCACGTCATTGTCCGCCCCGCACCCCACCCGCACCTGCCGCGTCCACGGCGTCGGGCCCAACGCGGCGAGGTTGGGATCATCCCCGTTCAGCACGATCCAGCCGTTGCGCGGGACGAGACGCGTCAGGTGCGTGAACGACCGCTGGATGTCCGCGAGGTCGCGGAAGATGTCCGCGTGGTCGAACTCCAGGTTGTTCAGCACGGCCACGTGCGGCGCATAGTGGATGAACTTGCTCCGCTTGTCGAAGAAGGCGCTGTCGTACTCGTCCCCCTCGATCACGAACGGCGCCGAGGGCTGCCCAAGGTGGCTGCCACAGGGTGGATCCTGCGGCACCCCCCCGATCAGGAACCCGGGATCGGCGCCCGCGGCGCGGAGCAGGAACGCGCAGAGGGCGGTCGTGGTGGTCTTGCCGTGCGTGCCGCAGACGACCACGTTTCGGCGGCGCCGCAGGATGGTGTCGTGGAGGAGTTCCGGGAGTGACGTGAACGCGAGGGCACGCGCCTCCAGCAGCCATTCCACCTCGGGGTTGCCGCGGGACAGCGCATTGCCGATCACCACCAGGTCGGGGGCGAGCCGCGCGAGCCGGCCGGCGTCGTACCCGGCGTGGACCGCGATGCCGGCCTCCGCCAGCACGGTGCTCATCGGCGGGTAGACGCCGCTGTCGGCGCCGGAAACCTCGTGACCGGCCGCGCGGGCCAGGAGGGCAGCGTTGCCCATCGCGGTGCCGCAGATGCCCAGGAAATAGATCTTCATCGGAGGCGGGAGAAACGACGCCAACCGGCGCCGTCGCGGAGATGGCCGCGCGGGTGCCGCGACACAACACCGGAGTCGCCCGCGGACGTTCAAGCTGGCGGAAACGCGCAGGATGCTGTTTCCCTTGGACCTTCCCTGCGTCCTGCTCCGGAGCCTGCCGTGAAACGCCCCCGCTGGTCCCGCCATCTCCCTCGCCTCCTCGCCGCGCTCGGCCTCGCCGCCCTCGCCGGCTGGGGCGGACGCGCCCTCTGGCGCCAGGTCAGCCCCACCCTCTTCGGGAACACGCGCACCGAGACGGTGCCCACGACCCGGGTCCGCACCGCCACGATCGCCGAGGAGATCATCGCCGTCGGGCGCCTCCGGGCGGTGTTCTCGACCGACCTCCGCGCGGAAATCAACGGCCGCATCATCAAGTTGGTCGCGACCGACGGCCAGCAATTGAAGCGCAACGATGAGATCCTGCGCCTCGACCAGCAGGACATCCTCACCCAGTTGCAGGAGGTCGAGCGCAGCATCGAGGCGGCCAAGCTCAAGTCCCAGCGGGCCCGCCGCGACTACGAGCGCCTGCTGGCCCTTCAACGGCAGGGCGTGGTCACGCCCAAGGACTTCGACGACGCCCGGATCACCCTCTCGCTGAGCGAGAATGACGCCGCCATCGCCGAGGCCCGGGCCGCCAACCTGCGCGACAAGCTCGCGAAAACGATCATCCGTGCCCCGCACGACGGCACCCTGTTGCTCCGCGACCTCACCGAGGGCCAGGTGATCACGAGTGCGGCCGCCCAGAACGGGGGCACCCTGCTCGGGGAAGTGGCCGACCTGACCCAGCTGATGATCCGCACCAACATCAACGAGATCGATGTCGCCCGACTCCGGGTCGGCGAACCGGCGCGCGTGCGGGTCGACGCCATGCGCTCGGTGCTCCTCGCGGGCCGGATCCGTCGCATCGCCACCAGCGCGAGCGAAAGCGGCGCCGACCGCACGCGGGTCTTCCCGGTGGATGTCATCCTCGACGCACCGCATGAGCGCCTGCGTCCCGGCATGTCGGCGACGGTGATGTTCACCCTCGCCCGCGCGGAAAACGTGACCGCCGTCTCCCTTTCCGCCGTGTTCTCCACGCCGGAGGCGCTGCGTTACGTGTTCTTCCGGCAGGGCGGCACTTTCGAGATCCGCCCGGTGGAAACCGGCATCGCCGACACCCGTTACGTCGAGGTCACCTCAGGCCTGCAGGTGGGCGACGAGGTGGCCCGAACCCGCCCGCTCGAGTACGAGGGTGAGACGCCCGTGCTTGGCAGCGCCACCCCGAGGGGCCCTGCTTCCCGCGCCGGGTCGGACCAAGGCGGGCGGGGACGCTGAGCCCATGCGCCTCCTGCTGATGGGCGTGGCGAGCGGGTGGCGCGAGGTGCTGGCCCACAAGCTCCGCTCCTTCCTCACCCTTTTTGGCATCGTCCTCGGAGCCGCCGCACTCGTCGGCATGCTCGGCGTGGTGAAGGGCCTGCTCCGCGGGTGGGAGCAGATGATCTACGAGACCGGGGGCATCGAGCGCATCAGCGTCCAAGCCCGCCGGCCACCCGACGTGCAGCGGGAGCGGGCCCCGCTTTCCCCCGGGCGCACCCTCCAGGACGTGGATGCCATCCTCGCCGCGGTGCCCCTCGCCCGCCGGGTGACCGCGGAGGTGACCATCCCGGGAGGCGCCCGGCTGGCGTTCCGGGGCCGGGCCACCAGCCAGAACGTGCGCGGCGTGCTGCCCGCGACGTTCATCATGGATCGCTTCGAGGTCGCCACCGGCCGGCTGATCGGGGAGCTCGACCTCGAGCGGCAGGGCCAAGTGGTGGTGCTCGGCGCTTCCGTCACGGAGAGCCTGATCCCGCCGGGCCTCGATCCCGTCGGCCAGGTCATCACCCTCAACGGGCAGCCGTTCACCGTCGTCGGCGTCCTCCGCGAATACCAGCTGGCGATGGGGGGGCGCTCCAGCGCGAAGAACTCGGCCGTGTTCATCCCGCTCACCACGGCCCAGACGCTCTTCCGCCTCGATGAGAACGTGGACGTCATCAACGTGCAATTGGCCGACGTGGCGGACATGCCGCACGCGCTGGAGCAGATTGCCAACGTGCTGACCCACACCCACCGGGGCATCATGGACACGCGGCTGGAGACGCGCGAGGATCTGCTCCAGCGCTTCGAGGAGACCCGCCGCAGCTACGTCTACTCCCTGGGCGGCGTGGCGGCGATCGGCCTCATCGTGGGCGGGATCGGCATCATGAACGTGATGCTGGCCTCCATCAGCGAGCGCGTCCGGGAGATCGGCATCCGGCGCGCCCTCGGCGCCCGCCGCCGGGACATCCTCGTGCAGATCCTCGCGGAGTCGCTGACGCTGGCGCTCGCCGGGGGGCTCGCGGGCATGGTGGCGAGCGTGGGGCTGATCGCGGTGCTGCAGCGGGTCGTGGTCGCCGCGAACCGCCCCGAACTTTCCCCCGCCGCCCTCCTGCTCGGGATCACCTTCAGCGGGCTGGTGGGGGTCGCGGCGGGCCTTTACCCCGCCTTCCGCGCCTCACGCCTCAGCCCCGTCGAGGCCCTGCGCACGGACTGAGCCGCCTCAGCCGAGGCTCACCGGGTCGACGTCCAGCACTTGGGTGATGTCGTCAGCCCAGGCAAAGGCGGCACGGAGGCGCTCCAGCTCCGGGACCACCCGCGAGACCACGCTGGTGAAGTACCACAACTGCCAGCGGTACTCGTCCTTGATCTTCTCGATCGGCGCTGCGGACGGGCCCCGCAGTTCCACGCGGTCGCCCAATTCCCGCTCCACCAACCGCGCCCATTGTTCGGCGTAAAAGCGGAGCTTGTCGGCATTGGGCCCCCGGAACAGGTGCTGGATCAGGTGGCGATACGGCGGGTAGCGGAAATCCCGGCGCAGCTTCAGCTCGGCGGCGGCGAAGCCCGCGAAGTCCGCGCGGCGCGAGAACTGGATGGCCTCGGATTGGGGCGTGAACGTCTGGACGATCACCTCCCCGGCGCGGTCGCCGCGCCCCGCCCGTCCCGCCACCTGGACCAGCAGCTGGAACGTGCGCTCGTTGGCCCGGAAGTCCGGCACGTGCATCGAAATGTCGGCGTCAACCAGGCCGACCAGGGTGACGTTGGGAAAATCGAGCCCCTTGCCGATCATCTGCGTGCCGATGAGGATGTCGATCCGCCCGGCCCGGAACTCCGCCAGCACCTCGCGGAACCGGTTCTTTTGCCCCATCGTGTCGGTATCCATCCGTTCCACGCGGGCCCGCGGGGCGACGCGCCGCACGGCCTCCTCCACGCGCTGGGTTCCCAGTCCGCGCCAGCGGATGTCGGGCGCGCGGCATTGGGCGCAGGTGACGGGGGCGGCGCGCTGGTGCCCGCAGAGATGGCAGCGCAGCGTATCATCCGTGCGGTGGAAGGTCATCGCGATGCTGCAATGGGGGCAGCCCTCGACGTGCCCGCACTGCCGGCAGAGCAGCGACGAGGAGTAGCCGCGGCGGTTGATGAAGAGGATCGTCTGCTCGCGGCGCTCCAGCCGCGCGTGCAGCGCCCGCACCAGCTTGCCGGAGAGCGCGGGCAGCGCGCGCTGCTTCGCGGCCTCGATCCGCAGGTCGACGACGTCGATGTACGGCAACTGGCGGGCATCCACCCGCTGCGTCAGCTGGAGCAGCCGGTACTTGCCCGCCTCCACGTTGGTGAAGCTCTCGAGGGAGGGCGTGGCGGAGCCCAGCAGGCAGAGGGCCCCCGCCAGCTTCGCCCGCATCACGGCGACGTCGCGCCCGTGGTAGCGCGGGGTCTCGTCCTGCTTGTACGCGGGCTCGTGCTCCTCGTCGACGACCACCAGCCGCAGGTTCCGCACCGGGGCAAACACCGCCGAACGGGCCCCGACCACCACCCGCGCCTCCCCGGTGGCCAGGGCCAGCCAACCATCCAGGCGCTCCCCCTCGCTGAGATGGCTGTGCCACACGACACAACGTTCCCCACCGGCAATCGCCTCCAGCCGGGAACGCAGCCGCGCCACGGTCTGAGGCGTGAGCGCGACCTCGGGCACCAAAAACACCACCCCGCCGCCCGCGCGCAGGGCCTCGTCGATCGCCCGCAGGTAGACCTCCGTCTTGCCCGAACCCGTCACGCCCAGCAGGAGCGAGACGCCGAAGGCGCCCGCCCGGAGGTCGCGCGCCAGCTGGTCGACGGCCGCCTGCTGCTCCGGATTGAGGGCGTGCGGCTGAGCCGCGACCAATTCCCCGCCCGCGTGGCCATCCGCATAGGCGATCCGCTCGACGCGCCGGGATTCCTCGCGCAGGATGCCGGCGCGCAGGAGCGCGGCCACCGACGAGGGCCCGACGCCAAGCCGGCGGAGGACCAGCCCCTTGGGCTGTGAACGCACCTGGGCGGCCAGGAACCGGTAGAGTCGGGCCTGCTGCGGAGCGCGCGAAGCCAGGCGGTCGAGGTCCGCCTCCGGCAGGGACTGCGCGACGGCCAGGAGCCGCTCCCGCTTGACCGCCGCCCCCCGACGCACGGCCGCGGGGATCATCGTCTCGATGATGGCATCGATGCCGCACGCGTAGTAACGCGACATCCAGCGGGCGAGCTGCAGCAGCTCCGGCGTGAGCGCCGGGAAGGGGTAAACCACGTCGGTCAGCGCCTTCAGCCGATCCACCGGGAAGTCCGCGGGCGGCCCCACTTCCCCGACGAGCCCCAAGCGCAACCCGCCCAGAATCGGCATCCGCACCAGCGAACCCACCGCCACGGAGCCGGCGAGCGCCGGGGGGACGCGGTAGTGGAGGACCTTATCGAAGCCCGCGAGCGGGTGGACGCCGACGATCATCGCGGGCGGACGACGGCGCCGCTCAGCGGCCGACGCCGAAGACCGCGGGCAGGCCGCGCTTGGGGTCCACGAAGCGGATGTCCGTGATCACGCCCGCCCCGTCGAGGGTGAGGACGGTCAACTGATCCTCCTGCGTCGGGTAGCGCGCGAGGAAGTCCTTGCCGTCGGCAATCAGGATGCGATGCGGATACTTGCGCATCTTCGGCATCGCGAAGGCCCGGGCGATCCCGGGCATGCCGTGGATGTTGGACAGGAAGATCGTCTCGTGGCGCGCGAGGAAATCGGCCGGCTGCGCCTCGAAGAAGGCGTTGGCCGATTTACCCGAGCCCATCTCGAAGGCGACGATCACGCGGCGGGCGCCACCTTGGTAGGTGTAGGCCCGATCGTGCTGGTCCTTGGTGCTGAAGGCCTCAAACCGGTCACCCGGACGGTAGGTCTGGGCCGCCAGCCCGGCGGCAACCAGCAGTAAGGCGGCGAAGAAGCGCATGCCCCGAACTTGGCCGGCCGATCCGGGGTGGCAACCCCGGAGGCGCCGCGCTCAGGCCGCGGCCGCCCGCGCCTCCGCCACCGCCGCGGCCACGCGGGCTTCCGCCTCGGCGAGGGGCACCTTGAGCACGTCCTTGGCGTGGCGCCATTTGAGCTCGATCACGCCCTCCTTCAGGCCCTTGCCCCCAATGGTCAGGCGCAACGGGATCCCGATCAGGTCCGCGTCCTTGAACTTCACGCCCGGGCGCTCGGCGCGATCGTCGATCAGCACGTCCGCCCCGGTCCGCTCCGCCGCGGTACCGAGCCGCTCCGCCAGCTCCATCGCCTCGGGCAGCTGGGGATCGAGGACACAAACGAGCACCTGGAAGGGGGCGCAATTCCACGGCCAGCGGATGCCGTCGGCGTCGTGGCTCTGCTCGATCACCGCCTGCAGGGTGCGGCTGATCCCGATGCCGTAGCAGCCCATCACCATCGGATGCGTCTGCTTCTGGTCGTCGGTGAAGACGGCGCCAAACTTCTCGGCGTACTTCGTGCCCAGCTTGAAGATGTGACCGACCTCGATGCCGCGACGAACCTGCAGGGGTTGGCCGGACCGCGGATCGGGCTCCCCCGGCCGCACGCGCCGAAAGTCGCCGAAGCGGGTGATCGCGAGGTCGCGAGTGACGTTCACGTGGCGGAGATGGAAGCCGTCCTCATTGGCGCCGGTGGTGCCGTTGCCGATGAGCCGGATCGCGTGGTCGGCGAAGACACCCGCCAGCGCCGCCGCGTCCCGCAGGGTGCCCTTGACGGCGCCGAGGCTGCCGGGCCGGGCGCCCAGCACGGGCACGATCTCCTCCGGCGTGGCCGGGCGGAAGAGGGTGAAGCCGAGCGCGCCCAGCTTGGCCTCCTCCAGCTCGTCGCATCCGCGGAGCAGCACCAAAAAGGGGCGCCCATCGCCGATGTAGACGAGCGTCTTGAACTGCTGCTCCGCCGGCACCCCGTGGGGCTCCGCCGCCAGCTGGGCGATGGTCGTCACCCCCGGCGTGGCGAACTTCTCCAGCGCGCCCGCAGGGGCCGCGTCGGCCAGGTCCGCCGGCACCAGCGCGCTCGTCGCCTTCTCGCGGTTGGCCGCGTAGCCGCTCGCCTCGTTGTAGATGACGTCGTCGTCGCCGATCTCGGCCGGGACCATGAACTCGTGGGAAAAACTCCCGCCCATCACGCCCGTGTCCGCCTCGACCGCGATCGCCTGCACCCCGAGGCGGCGGAAGAAGCGCGCGTAGGCCTCCTTCATCGCGAAATAGCTCTTCACCGCCCCCTCGTCGCCGGTATCGAACGAATAGGCGTCCATCATGATGAACTCCCGGGCGCGCATCAGCCCGTAGCGGGGACGGATCTCGTTCCGGAACTTGGTCGCGATCTGGTAGAAGTTCTTGGGCAGGTCCCGGTAGCTGGAAATCTCCGCCTTCACCAGCGGGGTGATGATCTCCTCGTGGGTCGGGCCGAGCACGAGCTCGGGTTCCCGCCCCGGGCGGCGGCCGTCACCCGCGCTGTCGGCGCGGAACATGATCTCGCGCGCGGCCGCCCACCGGGGCCCCTGCGCCCAGAGCTCGGCGGGATGCAGGTGCGGCATCCACAGCTCGATCGCGCCGGCACCGTCCATCTCCTCGCGGCAGAGCTGGGTGATCTTGTGCACCGCGCGCAGGCCCAGCGGGAGGTAAGTGTACAATCCGCCGCCCAGCCGGCGCACCAACCCGGCCCGCACCAGCAGGCGGTGCGAGGCGATCTCCGCGTCCGCGGGGCTTTCCTTGAGGGTCGGGATGAAGAACTGGGACCAGCGTTTCATGAAGGCGCGGACCGAAGCAGCGGCGGTCGCCCGGGGCAACGGTTTTCCCTCCCGCCGGCTTGCGGCTCCGCCCGCGCCCGGCTTGCGTCGCTCCACCCCGATGAAGGTCCTGCACGTCCACGCCCACTTCGACGACTACGAGTTCACCGCGGCCGGATCCTTTGAGCTCTGGCGCCGCCAACTCGGCTCCGACTTCCGGGCGCGGGTGCTCGTCTGCACCGACGGCCAGGCCGGACACCACCGGCTCACCCGGGCGGAGACGGCGCGGACGCGCCTCGCGGAGCAGCACGCTTCCGCCCGCCTCGGCGGTTACGAGTTCGAGCTCCTCCGTCTGCCCGACGGCACCGTGCCCCGCGAAGCCTGCCTGCAGGTGACCCCGCCCCTGCTCGCCGCCCTCTGGCGCGCCATCCGGGAGTTCGAACCCGACTACCTCTTCTGCCCGCCCCTCGCCAGCGATCCGCTCGCCGGCCTCCACAACGACCACGAAACGATCGCGGAGGCCGTCCGCCGCGTGGCTTACATGCTCAACGTGCCGCACGCCTTCACCCCGGAATACCCGGCGGACGAAACGGTGTCCCGGCCCCTGAAGGTCCCGGTGATCCTCAACGTCTACGACAGCTACATGGGCGGGGCGAACGCCTTTGACTTCGCCGTCGACGTGGAGGCGGCGTTTCCCCTGGTGACGGAGCTGACCTGGTGCCACGCCTCCCAGATCCGGGAATGGCTGCCGTGGGTCGGCCGCCACCAGATGGCGCCGCCGGCCAACGTCGCGGAATGGAGCCGGACGCTGCGGGCACGCTTCGAGCGCAAGAACCGCGAACTGGAACTGCCCCCCGCCCGGGCCCACGAGGTGTTCCGCGTGACCGCGTGGGGCGAACTTCCGACGTGGGACCAGTTGCGGGCCGATCTGCCCGGACTCCGGGCGACCCCCGCCCAGGAAGCGAAACTGGTCGAACGGCTCAGCCGCTGGCGGGCCGCCTGAGCCTCATTCCACCGCCACCTTGGCCTCCTCGACGAGGAGTGCATAGCGGTAGCCGGAGCCAAAATCCTTGTCCACGGCGAGCCGCCCGGTCACGACCACGAGATCCCCGACCTTGGCCTGCCCGGCGGAGGTGACCGTGAGGTTGTTGCTGCCGTCCGTCCCGGAGCCATCCCGGATGTGCAACCAGTTACGGCCCATGATATTGGGGTTAAACTTAACCACCCGCCCCCGCACCACGACGGTCTTCCCGGCCAGCGCGGCCCGGCCGGAGTGGACTTCCGCGACGGTCTGCCCACCGGGGGCGCGGGCGATGTTGGAGAGATCAACCGCCAGACCGGGCAGGCTTCGGGCGGGGGCGGTAGCTCCCCCACCCGCCACTGCCGCCCTCCCGTTCACGGTCGCCCGCCCACTGAAGTAAACGACGGCGAAGGTGCGGTTGAGGGTCTTGCTGTGATAGTTCGGCATCGGCATCACGTCCCCCAGCACCACCGCATCCCCCGTCCTGACCGTGAATTGCGGCGCAGCGGCCCACACCTTGGCCGAGCCCGTGTCCACCTGCACGTAGGTGTAGGAGGCGGCATTGATCGACTCGAGCACCTTGCCGCGAATCTCGCCCTCGGGGGCCGGAGCGGCACGAACCGCGGCGAGCCACGGCAGGACGAGAAGGACAAGGCGGGGTAAGCGCAGCGGGGGAGGCATTCCCGAGCGAAGCACGGCGCGCCGCAGATCGCAAGGGTGGGCACGGATGGCCTCGCTGCATCCCGAAACCGGTGCCGGTCGTATAGGAAAGGACTGCGATGAATCCGACCGCGAAACCCTCCGCCACTGCCGATCACGGCCCGAATCGTTTTCGGTTTTGACGGGAATCCCTTCGTTCCTACACCGATCCCATGCTCCCTGAACTGCTCCAAGACCGGGCCGCGCTCTACGTCGCGGGTGCTCTGGATGCCGATCAACGCGAGGCTTTCGAACTCATTCTCGATTTCCAGCCCGAGGTCCGCGCGCTTGTCGCCCGCCTGCAGGAGGTCGGCGCCGCCGTGACGCTCGCGTCCGTCCGCGGGGAATCTGCGCCCCCCCCGACGCTGCGGGAACGCGTTCTCTCCACGGTCGCGGGCCGCTCCCGGCCGGAAACCCACCCCATGGTCGTCACCTGCCCGCAGGGGCGGGTCGAGTGGGTCAACCCCCAGTTCACCGCGATGTGCGGGCACCCCTTCGACGAAATCCGGGGACGTAAGCCGGGGGAATTCCTGCAGGGACCGGACACTGACGCCGCCGTCGTGCAGCGGATTCGGGACGCCATCCGCGAGCGGCGCAGGTGCCGCGAAACCCTCGTGAACTACCACCGGGACGGCACCCGGTACGCCGTCGAGGTGGCACTCACCCCGGTGCTGGATGACGCGGGCGAGCCGCTCTGGTTCGTCGCCAAGGAACGCAAGCTCCCCTTGGTCGCCTAAGCGGCGGGAGGCGGCTCAGGCCGGTGACGAGCTTCGCCAGTCGGCGAGGACGAGTTGGAGGAGTCGGCGCTGATTGAAGTGGTTCCACTTCAATTCCACGGCCAGATCCAGCAGTTCGCCCACGGGCGGCAGCCGGTCCGCCATTTTCCAGGCGACCCCGTGCAGGGGTCGGCCACGTGCGTCCTCCAGCCGGAACCGGAAGTGCTGCTCTTTGAAGATCTCCGGCGCCTGCCGCAGCACCACCCCGCGCAGCCCGAAGACCGGCTCCGGGTTGCCTTGTCCGAACGGATGAAGGCCCTCCAGCTCATCCATCAGACGCTCGTGCACCTGCTCCGGCGAGAGCCAGGCCGCCAATTCCAGCCGCGGTTCAGCTGCCTCGGCTGACACCTGCGCGCGGACCGCCGCGGCGAATCGCGCGCGGAACGCCTCCACGCGCTCCTTGGCCAGTGCGACCCCGACGGCCATCGGATGACCGCCCCAGCTCGTCAGATCACTCGCGCAGGCCCCGAGGGCCTCGACCAGATTGACCCCCTCGATGCTGCGGCCCGAGCCCTTCGCAAGCTCGCCCTCGTTACCGAGCACCACGCACGGCCGATGGTATTTCCGGGTGACGCGACCCGCGACGACCCCGACGACGCCCGGGTGCCAGTTTTCCGCGAACAACACGACGCCCGCGTGACCCGCGTAGCGCTCCTCGATCGCGGCCTCCGCCTCCTCGGTGATCTGGCGTTCGATGTCCTGACGCTCCCGGTTGAAGGCGTCCAACTGCCGGGACGTCTCCGCGCAGAACACCGGATCGTCGCTCAGGAGCAACTCCACCGAGAGGGCGGCGTCCGCCAGCCGGCCGCTGGCGTTGATCCGGGGACCGAGGCGGAACGAAACGTCCGTCGGCGCCAGATCCTGCTCCGGCCGCACGCCGGCGACTTCCATCAGCGCGCGCAGCCCGGGCCGTTGCGTCTCGCGCAGGATGCGCAGGCCGTGGCGAGCGAGGATGCGGTTCTCGCCCTGCAGCGGCACCAGATCGGCAATCGTGCCCAACGCGACCAGATCCAGATGGTCCCGGAGCCGGATCCGGAAGGCGACCGGGTGGTTGTCCATCCGCAACTGCTTCAGGAGACCGTGGCAGAGTTTGAAGACCAGGCCCACGGTGCACAGGTGCCGCCACGCCTCGCCGGCGGCGTCCGGCAGCCCGTGCACGTGCGGGTTGAGCAGCAGGCAATCCGGATTCTCCCCACCCGTGGCCCGGTGGTGGTCGATCACCAGCACCTCGACGCCCCGTGTGCGCAGGTAGGCCGTCTCCTCCCGCGAGTTGGTGCCGCAGTCGAGCGCGATGAAGAGATCCGGGCGCCCCGGCTCCAGGGCGCGGTCGATCGCGCTGCGCGTGAGACCGTACCCATCCGCGCCGCGGCGCGGCACCACGAAGCGCGGATTGAGTCCGAAACGCCGCAACACCGAGACCAGCAGCGTGGTGCTGGTGACGCCGTCGACGTCGTAATCACCGAGCACCACCACCTGTTCGCGCTCACGGATGGCCCGGCGGAGCCGGTCGGCCGCGGCCGCGAGGTGAGGAAGGCGGAGCGGATCGTCGAGTTGGGCGAGGCTGGGTTGCAGGAACTCCCCCGCGGCGGCGGGATCAGCGCGGCCGGCCCGCAGCAGGAGTTCCGCGAGGACGCGACTAACCCCGGCACGCTTGCTGAGCGCCTCGACTTCGGTGGCGGGCTGCGCCTGGTGGGTCCAGCGCATCGTGGCGAAGGGGTTCCGGCAATCGGGGGCGGGGATCCGGGACGCGGCTGGCGGCCCGATCTCCCCGCCGCCGGCCGGCGGCGGCTTATTCAGCCGCCTTGCTCGTGCCCTGCCACTCGTACTTCGGCGCGACGTCGTGGTGCGCCTCGACGTGCTTCCGGTCACCCTTGTGCCACCAGAAGAAGACGGGGGTCGCGATGAAGAGCGAGGAGAAGGTGCCCGTGAGCACGCCGATCAGCAGCGTGAAGGCGATGTCATTGACGTCGCCGGAGGTCGTGAGCAGGAGCGTCACCGAGGTGAGCAGCGTGGTGCCGCCGGTGATGACCGTGCGCGCCAAGGTCAGGTTGAGCGAGCGGTTGATGATCTCGCGCAGCGTGCCGGTGGGATTCAGCTTGAGCTCCTCCCGGATGCGATCGAACACGACGATCGTGTCATTGATGGAATAGCCGATGATGAGCAGGATCGCGGCCACCATCGGGGCGTTGAACTGCCGGTCGAAGAGCACGAACAGCCCGATCGTCAGGATGAGATCGTGCACGGTGGCGACGACCGCACCGATGCCATAGCCCATCTCGAAGCGGAAGGCCACGTAGACCAAAATGCCCGCGAGCGCGGCCACCACGGAGAGCAGCGCGTTCCATTGGATCTCCTTGCCGACGGAGGCGCCGATCCGGGACTCACCCGCGAGCTCGAGCTTCGCCTGCGGGAGGGCGGCCTGCAGTTCCCGCACCAGGGGTCGCCCTTGGTCAAAGGGCGCCGTGAGGCGGAGCACCTCACGGCTGCCCCCGACGGGTTGCTGGTAGGAGAAGGCGACGTCCTTCTGCCCCACGCGCTCCGCGGCCCGGCGCAGTTCGCCCACGTCGACCCGCTGACCGAAGTTCAGGGTCATCATATCGCCGCCCAAAAAATCGATGCCGTAGATCGCCTTGCCCTTGTAGGCGACGGCGCCGATTCCGACGATGAGCACCACCGCGGTGGCGATGACGGCCGCCTTGGTGTACCTGAGGAAGTCATAGGCGGTGTTCTGCAGGATGGAAAACATCGGCAGACGGCTGGTGACCCCGCCCAGGATCAGGGCCTCGAGGATCAACTTGTTGATCACGACGGCGGCGAACATCGTCGTGAAGATGCCGATCGCGAGCGTCACGCCGAAGCCCTTCACCGGCCCGGTGCCCAGCCCGACCATCACGAGGGCAACGAGGAGCGTGGTGACGTTCGAGTCCAAGATCGCGGACCACGCCTTGTCGAAGCCCGCCTCGAGCGCGGTGCCAAGCGACTTGCCGAGCTTCAGTTCCTCGCGCATCCGCTCGAAGATCAGGATGTTCGCGTCGACGGACATCGCGAGCGTCAGCACGATGCCCGCGATGCCGGGCATGGTCAGGGTCGCGCCGATGCTGGCCATCACCCCGAGGGTGACGAGCACGTTGACGCCCATGCCGAGGGCGGCGACGAACCCGCCGATCGTGTAGAACACGAGGATGAACCCGATCGTGAGCAGCACGCTGAAGATGAAGGCGTTCCGGGCGCTGATGACGGCGTCCGCCGCGAGCGTCGGCCCGACCTCGTACTGCTCAATGATGCGCAGCTCGACGTCGAGGGGGTTATTGAGGACGTTGGCCAGGTTGATCGCCTCGCGGTCCGTGAAGCTGCCGGTGATCTGGGCCGAGGGACTGTTGATCTCCTCGCGGACCGTGGGGGCCGAGTACAGCTTGCCGTCGAGCACGATGGCGAGGCGGCCGAGGGGGCCGCCGCGCTGACCGATCTCGGCGATGCTGCGGGTCACCTCCGCGAAGCGCTTCTTGCCGGCGTCGGTGAACTCGAGGATGACCTCCGGCTTGCCGTAGAGGTCGGGCCGGGCGAAGGAATTCGAAACCATCTCGCCCGTCATCTCGGGGATGCGCTTGACGAAGATCTCCTCGACGCCGGTCTCCCCGCGGCGGGTTTCCCAGTCGAGGGTCTTCACCTCATAGCCGGCGGGCGTCTCCACGCCGGGGCCGGGCACCAGGGAGGGGTGCACCATCCGGAAGTCGAGGCGGGCCGGGGCCTTCACCTGGTCGACCACGTCGGGATTGTCCTTGGTGCTGACGCCCGGGAGCTGGATCTCGATCCGGTTCTCCCCGATCGGCCGCAGGACCGGCTCGGCCACGCCCAGGCCATTGATGCGGGCGCCGATGATCTCGATGGCCTTCTGCAGCTTCTCCTGCCGCTGGAAGCTGTCGAGGTTCTCCCCGGGCGTCTCCACCGCCTCGAGCGTGAAGGCCACGCCTCCCTTGAGGTCGAGGCCGAGCTGGAGGCGGCCGCGGGAGAGGCGCAGCAACTCGGCCAGCAGGATGTCGTTGCGCTTCTCGATGTTCTTCAGCGACTCCTCGAGCCGGATGTGGGGGAAGTACTGGGAGAGGTCCAGCCGCCGTTCCCGGCCGAGTTGCTTGAGGGCGACGAACTCACTGGGGGCCTGCAGCGCCTTCTTGCGGGCGGCGGCCTCCTCCAACAGTTTGCCGAACTCGGCGGACTTGGCGGAGGCGTGCGTCCGAACGTAGTCGGAGAAGGCCTGATCCTGCAGGGGCAGGAGCTGGGAGCCCGCCCAGGCCAGCACGGCCACGGACAGGATCAGCTTCCACAGATTGCGTTTGAGCATGGTGCGTTTGGGTTGAAAAGGGAAACGGGCCCCGCCGGCCGGGCAGGGCGGGGCGGGCTCGGGCGCGCGCCCGGGGGCGTCACTTGGCCTCGGCGCCGGCCTTGCGGAGGACCGTCTGGACGAAGCCCTTGCCGATCTCGATCTTCGTGTTGTCGGCGATGCGGACGACGAAGCGGTCCTCCTTCACGTTGGTGATGACGCCGAAGATGCCCCCGCTGGTGACGACCTCGTCGCCGCTCTGCAGTTCCTTGAGCATCTTCTCGTGCTCCTTCTGCTTCTTGCGCTGGGGCGCGATGAGGAAGAAGTACATCGCGCCGAAGAGCAGCACCATCGGCAGGATCTGCACGAGGAAGGACGGCTGCTGGGCGGGCGCGGGGGTCTGGGCAAGGAAACCGGGCAGGATCGTCAGGGGATGCATTTTCGGAATTGCTAGCAGGCGGGATTTGAAACCAGAAAAGACGCATCTAACGAATCCGCCGAAGCCAAAAGCAAGCCATAACTCCCCACCCCGCACCGCGTTGAAAAGCAAATCCTCGACCGCCTGGTCGGCCGCCAAGTCCGAAGAGCATTACGGTTTCAAGCGCTGGGGCTCCGGCCACATCTCGGTGGATGACGCCGGCTGCGTGAACGTCCAACCGCTGCTGGACGGCCGCGGGATCCGCGTGCTCGACGTGGTGCAGGAGGCGGTCGGGATGGGGCTGAAGGCCCCGTTGGTGATCCGGTTCCAGGACCTGCTCCGCCACCAGGTGGTCCGGCTCAACACGCTTTTCGCCCAGGCGATCAAGCAGGAGGGCTACAAGGGCGCCTACCGCGGGGTGTTCCCGATCAAGGTGAACCAGCTGCGGGAGGTCGTCGACGAGATCGTCGCCGCGGGCAAGGAGTTCAACTACGGCCTCGAGGCGGGCTCCAAACCCGAGCTGATGATCGCGCTCGCGATGCACGAGGGCGCCCAGCGGCTGATCATCTGCAACGGCTACAAGGACCACGACTACATCCGGCTCGCCCTCCTCGGCCGCAAGCTCGGCAAGCGCATCATCCTCGTGGTCGAGCAACTGGCGGAGCTCGACGACATCATCCGCATCTCCGAGGAGACCGGGGTGAAGCCGCTGATCGGCTTCCGCGCCAAGCTGCAGACCCGCGGGGAAGGCAAGTGGGCGATGTCCACCGGGGATAACGCCAAGTTCGGCCTCAACACCGCCGAGATCCTGTTCGCCTGCGAGAAGCTGCGCGCCGCCCGCCTCCAGCAGGCCCTGCGGCTGGTGCATTTCCACATCGGCTCCCAGGTCCCCAACATCCTCACGATCAAGAACGCCGTGGTGGAGGCCTCTCGCTTCTACTGCCAGCTCGCCCGCCTCGGCTTCCCGATGGGTTACCTCGATGTCGGCGGCGGGCTGGGCATCGACTACGACGGCTCCCGCACGAACTTCGAGTCGTCGATGAACTACTCGATGGCGGAGTACGCCCGCGACGTCGTCTCCAACATCCGCGAAATCTGCCGCGCCTCCGGGGTCCCCGAGCCTGACATCGTCAGCGAGTCCGGCCGCGCCATCGTCGCCCCCCACTCCCTGCTGGTGGTGGAGGTTTTCGAGCGGATCAACAAGCGCGAGTCGCTCGGCCAGCAGCACCAGCCCAAGCAGAAGCACAAGGTGGTGCAGGACCTGGAGGTGATGCTGCGCAACCGCACCCGGCTCGGGCGGCTGGAACGCTTCCACGACGCCCTGCAGAAGAAGGAGGAGGCCTTCTCGCTGTTCAACCTGGGCTACCTCGACCTCGAGAACCGCGCCGCCGCCGAGTCCCTCTTCTGGCAGATCTGCGAGCAGATCGCCAAGGAGGGCCGCCAGTCCGGCTACCAGCCCGAGGAACTCCACGACCTCAACCGGCTCCTCGCCGACCAGTACGTCTGCAACTTCTCCGTCTTCCAGTCCCTGCTCGACCACTGGGCCCTCAAGCAACTCTTCCCCGTGGCCCCGCTGCACCGCCTCAACGAGCGCCCCACGGTCAACGCCATCCTGGTCGACATCACCTGCGACTCCGACGGCAAGATCTCCTCGTTCATCGACCTGCAGGACGTGAAGGAATACATCACGCTGCATCCGCTCAACCAGAAGCCCTACTACCTGGGCGTTTTCCTCACCGGCGCCTACCAGGACATCATGGGCGACCTGCACAACCTCTTCGGCCGCGTGAACGAGGTGCACGTGTTCCTCGAGGACGACGAGCCGAACGGGTTCTACATCGAGGAGGCGCTGAGCGGCAGCCGCATCGCCGACGTGATCGAGGGCGTGCAGTACCAGCAGGAGGACCTCTGCCGCCGGATGAAGGCGCAGATCGACGCCGCCACCCGCAAGGACCAGGTGAAGCCCCGCGAAGGCGTCCGGCTGCTGGAACTCTACGAGAGCCAGATGCTCAACAAGACCTACCTGAACATCGAGCCCCGCCGCCGGCCCGGGGGGGGGCCGCGGGCCTGACGGCCCCCGCGCTGCGGGATTGCGTTCCGGGATTCATAGTGTCCACTTGGACACTATGAACGACCAGCTCACTGGGCGCCAGCAGCAGGTGCTCGGTTTCATCCAGTCCCACCACCGTGCGCACGGCGTGGCCCCCTCGCTGCGTGAGATCCAGGCCCACTTCGGCCTTGCCAGCCCCTTCGGCGTGAAGCGGCACGTCGACGCCCTCATCGGCAAGGGCGCGCTCCGGCGCCTCGAGGGCAAGGCCCGCGGGCTGCTTCCCCCCACCCCGCCCGCCCCCGCCGGCATCCCCCTGTACGGCACCATCCCCGCCGGCCTGCCCGCGACGCACGAGCAGGAACCGGACGCCTTCGTGCCCCTCGACCCCGCGACGCTCGGGATCCACGCGGCCGCCCCACTCTTCGCCCTCCGGGTGCGCGGCGACTCGATGACCGGCGCCGGCATCCTCGACCGGGACGTGGTCTTCCTCACGCCGCGCGAACCCCGCCCCAGGGAGATCGTCGCCGCGCTGATCGACGGGGAATCCACGCTGAAGCGCTACCTGCTCCAGCGGGGGCAGCCGTTCCTGCGCGCCGAGAACCCCCGTTATCCGGACCTGCTGCCAGCCGAGGAGCTGGTGATCCAAGGGGTGATGGTCGGCCTCCTGCGCGCCGGCCCGGGCGCCGCCGGCTGAAACCTCATCCCGCGCAACGGCCGCCGCCGCGCCCCACCCCGGGGACGCGCCGCGGCACGTCGTCGGCACACGCAGCGATGCCCGCCCTCCCCCCCCGCAACGATCGTTCCCGGATGACGCCCGCCGCGCTGCGCGCGCTGCTGGCGGAACGCTTTCCGTCCGGCGCCTCCCGCCAAGGGGCCGTTGAGCCCGCCGGGCTGCTGACCGGATTGCCCGCGCTCGACGTGGGCGGCGGTTTGCCCCGGGGGGCGATCACGGAGCTGATTTGCCCGGGCGCCGGCGGGGGTGCTTCCCTGCTCCTCGGCGGCCTGCTCGCGGCCAGCCGTGCCGGCGGCAGCCGGGCGGCGCTGGTCGATGCGCACGACGCCTTCGACCCCGACTCCTTTCCGGCGGCCGTGCTGAGCCACCTGGTGTGGGTGCGTTGCCCCAATCCGGGTCAGGCGCTCGCGGTGGCCGACCTGCTGGTCCGGGACGCGAATTTCCGTCTGGTGGTGCTGGACCTGCGGCGCCTGTCGGCGCCGCTGTTGCGCCGCGTGCCGGTGGCGCACTGGCATCGACTGCGCCTCGCGGCCGAAACCGGCGGCACCACGCTGCTGGTGCAGACCCCGGCGCCGGCGGTGCCCAGCGCCCGGCTCCGCCTGGTACTGGCCCCCTCCCTGCCGCTGGCCGCGCTGGAGGAGGAACGCCGCCACCTGCTGGCCGCCTTGGCACCGGTGCGCACGCGGCACCAACTGGCCGCCGCCGTTTGAGGTCCCGGAGTTTCGCCGTGTTCGCCGTGCTCCAGCTGGAAGCATTCGCCCTGCAGGCCGCCCTGCGGACGGGAGCATCCTTGTCCGGAACGCCGCCGGCGGGGCTGCTCACGGGCCGGGGTCGCCAGACCAGCTTGGGCGAGTGCAACCGTGCCGCGCGGACGGCGGGCCTCTGCGCCGGGATGTCCGTCGCCCAGGCCCTGGCCCGCTGTCCCGGGTTGCTCCTCCACGCCCCCGACCCCGCGGCGGAGGCAGAGGCCGCGGCCGTGCTGCTCGCCGCGGCGCTGACGCTGTCGCCGACGGTGGAAGCCACAAGGGCGGGGTGCTGCACGATCGACCTCCGGGGCACCGACCCGGCCGGGCGCCAAGCCGCCGCGGAGGCGGCGGTGCGCGCGCTCCGGGCGACGAAGTTGGAGGCCAGCGCGGGCGTCGCCCGCCCGCCGCGCTTGGCGGCCTACGCGGCCCGCCGGGCGGGAGAAAACGACCTCCCGGGAGGTTTTCTCGCGGTGGAGGACGAGCAATCCTTCCTCGCCACGCTGCCCCTCGACTACGCGGAGCCGACGCCGGCGCAGGCCGCCCGGCTCACCGGCTGGGGGGTGCGCAGCCTGGGCGAACTCACCGCGCTCACGGCGGCCGGCCTGACGCGTCGGCTTGGCCGCGAAGGCCGCGAGCTCTGGGACCGCGCGCGGGGCGGGGAACCCCGGCCGCTGCGGCGCCACGAGCCGCCCAGCTGCTTCCACGCGGCCGCGGACCTCGAGATGGGCGTGGAAACCTTGCCGGCCCTGCTGCCGCCGCTGCAGCGCCACGTGGCCCGCCTCGCCCTCGAACTGCAGGCGGCCGGCCTCGCCGCGGGCGGGTTGGAACTGGAGCTGCAACTGGAGGACGCTTCACCCCAGCGCGCCCATTTCCGCCTGCCGCTGCCGACGGCCTCCGCCGCATTGCTCCAGCGCGCCCTCGAGACCCACCTGTCCGGACTCCGCACCCCGGCGCCCGTGCGGGGCTGGAGCCTCCGCGTGGAGGCGGTGCGGGCGCCGGTCCGCCAGCAGGATTTCCTGTCCGGTGGGTTGCGGGACCCGCAAGCCTTCACGGAAACCCTGGCCCGGGTAGCAGCCCTCGTTGGCGCCGACCGGGTGGGGACCCCTGTGCCCACGGACACCCATCGCCCGGATGCGGCGGCGCTCGGCCCACCACCCGGGCTGCTGGAGGAAGCGCCGGCGGCGCCGCCCGGCGCGCTCGGGCTGCCGCTCCGCCGTTTTCGCCCGCCGTTGCCGGCACGCCTGACCTTCGCGCCGGCCTGCGGGCGGCCCGCCCACATCTGGACGGAACGGTTCTCCGGCCCGGTCACCGAGGCGCGGGGCCCGTGGTGCGCAAGCGGCGACTGGTGGGAACCGGCCCGCGCCTGGACGCGGGTCGAATGGGACGTCGCGCTCGCCGGGGGCGGCCTCTACCGGCTCCTCGGGGAACGCGAGGCCTGGTTCGTCGAGGGCGAGTACGACTGAGGCGCGCGATGGCCGCCTATTGCGAACTTCACGGCCGCAGCGCCTTCAGTTTCCTGCGGGGCGCGTCGACGCCGGAGGCGCTGGTGGCGGAGGCCGCCCGCCGGGGGCTGCCGGCGCTGGCGGTGCTCGACCGCGACAACCTGTGCGCGGCCCCCCGGGTCTACGGGGCGGCCCGGGAGGCCGGGCTGCGCGCGCGGGTGGGCGCCGAGGTGACGCTCGCGGACGGCAGCGTGCTGCCCCTGCTGGTGGCGAACCGCACCGGTTACCGCAACCTCTGCCGCCTCATCTCCGAGGCCAAGCTCACCCCGCGGCCGGTGGACGTCGCGGAGGTGGCGGCGCCGGTTCCCGGAGTGCCCGACCCGGAGGAGGCCGTCGATCCGGGCGCACCCAAGCGCCCCTGCCTGGCCACCTGGGAGGAGCTCGCACGCCACGCCGAGGGGCTGGTCGCGCTCACGGGTGACACCGATGGGCCGGTGCGCCGGACGTGGCGACGGGAGGGTCCTGCGGCGGCGGCCGCCGTGCTGGCGCGGCTGGAGGCCATCTACGGGCCGGACCGGTTGCACGTGGAGCTGCAACGGGAGCGTCGCCGCGGAGAGGATCGGGAACTCGCCGGCCTCCGCGATCTCGCCGCCGCGCGGGGTCTCCCCCTCCTCGCGACCGGCGGCGTCGATTACGCCACCCCGGAGGGACGGCCCGTGGCGGATGTCTTCACCTGCCTGCGGCACCGCACCACGCTGGACGCCGCGGGCCGCCGACTCGCGCCCAACGCCGAGCGTCACCTGCGCGACGCCACGGCGATGGCGGCGCGGTTCGCGGATTTCCCGGGGGCGGTGGAGGCGGCCGGCCAGCTTGAGGCCACGCTGGACTTCACGCTGCGCGACCTTGGTTACCGGTTCCCGGATTTCCCGGTGCCGCCGGGGGAAACGATGCCCGGCCTGCTCCGCGCCCGGACCTACGCCGGCGCCCGCGAGCGGTACGGGGAACCCGGGCCGCGCATCCGCGCCCAGCTCGACCGCGAGCTCGCCCTGATCGAGCGCCTGGGCTTCGGCGGCTATTTTCTCATCGTGTGGGACCTGTGCCGCCATGCGCGGGCCGAAGGCATCCTGGTGCAGGGCCGCGGCAGCGCCGCCAACAGCGCCGTCTGCTACGTGCTCGGCATCACCGCGGTGGACCCCATCCGGCACGGCCTCCTCTTCGAACGCTTCCTCAGCGAGGGACGCGTCGGCCACGACGGTCACCCCTCGTGGCCCGACATCGATCTGGACCTGCCCAGCGGGGAGCCGCGCGAGCGCCTGATCCGCAAGCTGTACGCGGATCACACCCCGCGGGGGGCGGCGATGACGGCGAACTTCATCACCTACCGCGGCCGGGGAGCGATGCGGGAGCTCGGCAAGGTGCTCGGCTTCGGCGCGGACCTGCTCGACCGGTTTTCGGCCCTGCAGTCGCCGGGGGATTTCCCCGACCCGCTGGAACTACGCCAGCGGCTGACGCTGGCCGGACTGGCGCCGGACCATCCCCGCGCCGCCGCGCTCGCCACGCTGCTGGGCCAACTGCGGGGGCTGCCGCGCCACCTCGGGCAGCACAGCGGCGGGATGGTGGTGTGCGGTGGTCGGCTCGACGAGGTCGTCCCGCTGGAGCCCGCCTCGATGCCGGGGCGCGTGATCGTGCAGTGGGACAAGGCATCCTGCGAGGACCTGGGCATCGTGAAAATCGACCTGCTCGGCCTGGGGATGATGGCCGTGCTGCAGGAAACCTTCGCCCGCTGCACGGAGCGGGGGGCGCCGCTGGCGCTGCACACCCTGCCCCCGGACGACCCGGCGACCTACGCGGCGATGCAGCGGGCGGATACCATCGGCGTCTTCCAGATCGAGAGCCGCGCGCAGATGGCCACCCTGCCGCGGCTGCGGCCGGCCTGCCTCTACGACGTCGCGATGCAGGTGGCGATCGTGCGGCCGGGCCCGATCGTCGGCCAACTGGCGCACCCGCTCATCCGCCGCCGCAACGGCCTGGAGCCCGTGACCTACCTCGATCCCAGCGTGGACGACATCGCGCGGCCGATCCTCGACCGCACCCTGGGCGTGATCCTGTTCCAGGAGCAGATGCTGGAGCTGGCGATGCGGCTGGCCGGCCTCGCCGGCGGGGAGGCGGAGGAACTCCGGCGGGCGATGGGCTTCACCCAGGACACCGCCCGGCTGCGGCGCGCGCTCGGCCGGTTGGGCGACGCCCTGCGCGCGCACGGACGCAACGAGCAGGTCGTACGGCGGCTCGGCGAGGCGGCGCTCTCCTTCGCCGCCTACGGGTTCCCCGAGTCCCACGCGCTGAGCTTCGCCCTGCTCGCCTACGCCAGCACCTGGCTGAAGGTGCACCGGCCCGCCGAATTCACCGCCAGCCTGCTCAACCACCAGCCGATGGGCTTCTACGGCCCGGCGACGCTGGTCCAGGACGCGCGCCGCCACGGGCTGCGCATCCTGCCGGTCTGCGCGGTCCGTTCCCGCTGGGACTGCACGGTGGAGGCCGACGACGCCGTCCGGATCGGACTGCGCCATGTCCGCGGGCTGCGCGAGGAGGCCGCCCGCGCACTTGAGCGGGAACGGGAACGCGCGCCCTTCACGTCGCTCGCCGACTGCCTGCGGCGCACGCCGCTCCACGCGGCCGAGCGCCGCGCCCTCGCCGCCACCGGCGCCTTCCACGCCCTCGCCCCCCACCGCCGCGCCGCGCTCTGGCAGGTGGAAGCCGCGTGGTCCGCGGAAGAGCCGCTGCTGCAGGACGGGGACGAGGAGCCGGACGTGCCCGACGCGCTGCGCCCGATGACGCCGGGGGAACGCCTCGCCGCCGACTTCACCGGGCTTGGCCTGACCGGCGGCGCCCACCCGTTGGCCCGGCTGCGCGACCAGTTGCCCGAAGTCTGGCGCGCGGCGGACCTGCCGCTGGGCCGCGACGGCGAGACGGTCCGCATCGCCGGGCCCGTCATCTGCCGGCAGCGGCCGGGCACCGCCAAGGGGTTCCTCTTCCTGAGCCTCGAGGACGAGACCGGCATCGCCAACGCGGTGGTTCATCCGGACCTGTTCGCGGCCCGCCGGCTGGTGATCACGCAGGAACCGGCCCTGTACATCACCGGCCGGCTGGAGCACCGCGCCGGCGTGATCCACATCCGCGCGGAGCGCATCGAGCCGCTCACGCTCCCGGGACTCCCGGGCCAGGCGGCGCACTCCTTCCGCTGAACACCACCGCGGCCGCCGGATTCAGGCGCGCAGGAAGCGGGCCGCGAGTTCCCCGATCACCAGGCAGGTCGCGTGGGTCTGCACGCTCAGCAGGGTCGGCATGATGGAGGCGTCGGCCACCCGCAGGCCTTCCAACCCGCGCACCCGCAGCCTGGGATCCACGACCGCGTCCGGCCCACGGCCCATCCGGCAGGTGCCGGCCGGGTGGTAGATCGTGCCGGAGGTCCGGCGGATGAATTCCCGCAGGCGGGCCGGCGCATCCTCCCCTTCCCCGGGTTCGGCCGCGGCGCCGCGCAGCGCGTCAAAGGCCCGCGCACGGCCGATCGCCAACCCGAGACGCACGCCCTCGACCGCCACGTCGAGATCCCGTTCCTCGGTGAAGTAATTCGCGCGGATCACCGGCGGCGCGAGCGGGTCCGCGGAGCGCAGGCTGATCGAGCCGCGGCTCGCGACGCGGGTGACGATCACGGAGTAGGCCAGCGCGGGATCCGGCGCGCTCAGGCCGCGGCCGACGGCGAACTGGATATCCGGCGCCCCTCCGGCCGGACCCAGGCCGGAGAAGGCGAGCAATCCGGCCGAAACCGATGAACCCGGGAGGGACGTCCGGCCGGCCCAGCGCAGGCCGATGCGGGGATGGTCCTGCAGGTTGGCGCCAACGCCCGGCAGATCGTGGCGCACGGGCACCCCGGCCGCACGCAGCGCCCCGGCGGGACCGATCCCCGAGAGCAGCAGGAGCCGCGGCGAGTCGATCGCGCCGGCGCACAAGACCACCTCGCGCGCGGCGCGGACCGTGCGGGGGACCGGCGCGGCGCCGGCGCTGCCGTCCTGATACTCCAAGCCGACGACGCGGGTGCCTTCGAGGAGAAGGCGGCGCACGTGCGCGTGCGGACGCGCGGCGAGGTTCGCGCGCCCGAGCACCGGCGTCAGGAAGGCCGCCGCCGCGGACTGCCGGCGACCGGCGCGAAGGTGCTTCTGGTAGAAACCCGCCCCGTTCTCGGGCTGTTCGGAATTAAAGTCCCAGCGGGGATCCGCCTTGAACCCGAGCCCGCGGCAGGCCTCCAGGAACGCCAGATGGCCAGCGTGGGGATCTTCCGTGTCGCTCACCGCGACCGGGCCGCCCACGCCGCGCAGCGCGGAGGCGCCGCGGCTGTTGTCCTCCAGCGCACGATAGATCGGCCGGATCGCCGCGTACGACCAGTCCGGGCCGGCCTCCTGCGCCCAGGACGTGAAGTCGAGCGGGTGACCGCGCACGTACGCCGCCGCGCTGATCGCGCTCGAGCCACCGAAGCCGCGCCCCCGGGGCCACTTGACCGAGCGCCCGCCGAGCGCCGGCTCCGGCTCGGTGGCGTAATTCCAATCCGCCGCGGTCCCGAGCAAGGAGGTCCAGCGTCCGATGTCGGCGATCAGGGGATCGTCCCCCCGCCCACCCGCCTCGAGCAGCAGCACGCGGATGCCGGGGTCCGCGGACAGGCGGTTGGCGACGACGGAGCCGCTCGAGCCGGCACCGACGACGATGTAATCGAACTCCTCCGGTGCGCCGGCGGCGCGGGTACCCGGCAGGACGGCGGCCGAGGTCCCCGCGGCCAGGGAGGCGCCGAGGAAGCGCCGACGGGAAAGGGCGGTGGGGCGCATCGCGTTCACTCCGGGGCCTTCCGGCCGCCCTTGCGTGCGGGCGCCGGCACGGCTGCGGCCCCGCCGAACTTCGCCTCCTGCGCCTTGAGCCAGGTGTCGTACGCCTTGTTCCCGCCCCCGCCGACATAGGCGTAGGCCTCCAACTCCGCGGCGCGGCCGAGGATCCGGGGATCCTCGTCCTGCCGCAGGAGCGTGACGAGCCGCTGGCGCAACTCGGCCACCTGTGCGGAGTGGGCGAGGTCATGGGCCAGATTGTTAACCCCATGCGGGTCGCGACGAAGGTCATACAATTCCTCGGCCGGGCGCTTGCCGAAGGCCAGATCGTAGAAGTGGCCGCCGAAGGCCTTGATCACCTCCTTGGTCGGACCCGGGTCGCAATTGCCGAAATCCGTCTCGGGGTTGCCCGCGGGCCAGCGCTCCGGATGGAAGTTGCGGACGTAGAGGAAATCGCGGGTGCGGAGGGCGCGCACCGGATAGCCCGCGTTGCCGGGGCGTCCGAGGTCGTGGCGCTCCTTGCCGACGAGCATCTCGTTCCGGTCCTCGATCCAACCCGAGCCCGGCGCCCGGAGCAGCGCGCCGAGGCTGCGGCCGGTCATCTGGGCGTGCGGGGGCAGGCCGGCGAGCTCGAGGAAGGTCGGGGCCAGGTCGCGCACGTTGATGAAGTCCTCGACGACGCGGCCCGGGCGGATCGCCGCCCCCCAGCGCATCGCGAGGGGCAGGTGGAAGCCGTCCTCGTGGATCTGACCCTTGACGTAAGGGAAGGGCATCCCGTGGTCCGAGGTGACGACGACGAGCGTGTTCTCCAGTTCGCCGGCCGCCTCGAGCGCCGCGAGCACGCGGCCGAGGTGCGCGTCGGCCCATTCCACCTCCACCGCGTAGTCCGCCAGGTCGTCCCGCACCGGGGTCACGTCCGGGAAATACGGTGGCACGGGCACCGTGGCGAGGTCCTTACCGAGGCGGCGGCCCGAGCCCGGTTCATACCCGCGGTGCGGCTCGTGGAAGCCCAGCCAGAAGCAGAACGGCGCGCCCCGCGGCCGGCGGGCGAGGAACGTCTCGAAGTTCCTCGCGTAGTCCTTCCGGTTGATGCCGGTGGCCGGGACCGTCATGGTGTGCTCCTCGATCACGGGTCCGGCGGGGTTGCGCGTGCGCCCGGCGAGCGTCTTGAAGTCGCCGGGGCCCCAGCCCTTGCCCGTGAGTCCCACGTGGTAGCCCGCCTGCTCGAGCAGGTCCGGATAGACAGCGAAGCCGGCGGGAAACAGCCCGTTGTGCGAGACCGCCTCGCGCAGCTGCCAGGTGTTGCGCCCGGTGAGGATGCTGGCCCGGCAGGGGCTGCACTTCGGATTCGAGGTGAACGCGTTTTGGAAACGCACGCCCTCGCGCGCGACGCGATCGAAACCCGGCGTGCGCAGCCAGGACGCGCCATAGGCGCCGGCATCGCGCCAGCCCCAGTCATCAAAGATGACGAACAGGATGTTGGGGCGCGCGGCGGGGGTCGCGGCCGCGGCGGCCAGCGGGAGCAGGGCCGGAAGCAGGAGACGGCGAAGGAGCGGGATCATCGGGGGGAAAGGAGGGGCGGGACGGCGGCGGCTTAGCGGGTGCGCGGCGGGAACTGCGCGCGCAGCCGCGCGGCGGCGTCGGCCTCGGCGGCCGCCAGCGCGGGATCGCCGGCCCGGTTGCGGGTTTCGCCGGCGTCCGCGACGGCGTCGTACAACTCGCGCGCGAGGACCGCGCCGCTCGCCCAATCGCGCCACTCGGTGTACCGGACCGCCGCGGTCCGCACCGAATAGCCCATCGCCCGCGGCACCTTGGCCGGCTCCCGGTCATAATAGGCCGGCCGCGGATGCTGGGAGAAGGCGGCCGCCTTGACCGCGGCGGCGGGGTCGCGGAGCACCGGCAGCAGGCTCAGTCCGTCAAGCCCGGGAACCGGGGGCAGACCACAGGCCGCATTGAGGGTCGGGAACAGGTCGACGAGCTCCGCGAAGGCCGACGACGTCACCCCGCGGGGGCCGGCCCCGGGCACGGCGACCAGCAACGGCACGCGCGCGTCGAGCTCGAAGTTCGACGTCTTGCCCCACAGCCCGTGCTCACCGAGGTGGAAGCCGTGATCCCCGGCAAAGACCACCACCGTGCGGTCGGCAACGCCGCTGGCGTCCAGCGCGTCCAGGACCTTGCCCACCTGCGCGTCGAGGTAGGAGATGTTCGCGAAGTAACCGTGGCGCATCTCCGCCACGAGCGCCGCGTCCGGCGCGATCCGGCCCGGGCCCGGCAGGCCGAGGATCTCGCGGCCATCGTGGAAGGCCAGCTCCGGGGCGCCCGCCGGAGGGCGCAGGTCCACCGCGGGCAGGCGGGCCCGATCGTAGAGGTCCCAGTAGCGCTTGGGCGCGTTGAACGGGGCGTGCGGCTTCCAGAATCCGACCGCGAGGAAGAAGGCGCGGTCGCGGATCTCGCCCAGCACCCGCACGGCCTCGGCGGCAACGCGCCCGTCGTAGTAGGCCTCGTCCGGGACCGCGCGACATTCGGTCAGCGGCACGTCCGTGTACTTGCGGCCGCCGCCCGAGGCGAGGTTCGGCGGGAGGGGGCCGTCCACCTGAGGGGCATCCGCGCCGTGCGTCGCGTAATGCAGGAACTCGGGGGCGCTCCAGGAGCGGGCGTCCCCCTTCTCCCTGGTGTGCCAGTTGTGGAACACCTTGCCCACGTTGCGCGTGACGTAGCCGTGGTTCCGGAAATGCTGCGGCAGCGTGGTCACGTCGGGCCGCAGCTCGCGGAAGTGCGTCCCGTTGTTCCACAGCCCGAGCGTGTCGGGGCGGAGGCCGGTGAGGAAGGAGGAGCGCGAGGGGTTGCAGACGGCCTGCTGGCAGTAGGCCCGCTCGAAGCGGACGGAACGCCGCGCGAGGCGCTCCAGGTTGGGCGTGTGGGCTGGCGAACCGTAGCCGGCTAGCTCCGGCCGCAGGTCGTCGGCGAGCAGCAGCAGGACGTTGGGGCGCGCGGGACCGGCGGCGGCCGCGGCAGTCACCGCAAGGACGAGGAGGGCGGCGAGGCGGGGGGCGGACATCCGACCCCTAGTCAGGCCGGCCTTTGCCGCCAGTCGAGCCACAAGTGCCCGGCCCGCTTGCCCCCGGCCGCTCCGACCGCAAGCTCGCGGCATGACCCCATCGTTTCTTTCCGCCCGCCGGGAGCGCCTGCGTACCGCCCTCGCCCCGGCCGACGACCTCCTCGTGGTCGGCGCGGGGGAGCCGGTGCCGCTCCCCGAAGGCACCGACCAAACCTATCCTTACCGCGCCCACGCGGAGTACGTCTTCACCGCGGGCTTCGAGTGTCCCGGCGGGGTGGTCGCCTACGACCCGCGCGAGGGTGCGGCCGGCTGGCGCAGCTTCGTGCCGCCCGTCACCGAGGCGGAGCGGGTCTGGTGCGGGGCACGGCCGCGCGAGGGCGAGGACGTGGCCGGTTTCCCGGCGTGGCTGCACGCGCGGGGCGGCCGGAGGATTGCCGCCCTGGGTTGCCCCGTCGCCGGCGTTACCGCCGACGCCGCCGCGACGGACGCGGCCCGCCTGGCCTGTGCCGAGGTGCGCCGGCCGAAGGACGCCCACGAACTGGATTTGATCGGACGGGCCGTCGCCGCCACGTCCGCGGGGTTCGCGCGCCTGCCGGACCTCATCCGCCCGGGCGTGAAGGAACGCACGCTGCAGATCGAGCTCGAGGCCGCGTTCCAGCGCGCCGGCGCGGACCGCACCGGCTACGGCACGATCGTCGGCGCCGGCCCGAACGCGGCGGTGCTGCACTTCGAGCCCTCGGCCCGCGCCGTGGCCGCCGGGGACTTCGTGCTCGTCGACGCGGGCGCCGAGGTGCGGCGCTACGTCGCGGACGTCACCCGCACGTACGTGGCGGGGGAGCCCACCGGATTCCAGCGGGACCTGCACGCCGCGGTGCGCTGGGCGCAGGAGCGGGCCATCGCGCGGTGCGTGCCCGGCGCCGAGTGGAAGGAGATCCACCTCGCCGCCGCGGTCGACCTGACCGCCGGGCTCGTCGGGATGGGCCTCCTCCGCGGCCAGCCGGAGTCGCTGGTGGAGCAGGAAGTCCACGCCCTCTTCTTTCCCCACGGCCTCGGCCACCTGGTCGGGCTGGGCGTGCGCGATGCCAGCGGCCTCGCCCGCGGCCGGACCCGCGACCCGCGGCCGAGCCTGCGCTCCCTGCGGATGGACCTGCCCCTCGCGGAAGGGTTCGTCGTGACGGTGGAGCCCGGCCTCTACTTCATTCCCGCGCTCCTGCAGGACCCCGTGCGCCGCGAACGGCATCGGGACACCGTCAACTGGAGCCTGGTGGAGGCGAATCTCGGGCTTGGCGGCGTCCGCATTGAGGACGACGTGCTGGTGCGCCGGGAGGGACCGGAAGTCCTGACGGCGGGAATTCCCAAAACGCTCGCTTGAGCCGGATCCAGGCCGTTGGGCGGGGCGGCTCGCCGCTCGACCGCCCACCGCCGACGTCCAGCAGCGCGCATGGCGGCCGGCCCGCGCCCCCCAAAGCCAGGGCTCAGCCCGCCGGCAGGAACCAGAGTTTATCGGCGGGAAGCTGAATGGCGACTTCCGTACCGACCGCGAAGTCCGCCGGGGTCCCCTCCCCTCCCGGCTGCACCGCCGTGAGCGTCAGCCCGCCTCCGTCCCGCAGCGCAACCTGCAGGAGCTCGCGATCCCCGCGGAACTCCACCGCGGTCACGCGGCCTCGACCCACCGGCCGATCGTCACCCCGCCACGGGCGAAGCACCACCTGTTCCGGCCGGACGACGGCGCGGGTGGAACTCCGGCCCGCGGGCCAGTGCTCCGCTGGAACCTCCAGCTCCACGCCTCCGGCAAGCCGCACGCCCACGCGCGCGGCGGTCCAGCCGAGCCGCTCCGCCGGGATCAGGTTCGCGTGTCCCACAAAGTCGGCCACGAAGGCCGTGGCCGGCCGGTGGTAGATTTCGCGGGGGGAGCCGACCTGCTCGAGCGCGCCCGCGTTGACCACCGCGATCCGGTCGCTCAGCGCGAGGGCCTCGTCCTGGTCGTGGGTCACCAGCACGAAGGTCATCCCGAGGCGGCGCTGCAGGGCCTGCAACTCGGCGCGCATCGACTGCCGGAGCTTCGCGTCGAGGGCGGAGAAGGGTTCATCCAGCAGCAGCACCTGCGGCCGGCAGACGACGGCGCGCGCGACCGCGACCCGCTGGCGCTGCCCCCCGGAGAGCTCGTGCGGAAAGCGTTCCCCGAGGCCCTCGAGCGAGACGAGCACGAGCGCCTCGCCCACCCGGCGCTCGAGTTCCGCCGGCGCCACGCCCCGCATCCGCAGGCCAAACGCGACGTTGCCGCGGACGGTCAGGTGCGGGAAGAGCGCGTAGCCCTGGAAGACCTGATTGACCGGGCGCTGATGCGGCGGAACCGCCGTGATGTCCTCCCCGCCCAGCCGGATCCGACCGGCCGTCGGCGCCTCGAAGCCGGCGATCATCCGCAGGAGCGTCGTCTTCCCGCAGCCCGAGGGGCCGAGGAGCGTCAGGAATTCCCCCGCGGCGATCGTCAGGTGAACCTCGCGGACGGCGGTGACCGCCCCGTAGCGCTTGCCCACGCCGTCGAGCTCGATCCGGGCGCTCATGCGCGGAGGGCGCCGCGCGGACGCAGGGCCCGGAGCAGCAGTTGCGAGACCAGGAAGAGCGCGAGGAGCGCGACGCCGAGGGCGGCGCCGAAGGGCCAGTCCCGCGCCTGCAGGAACTGGTTCTGGATGACGTTGCCGATGAGCGGCACCCGCGCCCCGCCGAGCAGGTCGGTGACGGCGAACATCGCCACCGCGGGAACGAAGACCAGCGTGACGCCCGCGGCGATGCCGGGGAGCGTGAGCGGCAGGATCACGGCGGCGAAGGTGCGCACCGGACCGGCGCCGAGGTCGCGCGCCGCCTCGATCAGCGCGCCGTCCAGCTTTTCCGCGCTGGCGTAGACCGGCAGGATCAGGAACGGCAGGTAGGAGTAGACGAGCCCGGTCACGACCGCCGCGGGCGTGTACAGGAGGCCCAGCGGGGCCCAGGCAGGCTGAAGCCAGGCCACGAGGGCATTCAACAGCCCCTCCTCACGGAGGATCGCCATCCACGCATAGGTGCGGACGAGGAAGCTGGTCCAGAACGGCACCAGCACGAGCAGCAGCAGCAATTCCCGTACGCGCGGGGCGGCGCGCGCGAGGTGGTAGGCGACCGGATAACCGATCAGCAGGCAGAGCACCGTCGTCAGCGCGGCGAAGCCGAGCGAGCGGAGGAAGATCCGCAGGTAGACGGGATCGAGGAGCCGCGCGTAGTTTTCCAGCGAGAAGCCCCACAGCACCTGACCAAACTCGTCGCGTTCCCCGAAGCTGCAGCCCAGCAGCAGCAGCGCGGGCAGCACCACGAACAGGGCGAGCCACCCGAGCAGGGGCGTCAGCAGCAGCCACGCGACGGCGCCGGGCCGGGCGCCCGGCTCACGCGCTTCGGGGGCGGGGGTCACGGGGCGGGCCGCGCCTCACTTGGCGCTCTTGAGGTCGGTCACCAGCCGGTCGATGTCCGCGGCGGCGCGACCGATGTCGCGGAAGCTCTCCAGCTTGCCCCCCTGCGGGTAGCTGGCCGGGTTGGCGAGCTCCTCCGGCGTGAGCAGGCGGCGGGCGGCGAGGTTCGGGTTGGTGTAGGGGAACGCGGCCGAGATCTGGCGCGACACCTCGGGGCGGAGGATGTAGTCGATGAACCGGTGCGCCTCGGCGACGTTCCGCGCCCCGGCCGGAATGGCGAGGACGTCGACGAACTGATGCGCGCCTTCGGCGGGCAGGACGTACTGAAACTTGCGGTTTTCCCGCCACAGCAGCGCCGCCTCGCCGCTCCAGACGATCCCGAGGTCCACGTCGCCGTTCAGCAGGGCGGTCTTGGGGCTGTCGGAATCGAACACCTTCACCAGCTTGATCCATTCAGCGAGCAGCGGCCGGGCGCGGGCGAGGCTGGCGGCGTCGATCGCATTGACCGGCTGGCCGAGCGCGTACAGGGCCCACGAGACCAGTTCCCGGCTGTCATTGACCACCACGATGCGGTCCCGGTGGGCGGCCTGAAAGACGTCCCGGTAACCGCGCACCGGCGCCTTCACCTTTTCCGTGTTCACCACAATGCCCACGCTGCCGGCCATGTACGGCACGGTGTAACGGCCCTCGGGATCGTGCGCGCGGCCGGTGAACTCGGGGGCGAGGTTGCCCAGTCCGGTGAGCCGGGCCCGGTCGAGCGGCTGGAGCAGCTTGCGCCGGATCATCGCCTCGGCCGTGTAGTCGCTGGGTTGCACGAGGTCGTAGCGGCCGCCCCCGGCGACCAGCTTCGCCAGCATCTCCTCGTTCGAGGAGTAGGTCTCGAAGTTGACCTTGATCCCGGTTTCGCGGGTGAAGCCCTCCAGCACGGGCTGGGGCACATACTCGGACCAACCGAACAGGTTGAGTTCGCCGGCGCCGCGGGCAGCGACCGGGAGAAGCGCGAACAAAAGGGCGGCGAGGCGCCCCGGGAGCTTGGGTGGCGTGAACTTCATGGGAGGGAAAGGGAGCGGGCGGTCACCGGACGCCCCGGCGCAGGTAGGCCGAGAACGCGACGCCCGCGAGCGTGACCAGCAGGAAGAGTGCCGAGAGGGCGTTCAGGACGGGGTTGAGCCCCACCTTGGCGAGGCCGAACACCTTGAGCGGCAGGGTGGCGGACGCGGCCGAGGCGGTGAAATACGTCACGATCAATTCGTCCCACGACAGCAGGAAGGCCATCAGCCCGCCGGCGAGAATGGCGGGCCGCAACGCCGGGAGGATCACGAGGCGGAACGCACCCCAAGGGGTGGCCCCGAGGTCCCGCGCCGCCTCCTCCAGCGCCGGATCGAGCCCCTGCAGGCGCGCCCGGACCGCCACCAGCACGAAGGGGAAACTGAACGTGACGTGGCCGATGATCACCGTGGTGAACCCGAGCCCGACGCCGGCGAGCGCGAACAGGACCAGCAGGCTGATGCCAAGCAGGATCTCGGGCATCACCATGGGCAGGTTGACCAGCGACTCGATCACGTCGCGCCCCGGAAAGCGGTAACGCTGCAGCAGCCAGGCCCCGGCGGTTCCGAGCACGACCGCCAGAAGCGTCGTCGCCGTGGCCACGACCAGGCTGTTGAGCGCGGCCCGCTGCAGCGGCGTCTGGCGCAGGAGCTCCGCATACCAGCGGCCGCTGAACCCCTCCCAGCCGATCCCCAGGCGCGCCGAGTTGAACGAGTAAACCACCAGCACTAGGACCGGGAGATAGAGGAAGAGGAGCACCAGCACCGTCCAGCCCCGCAGGCCCGCCGCCCACAGGCGGGGACCGGCGGCCGGGGACAGCAGCGGCGTACGGGAGGCGGCCATGGCCGGCGCGAAGCAAGATTCGGGCCGCGGGGCGGAGGCAAGCGTGAAGCCGCCTGTAATTTCAGGCGTGAAATTCCCGGCCGCCGCCCCGAGGCTCCCCGCGCACTTCCCTCCTCCCCATGAAAATCCTCCGCCTGCTTCCCCTTCTCTGCCTTGCCGCCCTGCCCCTGCCCGCCGCCGATGGCTGGCTGACCCTCTTCAACGGCCGTGACCTCTCCGGCTGGGAGCAGCACAGCGGCACCGCGAAGTACCGCGTTGAGGAGGGGGCGATCGTCGGCACCACCGTGCTCAACACCGGCAACAGCTTCCTCTGCACGCAGCGGACCTACGGGGACTTCATCCTCGAGCTGGAGTTCAAGGTCGCCCGCAACATGAACTCCGGAATCCAGTTCCGCAGCGAATTCTACGCCCGGGAGACCGAGAAGGAGATCAACGGCAAGAAGCGGAAATTCCCCGCCGACCGCGTCTTCGGCTACCAGTATGAGATCGACCCTTCGGAACGCGCGTGGACCGGCGGCGTCTACGATGAGGCCCGCCGCGGCTGGCTCGCCGACCTGAAGGACAAGCCCGCCGCCCAGAAGGCCTTCCGCCAGGGCGAGTGGAACAAGGTGCGGATCGAGTGCCGGGGCGACCGCATCCAAACCTGGATCAACGATGTTCCCGCCACCGATTTCCGCGACGCGATGACCCCGCGCGGCATCATCGCGCTGCAGGTTCACGGCATCGGCGACGGCAAGAAGAACAAGCCGGGCGAGGAGATTCGCTGGCGCAACATCCGCCTGAAGGAGCTGTGAGCCGCGTCCGCCGCCTCGCGCCGGTCCTCCTGCTGGTCGCGATCTCCGCCCCTGCCGCGCCGCCCCAGCCGGCGCGCTCCCTGGACGTCTGGCCTGGCTCACCGCCCGGAGAAACCCGGCCCCTCCCCCCGGAAGCGGACCAAACGCGCCCGACCGACAAGCTCGTCGCCGGGCGACCACTGATCCGGCTGGGCAACGTCTCGACCCCGCAACTGGCCGTCTTCCGCCCGGAGCCGCACCGCGACACCGGCGCCGCGGTGCTGATCTGCCCCGGCGGCGGCTTCAACATCCTCGCCTATGACCTCGAGGGCACGGAGGTCGCCGCCTGGCTCAACGGTCTGGGCGTCACCGGCATCGTGCTCAAGTACCGGGTGCCCGCCCGGGACCCGGGTCGGCGCTGGCTAGCGGCCGTGCAGGACGCGCAGCGCGCGATGAGCCTCGTCCGGTCCAAGGCCGGGGAATGGGGCTTCCGGAGCGACCGCCTCGGCATCCTCGGTTTCAGCGCCGGCGGCGCGACGGCCGCCTATGCCGCGCTGGCCGCGGAGCGTCTCTACCCCGCCGCCGACCAGGTCGACACCGTCCCGTGGCGGCCGGACTTCGCCCTGCTGGTTTACCCCGCCGGCTTCGTCGAACGGGGCCAGACCACGCTTTCCGGCGTGATGCCCGTCGGCCCGGGCGCCCCGCCGATGTTCCTGGTCCACGCCTTCGACGACAACGTCCCGGTCCAGAACACGCTGCTGTTGGCCGCGGAACTGCGCCGGCACGGGGGCAGCGCGGAGGTGCACGTCTACGACGCCGGCGGGCACGGTTACGGCCTGCGTCCGGATCCCGCCCTGCCCGTGACCTCCTGGCCCGAGCGCGCCGCCGCGTGGCTGCAGCGCCGCGGCCTGTTGGAAACGGCCGGCCGCTGACCAACCGGACTAGGGCTTGCCGCTGCCCCGGCGCTCTGGTTCGGTCCCGCCTCTCTCCATGCCCTCCACCCCGGACTCCACCCGCAAGTATTCCTCCGTCGTCGTCGACGGTCCCGCCCGCGCCGGCGCGCGCTCGATGCTGCGCCCCGTCGGTTTCACCGACGCGGACTTCCAGAAGCCCGTCATCGGGATCGCCTCCCTCTGGAGCATGGTCACGCCGTGCAACATGCACATCGACAAGCTCGCCCTGGAGTCCGAGGCCGGGGCGAACGCCGCCGGGGGCAAGGGCGTCATCTTCGGCACCATCACCGTCTCCGACGGCATCAGCATGGGGACCCCGGGGATGCGCTACTCCCTGGTTTCCCGCGAAATCATCGCGGACTCGATCGAGGCGGTGGCGGCCGGCGAGGGCTTCGACGGCGTGGTGACCATCGGCGGCTGCGACAAGAACATGCCCGGCTGCATCATGGCGATGGCCCGGCTCAACCGTCCCGGCGTCTTCGTCTACGGCGGCACGATCCTGCCCGGCATCCACCCCGACACGCGCAAGGAATGCGACATCGTGTCGGTCTACGAGGCGATCGGCCAGCACGCCGCCGGCAAGGTGGACGACGCGGGCCTGCGCAAGATCGAGGCCTGCTCCATCCCGGGCGCCGGCTCCTGCGGCGGCATGTACACCGCCAACACCATGGCCTCCGCCATCGAGGCCCTCGGGATGAGCCTCCCCAACAGCTCCGCCCAGATCGCGATCAGTGAGGAGAAGAAGCAGGACTGCCGCCGCGCCGGCGAGGCCACGCTCGCCCTGCTCAAGGCGGACCTGAAGCCCCGCGACATCATGACCCGGAAGGCGTTCGAGAACGCCATCACCGTCACGATCGCCCTCGGCGGCTCCACCAACGCCGTGCTGCACCTCCTGGCCATCGCCCACAGCTGCGGGGTGAAGCTCACGATCGACGACTTCACCCGCATCGGGAAGCGGGTCCCCGTGCTCGCCGACCTCAAGCCCTCCGGGAAGTACGGCATGGTCCACCTCACCCGCATCGGCGGCCTCCCCCCGCTGATGAAGGTGCTGCTCGACGCCGGCCTCCTGCACGGCGACTGCCTGACGGTGACCGGAAAGACTGTCGCCGAGAACCTCCGCAACGTGAAGCCCTACCCGGCCGGGCAGGACGTCGTGCGCCCGCTCTCGAACCCGATCAAGCCCGACAGCCACCTGCGCGTCCTCTACGGCAACCTCGCCCCCGGCGGCGCGGTCGCCAAGATCTCCGGCAAGGAAGGGCTCTCCTTCAGCGGCAAGGCGATCGTGTTCGAGGGCGAGGAGAAGGCGCTCGACGCGATCCTCGCCGGTCGCGTGAAGCCCGGCCACGTCGTCGTCATCCGCAACGAAGGCCCCGTCGGCGGCCCCGGGATGCGCGAGATGCTCAGCCCCACCAGCGCCATCATGGGCCGCGGCCTCGGCAAGGACGTCGCCCTGATCACGGACGGCCGCTTCTCCGGCGGCAGCCACGGCTTCGTCGTCGGCCACCTCACCCCCGAGGCGGCCGTCGGCGGCCCGATCGGCGTGATCCGCAACGGGGATCCGATCACCATCGACGCCGTCCGCAACGAGCTGACCCTCGGCATCCCCGCCCGGGAATTGCAGGCCCGCCTCCGGGCCTGGAAGCCGCGCCGCGCCAAGGAAACCCGCGGCGTCCTCGCCAAGTACGCCCACACCGTGACGAGCGCCTCCGAGGGCGCGGTGACGGACAAGCTCACCTGAGACCCGCGCGATGAGCTGGGCGCACTTTCAGGAGCACTACCACCACTACCCGGCGCTGGGGTTCAGCCTGGACCTCTCGCGGCTGCCCTTGCCCGCGGCGTTCACCGCCGCGATGGAGGGGCCGATGCAGGAGGCCTTCGCCGCGATGCGGGCCCTCGAGGCGGGCGCCATCGCGAACCCCGACGAGGGCCGCCGGGTCGGCCACTACTGGCTGCGCACGCCCGCGCTCGCCCCCACCCCGGAGATCCGCGCCGAGATCGAGGACACCCTGCGCGCGATCCGGGCCTTCGCCGCGGACGTGCACGCCGGTACCATCACCGGCCCGCGCGGCCGCTTCCGCGAACTGCTGGTGATCGGCATCGGCGGCTCCGCCCTCGGACCGCAGCTGGTGGCCCACGCGCTCGGCCAGCCCCGCCGCGACAAACTCGCGGTGCACTTCCTCGACAACACGGACCCGGACGGAATCGACCTCGTGTTCGCCCAGCTCCGGGGGCGCCTCGCCCGCACCCTGGTGCTGGTGATTTCCAAGTCCGGCGGGACCGCGGAAACCCGCAACGGGATGCTCGAGGCCCAGGCCGCCTTCCGCGCCGCCGGCCTCGACCCCGCGCGGCACTTCGTCGCCGTCACGGGCGCCGGCTCCCGGCTCGACCAGGAGGCGCGCGACGCCGGCTGGCTGGCCCGCTTCGCGATGTGGGACTGGGTCGGCGGTCGCACCAGCCAGCTCAGCGCCGTCGGCCTGCTGCCCGCCGCGCTGCAGGGCTTGGACATCGATGGGCTGCTCGAGGGGGCCGCCGCCATGGACGAGCTCACGCGCCGGCCTGAGACCCGCGGGAACCCCGCGGCGCTCCTTGCGCTGGCCTGGCATCACGCCACGGACGGCCGCGGCCGCAAGGACATGGTGGTGCTGCCCTACAAGGACCGGCTGCTGCTGTTTTCCCGTTACCTGCAGCAGTTGGTGATGGAGTCCCTCGGCAAGGAGCGGGACCTCGCGGGCAACGTCGTCCACCAGGGCATCGCGGTCTACGGCAACAAGGGTTCGACGGACCAGCACGCCTACGTCCAACAGCTGCGCGAGGGGGTGGATAACTTCTTCGTGACGTTCATCGAGGTGCTGCGGGACCGGCCGGGCCGCCGCGCGCTCGAGGTGGAGCCCGGGGTGACCGCGGGCGACTACCTGCAGGGCTTCCTGCTCGGGACCCGCGACGCCCTCAGCGAGAAGGGGCGCGGCTCGATCACCCTGACCGTGCCGGACGTTTCCCCGCGGACGCTCGGAATGCTGATCGCCCTCTACGAGCGGGTCACCGGACTCTACGCCTCGCTCGTCGGGATCAACGCCTACCACCAGCCCGGCGTCGAGGCGGGCAAGAAGGCGGCGGGCGCGGTGCTCGCGCTCCAGCGGACCCTCGTCGCCGCCTTGGCGGCGGAGCGGGGCCGCGCCTTCACCGCCCCCGAGCTGGCCGCGAAAGCGGGCGCGCCGGAGGCGGCGGAGACGGCCTTCAAGGTCCTCGAACACCTCAGCGCAAATCCCGCGACCGGGGTGCGTCGCCGGGCCGGTAAGACCGCCACCGCCGCGACGTACCGCCTCGCCTGAGGCCACGCCGTGCACCGCCTGCCGCTCCTGCTCTGCCTGATCGCGCTGGCCGGCGCCGGGAGCTCGGCCTTCCTCGCCCTGCGCATCTCCAACTCGAAGCAGGTGCTGGAGGTGCGCCTCGCCGAAAGCCAGGCCCGCGCCACCCGGCTGGAGACGGATCTCGGCGGCGCCCGCGCCGAGTCCGCCGCGCGGCAGCAGCGCGCCACCTCGCTCGAGGTCGAGCTCGCCCGCACCAGCGAGCGGCTCGCCGGGGTGGAGGCGCGCGGCCGCGAGACGGAGCGCGCCCTGGCGGACACCCGTACGGTGCTCGCGCTGTACGAGTCGACCGCCCGGGCGCTGGAGGACGAGGTTGCGGCCCTGCGCCGGGACCTCGATGCGACCCGCGCATCGCACGCTTCCCCCGAGGCGGTGCAGGCCTACCGGCAGACGATCGCGGACCTTGAGCGCCAGCTCGCCTCCGCCCGCCACGGAACCGCGGCGCCCGCCACCCCGGGCGCCTCCACCGCGGTGTTCACCAACCGCGCCGGCCGGGCGACCATCCTCAACGTCGGGCCCGGCAACGCCTTCGTCGTGCTCAACTTCGGCACCGCGCGCGGCGCGCGCCCCGGCCAGCGGCTGCAGGTCTCCCAGGGTGGCCGGCTGCTCGCGACCGTCCAGATCAGCGACGCCCGCACCCAGTTCTCGGTGGCCCAGGTCGAGCCGGACTCCCTGCGAGGGGTCTTGCAGAAGGGGGACGAGGCGGTTTTGGTACGGGAACCATGACTCCGCTCGCGCGTCGCCTCCTCGCCCTCGCCCTGCTCGCCGCCGGCGCCCTTGCGGGTGGCTGCAGCACCAACGCTCCGAAGCAGACCTCGATCCCGTGGAGCCGTCCCGCCGGCTGGGAAGGCCAGATTCCGGGCATGGGCCAGCCGCAGGGCCGCTGAGTCGGTCCTGATCCGACGGCTTCCCGCCGCCCCACCCCAAGGCGGGGGCCCTCCGGCGCGATGGAAAACGCCTCCCTCCGGCCCCTCCCGGGCCACCTGTACGTCGTCGCCACCCCGATCGGCAACCTCGCGGACCTCACCGAGCGCGCCCGCGCCCTGCTCGGCACGGTCGACCTGGTGGCCTGCGAGGACACCCGCACGACCGGCGCGCTCCTCACCCGGCTCGGACTGCGCCGCGAGCTCTTTCCCTACCACGAGCACAACGAGCGCGAGGCCGCCGCGGAACTCGCGCGCCGCCTCGCCGCCGGGGCTTCGGTCGCGCTGGTCAGCGACGCCGGGACTCCGGGCCTGAGCGATCCCGGCTTCCGCGTCGTCCGCGCCTGCCGGCAGGCGGGCCTGCCGGTCGTACCGGTTCCGGGACCCAACGCGCTCCTCGCCGCCCTGTGCGCCAGCGGGCTCCCCTCCAACGGTTTTCTTTACCTCGGTTTCCTCCCGCCCAAGAGCGCCGCCCGGATCGCCTGCTTCGAGCGGCACCGCGAGTTTGCATACACCCTCGCGCTGTTCGAGAGCTGCCATCGCATCGGCAAGGCCGTCGAGGAACTCGTCACGGTGCTGGGGCCCGAACGGGTCATCGCGGTCGCGAAGGAACTGACCAAGGTGCACGAAACCTTCCTCGTCGGACCCGCCGGCGAGGTCCGCGATCGCCTCGGCCGAATCAGCCTGAAGGGCGAATTCGTGCTCCTGATCGCGCCCGCCGGGTTCGTGCTCTGACGCCGATGCCCCCGACCCCCGCGCCCCGGACGGTCGCCGTCATCGACGTCGGCAGCAACACGATCAAGCTGCTCGTTGCGCGGCGGTCGGCGGCGGGGATCGAGCGGATCCACGCCCGCACGCTGGAGGCCCGGCTGGGCGCGGGACTCGGCCGGGACCGGCCGCGGCTGGCACCCGACAGCCTCGCGCGCGGGATCGACGCCGTCCGCAGCCTCGCCGCCGAGGGCCGCGCCCACGGGGCGGACACCACGGCCGTGGTCGCGACCAGCGCGGTGCGCGACGCGGAGAACGGGCCGGAGTTCGCGGCCGCGGTGCAGGGAGCCACCGGACTCGCGCTGCGCATCCTTTCCGGGCCGGAGGAGGCCCGACTGATCGGACTGGGCCTCCGCTGCGATCCCGCGCTGGCGGCGGCGGGCGACCTCGCGCTGTTCGACCTCGGCGGCGGCAGCCTCGAGGTGCTCGAATTCCGCGGCCCCGAGGTCCGGTGCGCGCTGAGCCTGCCCCTCGGCTGCGTCAGGCTGACCGAACGCTTTGTCGCGGACCCCACCCTGCCCCTGCCGGAGTCCATCCGCGCGGCGATCGCCCG
>JBMTAG010000001.1:0-117177 GCA_049428505.1 Opitutaceae bacterium | reverse complement strand
CGCCCCCCCCGCCCCGCTGCCCGGCCGCCCGCCTCCGCGGGCGGCCTTTTTTGCGCCTCAATTCCGGCCGTCGAGCGAGGGAGCCGGGGGCGTCCGACCGACGGCGCGTTCGGCTTCGGACAGTCGCCGGATATGGGCGGTGAAGTCCGGGTCCTCGCCGGGCAGCAACTGGGGCAGGGCCTCGCGGAACTCCGCGCGCCGCAGCCATTCCCGCATGTAGTCCTCCCATGATTGCCAGAGGCGCGCGGTCTGCTTGTCCATCCGGTCCTCGTAAACCAGCAGGTAGGCGCGCTCGAACAGGGAAACCAGGATGCCGAAGATGACGAAGCGGCGCTCCTTCTGCTCCGGGGAGAGCTCGCGAGACGAGACCTCGCGCTGCAACAGGTGCAGGTCGGAGTTCTCCAGCACCAGCTTCAGGAATTCCCGGTATTCGTCCGAGAGGCGCTGGAAGATCTCCTCCTGATCGTTCTGCCGTTCCCGGCGCTGCTCGTAAACGAAGACCAGGATGGCCAGCGGGAGGCCGATCACCGTCACGAGATAACTCAGCAGCTCCCAGGTCTGCAGCACATCCATGGCGGAAGCTTGGACGGGCGGAGGGGGGAAGGCGAGCCCCTGGGCTCACGGCTTGCCACCCGGGGGGCTCGGCGGTTCAGATGCCGCGATGAAGCGCCGCCAGCTCCGCGGCTTTGACCTCAAGCAGATCCAGGACGTGGCGCACCTCATCGGCGTGGATGAGGTGGGGCGCGGCGCGTTCGCCGGTCCGGTGGTCGCGGCGGCGGTCGTCGTCACACGGGAATTCCTCGAGGGCCGCTGGGCGGTCGGGCAGGGCGGGCGGGTCAATGATTCAAAGCTGCTGCCCCCCGGTGAAAGGGAGGCGCTGTGGACCGAGTTCGCCGCCCTCGTGGCCGACGGCTCGATCGTGCTTCAGTTGGGCGTGGCCTCGGTGGAGGAGATCGCGCTGCACAACATCCTTGGCGCGACGAAGCTGGCGATGCGGCGGGCGCTCGAGGCTTGGCAGCCCCCGGAGGCGTTCGCCGCCCGCCGGGACGAACCTGACCTGTTCTCCAGCGTGGAGGAATGGCGTTCCTTCGCCCCGCCGGTCTCGGCCCGGATCCTCATCGATGGCTTGCGCCTCCGCGGGTTTCCGTATCCCCACGTCGCCTTCGTCCGGGGCGACGCGCGCTCCCTGTGCATTGCGATGGCTTCCGTGGCCGCGAAGGTCACCCGGGACCGCCTGATGGTGGAGCTCGATGGCCGTCATCCGGGCTACGGATTCGCCCAGCACAAGGGCTATGGCACCGAGCAGCACCGGGAGGCCGTGCTGCGGCTGGGGCGCTGTCCGGAGCACCGCGAGGCGTTCCTGCGTAAACTGCTCGCGGAGCGTTCCGATCCGGCGCAGATGAGTTTTCTCGGACCGGACTCCTGAGTCGTTCCGCCACGCACCATGGCCGTCAAGAAGCACTCCTCGCTCGACCGCGTCCTCGGCCGGCTCGACACGCTCGATTCGATCAACCTGGCCAATCTGGTGCAGCGCCTGGCCCGGGAACGGGCGGTCTTCGAGGAGATCTTCAACACGCTGCAGGAAGGCATCCTGGTCATCCGGGATGACGGGGCGATCGAGTATGCCAACGCCGCGGCGGAGCGGCTCGTGGGGTTGGGCGGCCAGGAGGTCGCGGGCCAGACGCTGTGGCGGCTGGTGCCCGGACTCCGCAGCTCATTGGGCGCGGCCTTCGCGCCGGGGGGAGATGAGTCGGCGGCGCCGGTCGCCTCGCGCGAGTTCGAGCTGACCTATCCCGAGCCGCGGGTGGTCCGGCTTTACATGGTGCCGTTCCGTGGAGCCGGGCCCCGCGCGGCGCGACGCTTCGCGGTCATCCTCACCGACGTCACCAAGGAGCGGGCGACGACCGAGGAAAGGATCGAGAATGAGCGCACCTCCTCCATCCTGCTGCTCGCGGCGGGGGTGGCGCACGAACTGGGCAACCCGCTCAATTCCCTGACCATTCACCTGCAGTTGCTGGAACGGCGGCTCCGCAAGCTGGACGAGGCGCGGGGGAAGGACCGGGAGGCGTTGGCGGAGTCCCTGGCCATCTGCCGCTCCGAGGTGGGCCGGCTGGACGGCATCATCAGCAACTTCCTCGAGGCGATTCGCCCGCGACCGCCGGATCTCGCGGAAACGGACCTGGCCGAAATTCTCGCCGAGGTGCTGCGGGTCCAGCACCGGGAACTGGCCGATCGGGGAATCGCGGTCGAGGTTGAGACGACCGGCCTGCCGCTCGTCCTCGCGGACCGCAACCAGATCAAGCAGGTGATCTTCAACGTGACCAAGAACGCGGCCGAGGCGATGCAGCCCGGCGGGCGCCTCCGCATCCGGGCGCGGACCGAGGACGACCATGTGCTGCTGGTCTTCGCCGACAGCGGCAGCGGCATCAAGCCGGAGGATCTGGTTCGGCTGTTTGAGCCTTACCACACGACCAAGCCGGGGGGCAACGGTCTGGGACTGATGATCGCCCAGCGGATCATGCGCGATCACGGGGGGCAGATCGGCATCGAGAGCCAAGAGGGGCGAGGAACCAGCGTGACCCTGCAGTTTCCACGGAAGGATCGGAGGGTCCGGATGCTGGGCGCCTGATCAGCGCTTCAACTGCTCGAAATCCTGGCGGAGTGACCGGGCGAGCACGTTTTTCACCACCACGACCTGCTGTTCCTTCTTCCCGCCGCTGCGCAACGCGAGGACGAGGGGAATCTCGTCGCTGGTGACTCCCAGTTGCGAAATCATGGGTTCCAGCACGCCACTCGCTCCCGGGGCGATGGTCAGCTTGGGCGGGCGCACCGCAAAGTTGCCGAGGTCGGAATTCACGTCGGTCACCTCGATTTCCAGCGGTGCGTCGCCCCGGTTCTCGAACGCGACTTTCAGCGTCACGGGGGGCATCGGACTCCCGGCCGCCCGTCGGGCGCGCGCTTGGCGGATATAATCCTGCATCGCCTCCTTCTGTTCCTCCTCGGAGTCCCCGGCCCCGCCAAGGTAGTAGACCTCACTGAAGGCGCCAGCGTCGTCCCGGCGGCGGCGGCCCTGGCCCTGGAAGCCGCCCTCCGGCGCGCCCGGCCGCCCCCATGCGGCGCGCCCCCCCCGGGCAAAACCGCGGCTCACGGTGGCCACGGCGGCGAGCTTGCCGCCCAGAAAGGTGGTTTCCCCCCGCATCGCCACGGGTCTTTCCGCCGCCTGACCCTTGGCGGCCTCCTCCAACATCAAATCCCGGGGGGCGGGTCCGGAACCGCAGGCGGCGAGCAGCAGGGAGGCGCAACCAAGGAGGAGGGGGCGGGAGGGGATGCGATGCGACATGGGAACGCGGGGGTACGGAGGCGAAGGAACCGGAGGATGGCAAGGTTGCGCCTTGCCTGCGCGCATCTTTCCGGCGATTCCGGCGTCTGGCTGCGGTCAGGTATGCAGCACGCATGGATCCATCTTCATCCGCGGCACTGGTCGATTTGGTGCGTCGGGCCCAGCGGGGCGACGAGGTCGCGCAGCGTGACCTCATCGTGGCGTATCAGCACCGGGTCGCGGGCTTTGTCTTCGCGATGACCAACCGCAGCGACGTAGTCGAGGACCTCTGCCAGCAGATCTTCATCAAGATGATCCGCGCGGTCGACCGGCTGCAGGCCCCGGCCCAGTTCGAGTCCTGGCTGTTCCGGCTGGCGCGCAACACGTGCATCGACCAGTTGCGGCGCCAGCGGCTTCGGCGGATCTTTCTGCCCTTCGCGGACGAACACGAGAACATCCCGGAGCCGCCGGGCGCGGTGGATGCGGAGGAACTGGACGCGCTGCGTCATGCCTTGGCCCAGCTCCGCCCGCAGGACCGGGCCCTCCTGGCCCTGGTGCAGGAAGGCCGCAGCCACGCGGAGATTTCCGAAATTCTGGGCACGAGTGTTGCTGCCGTGAAGGCCCGTCTCCACCGTGCTCGGGAGCAACTGCGCGAGCACTATCAGCCGTGAACATGAACTCTGAGCAAGATGCCTGGTCCCAGCTTCGTGCCCATGCCGCCTCCCGGCTGGGCGGGGAATTCCCTGACCGCGTGCTGCGCTCGGCGCAGGGCTGCCCCCCCGGGGTCTGGCATCGGCTGGGCGTCGTCGCGGCGGGCTGCCTGCGCCCGGGCTTTGCCGACCGGGTGGTCGCCGCCGCCCGGCAACGGCTCGAGATCCCCTCGTATGGGAGCCAGTTTGCGCTCAGCGCCGTCACTGCCGCCGTCTGCCTCGCGGCCGTGATCTTCTTCCATCATCGCGAACTGGCGGCGGCGGATGCCCGCAACTTGGCAGAGTGGCGCCGAATCGTCGCCGCGGCCCAGGATCTCGACGCGGGAGCGCGATGAACCAGCGCCTGTTCGTCGCTCTCATCACGGTCGCCGTCTTCATTGCCGGTTACGTAGCGCGCTGGGTCACGGAGCCGGGGCCGACGGTCCCGCCCGCGCCCGTCGCGCTCGCCCAGGAATTTGCCCGGCCGGCTCCCGCGGCGGCCGAACGGCGCGGCGAGCGCCAGCTGGACCGAGCCCGGCTGGTCGCGGAAATTCACAAGCTGCGCCCGCAGATCGAGGCTTACAGCACCCGGATGCAGGAGATCGATGCGGAGTTCGACCGGGAGTTTGCCCAGCTGCTCCTGCCGGCCCAGCGCGAGAAGTATCTCGCCTACCAGCGTCGCTTCGCTGAGCGCGACGCCAAACGCGCGGCGAAACGCGAACCGCTGTCCAGCGAGGAGATTCAGCGCGAGCAGGAACGCTCGCTCACCTGGGTCTACTTCAAGGTGACGGTGACTCCGCGGCTGGAGATGCTGACCCGGGAGTATGCGCTTGATGAGACCCAGCAGGCGGCCGCGCGCGCGCTGCTCACCTTGCGGCGGAGCAAGTTCCTCGCACTGTTCGACTCGACGCCCCATCTCAGCATCCGCCTCAGCGGATTGGCCCCGCTGATCGAGCGGGTCTCCGCGCCGGCCCCGGCGCGGTGAGGCGCGCTTTGGGGTTGGTGCCGGGCTTCCCCGCGACCAATCTGCAGTCATGTCCAAGTCACCTCTCGCCGGCCTCAACCTGCTCCTGCTTGAGGATGACGTCCTGCTGCGGCGGCGCCTGACCGCCTTCTTTGAGCGCGAGCAGGCGGAGGTGACGGCCGTGACCTCCTTGGCCTCCGCCCGGCAGGCGCTCGGCACCCTCGCGTTCGAGGCGGCGTTGATCGACGTGAATCTGCCCGATGGCCGCGGGATCGACCTGCTGCGGGAGAAGGCGTTCCCGCCGACGACCTCCGTGATCGTCATGACGGCGGAGGGCGGAGTGGCTGGCGCCGTGGAGGCGCTGCAGGCGGGAGCAGCGGATTATCTGGTCAAACCCTTTGATCCCGCCGAGGTCCCGTTGCGTTTCGCCGCGGCGCGCCGGAGCCGCCAGAGCCGCCGCGTGGAGGAGTTTCGCCGGGGGCAGGAATCGGAACTGGTCTTCGGCGCGAGCCTCTCCGGCCTGCACGAGCAGCTCCTCCGGATCACAGCGGCGGACCGCCGGCTCGGGGAGCACCTGCCGCCGGTCCTGATCGAAGGCGAGACCGGCACGGGCAAGACGGCGGTGGCGCGCTGGATCCACCGCCACGGCCCGCGCGCCGAGGCGCCGCTGGTGGAGCTCAACTGTTCCGCGCTCCCGGAGGCCCTCGCGGAGGCGGAGCTGTTCGGTCACGAGCGGGGCGCCTTCACGGACGCCAAGGCGGCGCGCATCGGCCTGATGGAAGCGGCGGATGGCGGGAGTCTCTTTCTCGACGAATTGCCGAGCCTCGCCCTGCCGTTGCAGGCGAAGCTGCTGACCGCCCTGGAGGACCGGGCCCTCCGCCGGGTGGGCGCCTCCCGCCCGGTGCCGGTCGACGCGCGCATCATCGCGGCCTCCAACGCCGATCTCGGAGCCTTGGTCGCGGCCGGCCGTTTCCGGGAGGACTTGCGACAACGGCTTGACCTCTTCCGCGTGCGTCTGCCGCCGCTGCGGGAACGCGGCGAGGATATAGTTAACCTGGCCGAGGAATTGCTGCGGCGCGTGGCGCGGCGTTACGGCGTCAAGCCGGGCGTGATCCCGGCGGAGGGGCGTCGACGATTGCTGGCCCACCGTTGGCCGGGTAATGTGCGGGAGCTGGCGCATGAGATTGAGCGAGCCGTGGTATTCGGGGGCGAGTCGGGGCTGAGTTTCCCGCACTTGGGCGGCGGGGTGGGGTCGAGTGAAGCCTCCGGAAGCGCCGAGGCACGTTGCTTGAGCCCGGATTTTGTCTTCCCGGAGGCGGGGTTTTCCCTCGAGCGTGCGATCGACGAGCTGGTCCAAAGGGCGTTGCGGCAGGCCGGTGGCAACGTCTCGGGCGCAGCCCGGCTGCTGGGGGTCTCGCGGGATGTTGTGCGCTACCGACTCAAGACCGCCGCGGAAGAACGCGGTCTTGGGGAAAATTCCCCGCCAGACGGACTCTGAGTGGGCCCCCGTGACCACCTTGGTTGGAGGTTGATGCCCGAACCTCTTTTGTAAGATTCAGTACGGGAGGGTTTAATGGCTTTCGCGGAGGTTGGCACGAAAGTTGCAAAAGGGGCGCCCGTGATTCGCTCCTCCTTTCTTCCTCTCCGCGGTGGCGCCTGGGCGCTGTGCGCGTTGCTGGGGCTGGGCCCGTGGGTCAGGGGGGCGGACGTTGGGCCGCTGCCAGGCAAAGGCCCCTCCGGGGCGGTCGAAATGCAGCGGCTGTTGGAACAGGTGAAGTCGCAGCGTGCCCAGATGATTTCCGCGCACGAGTCCTTGGCCCGCGAGTTGCGCGAGGCAGGCGAAGAGCAGCGCAAGGCCATTCTCGAGCGGATGCAGGAGCAGAAGCGGGAGTTCGAGGCGGCCCAGAGCGCGCTCCACAAGCAGATCCGCGAAGAACAGCGCCGGCAGCGGCAGTCGGTGACCGGCAAGCGGTGAATTTTGGCGTAAACCTAGCGTAATATCAGTCAAAGGGCGGTTGCCTCCGGGCAACCGCCCTTTTGTCTTCCCGCGGTCGTCGCGACTGCCCACGGGCTTGAAGTGGAGCGCGCGGCCAACACCCTCCTGCACCCTGCGCTCCTTCCCGATGTCGTTCCCGCGTCACGTCTCCCTCTGGCTGGCCGCCGGCGGGCTGCTGGCCGGCCCGGCCACCAGCCCGCCGGAGCCGCCCCTCTTGCCGGATTGGACTTGGTCCGCCGCGCTTGAGACGGGCGCTGGCTATCGCGACAACCTGCTGCTGAGCTCTTCGGCCGAGGAACGCAGCGGGTTCCTGCACGCGGCGGCCGAGGGTTTGCTCCTCCGCGTGCCGGGACGGGGTTTCGAGGCCTCGATGTACGTCCAAGCGGAGGGTCGCCGATTCTGGTCCGGTCGCACGGTGCAGCAGGAGGCCTCGGCCTGGCTCCAGGGCGAACCGGCGTGGCGCCCTGCGAGTGGTTGGAAGTGGTCGCTACCGGTCAGCGCCTATTACGACGATCGGGTCCTCGACGTCTCCGATACCGACGTGGAGCGGCTCATTGCCGAGACGCGGCTGGCGGGGGCGCTGGGCGGGCCCCAGGTCCGCTGGGACTTCGCGGATCGTTGGCATGCGGAGGCGCAGGTCGCCGGCGAGCACGTGCGCCACACGGACGGCATCAACGACGCGGCGGTGGTCCGCGGGCTTTTCCGGGTCGGCTGGCGCCCCGTGAGCGCTTGGGAAGCCAGGATGTCCTTTTGGCAACGGGAGCGGACTTATGCCCGTCGGGTCCAGTATTCCGCGGCGGGGCGTCCGCTCCTGGGGACTCGGCTCCGCTTCGCCGAGACCGAAGGTGAAATGGAACTGGCCTTCCGCTGGGGCCCGGGTGAGCGCTGGCGCACCACGGGCAGGGTGGGCGGACGACGTCTCGGCGACAATGGGTCCGGTTACTTTGGACACCGCGAGTGGCGATGGGAGCAGCAGTTGGAATGGTCCGACGACCGGTGGAAGGTCCGGGCGGTGGCGGGGCTGCGGGAGTTACGCTTCAACGTGCAGACGGTAGGGTTGGGCATCGATCCCCCGGGCCGGTGGCGAACGGAACTTTCGGGCTCGCTGCGGGCCGAACGCCACCTGGCGGGCGATTGGTCGCTGATCGGAGTCCTGTCGCGCGAACACGTGCGTTCCAACGACCCGCTAGGGGCGTATCGGGTCAACGAAGGCTTGCTTGCCCTGCGCCGCGGCTGGGAGAGGTAGGGTCTCCCCGATGCCCGACCCCGCTGCCCCGTCGCGCCGCTGGCCCGCCCCGATGCTGGGCGGAGCGGTGCTGACGATCCTGATCTTCGGCGCGGTGGTGGCGCTGGTGACCGGCCAGATGCAGGCCGGCCTGCGCGAGCAGATCCTGCGGCGGGAGGCTGATGCCTTGGCGGCGGTGGCGGCCCTGCAAGTGGATACCCGAGCGGCGGAGTATGGCGCCTTGCCGCTGGCGGAGATCCCCGGCGCCCTCCTGGTCACGGTGTTGCAGGCGGCGAGATATCGGGGCGTGGTCGCCGTGCGGGTCTTTGACGGCCAGGGAAACCTGAACGCGTCCGATGGCATCATCGGCGAACTGCCTCCGCCCGCGCTGGAGGATTGGCGCCGGGTGGTCGCCGGGGAGGCGTTCGCCCGGCTGAGTGCGGTGCCGCCCGGTGACGTCCTGCTGGTGCCGGCGGAGGATTCCGGCTTGGTGTTGGAAGCCTGGGTGCCGCTGCGTCGCAGCGGGGTGGTGGGCGTCGCAGGGGCGGCCCAGTTCTGGCTGGAAAGCGGCGCGGCGCTTCGGGAGCTCGGTGGGCATGATCGCCGCCTGTGGGTACAAGCCCTCGCCGGCTGGAGCGTGGGCTCGCTCGTCATCGGCTTGGGCCTCGCCTGGGCGTTTCGCCGCCTGACGGTGATGAATGCCCAATTGCGTGCCCGCTCGGCGGATCTCGAACGCGCCAACCGCGAGCTGATCCTTGCGGCGAAGACGTCGGCGCTCGGCACCGTCACGGCGCACCTGATCCACGAGTTGAAGAACCCCCTGGCCGGCTTGGAATTATTCGTCGCGGGTCAGGCGGACGCGGGGCGGGAGGAGGACGGGAGGGAGTTGGCGGAGGCTTCGGCCCTGACCCGCCGTTTGCGCACGATGGTGAACGACGTGGTGGCGGTCCTGCGGGACGAGCAGTCCGCGGGGGCGTTCCTCCTGCCGGTCGAGGAAGTCGCCGCCCTGGCGCTGGCCAAGGTCCGCGAGGAGGCCCGGGCACGCGGGGTCTCCCTCGAGATGAGCGGAGCAGGCGGGATCGAATTGGCGGGCCGCCGCGCGAACCTGGCCGTGCTGGTCCTGCGCAACCTGCTGCAGAACGCCATCGAGGCGCAGCCGGCGGGCGGATGGGTGCGCGTGGCGACCCGGGTGGGCGCGCGCGGGGAGGTGGAATTCCGGGTCGAAGACGGAGGCGGAGGCCTGCCGGAGTCCGTGCGCTCCCGGCTGTTCCAGCCCTGTGCGAGTGGCAAGCCGGGGGGCAGCGGTCTGGGGCTCGCGCTCAGCCAGCAACTGGCGCTGCAGGCCGGGGGCAGCCTCCAGCTGGAGCGGAGCGATGCCACCGGGACGTGCTTCCGCCTTGTCTTGGCCGGGGAGGCGTGATTCGAGCGGGCCCTGCATCCGGCGTTTTCAGATCATTTTTCCCGGGCGGTAGGAAACCCGTTCCCCGCGCTGGCGCGGTGGCTGGTCGCGGCCGTCGGCCTGCTTGCGGTCCTTCTGCCTGGGCCGGTCCGCGCGCAGGAGGGCTCCCTCGAATGGATGGTCACCCTGCAGGGATACACCTCCTCGTCCCCGGCGATCAGCGCCGACGGCGGGGCCATCTACCTTGGCGTTTCCACCGCCACCGCGGGACGGATCGTGGCCGTTACGCCGGCAGGCCGGGTGTTGTGGTCGGTGACCCGGTCGGACTGGGTGGATTCCACTCCGGCGGTGGGACCGGACGGGACCATCTACGTGGGCTCCCATGACGGCCGCCTCTATGCGCTCCAACCGGGCACCGGGGCCATCCGCTGGTCCTATAACGCTGGCAGTTTCATCTCGGGTTCACCCGCGATTGGCGGTGATGGCACCCTCTACTTCGGCTCCGGTAGCTTTCGCCTCCACGCGGTGGGTCCCGACGGGCGCGAGCGGTGGACTTTTCCCGTGGGCGACTGGATCGAGTCCTCCCCGGCGGTGGCGGTGGATGGCACGGTGTACGTGGGCTGCCGGGATGGCGCCCTGTATGCGGTCAGCCCGGAGGGTCGCGAGCGGTGGCGGTTCCGTACCGGGGGACGGATCGATGGCTCGCCCGCGATCGGCGCCGACGGAACCCTCTACTTCGGTTCGACGGACCAGCGATTGTACGCCGTGGCCCCGGATGGATCAAAACGCTGGGACTACTTCACCAATGGAGCGATCTTCGCCTCGCCGGTGCTGGGGGCGGACGGGGCCGTATATTTCGCCTCGGACGACACCCGGTTCTACGCCCTCGACCCCGAGGACGGACACCTGCGGTGGCGGGTGGATTTGAACTCCAGCAGCGCCTCGACCGCGGCGGTGCGCGGAGACGGGGCCATCATTGTTGCGGCCGACGATGGCGTGGTCCGGGCGTTGCGACCGGCGGACGGCGGCTTGCTCTGGCGGTTCGATTCGCGCGCGGCGGCCGGGGACTACATCGAATCCTCGGTGCTCGTCGCCCCGGATGGGGCGTTGTATTTCGGCTCGCTGGACGGCCGGCTCTACAAGGTGCGCGGCAATGGCTCGCCCCTGTCGACGCTTTCCGCCTGGCCCGCCTTCCGGCGGGACGCCGGCCGGACCGGGCGCGCCGCGCACGTGCGGGACGGCGGGGCGAGGCTGCTCAATCTCGCGAGCCGCGCCGAGGTTGCCTCGGCTGGGGTGCTGATCGCGGGGTTCGTCGTCGAGGGTCGGGCGCCGCGGGCCTACCTCGTCCGCGGGGCCGGACCGGCGCTGGCGGCCTTCGGGGTCACGGGCTTCCTGCCCGATCCGTTCCTCACGGTCTACTCCGGAGCAACGCCGCTGCGCGCAAACGACAACTGGGGGCAAACGGGTCCCGGACCCTCCGTGATCGACACCGCGGATGCCGTGGGGGCGTTCCCTTTCGCGGCGGAGAGCCGGGATGCGGCGCTGGTGCTTGGGTTGGGGGCCGGGCTTTACACGGCGCACCTGCGCGACGCCGAGGACAGGGGCGGGGTGGCGCTTTTCGAGGTTTACGACGCCTTGGGCGGCGATCCCGACAACCGGTTGGTCAACCTTTCCCTGCGGGGCCGCGTCGGACAGGGCGAGAGCTTGCTCATTCCCGGATTTGTGCTGGGCGGCGGCGCCCCCGCCCGCGTACTGGTTCGGGCGGCGGGGCCCGCGCTGGCCACGTTCGGTGTGGCCGAGCCCCTGCCGCGTCCGCAGATCGCGATCTATCAGGGAGACCGGCTCTTGCGCCTGAACCGGGGCTGGTCAGAGGGCGGCATCGCCCACGACCTCCGGGTGGCGGCGGAGTCGGTGGGGGCATTCCCGTGGCCGGATGGGAGCGCGGACGCGGCCCTGCTGCTGCTCCTGGATCCGGGACCTTACACCCTTCAGGTCTCCGGCTGGGATGGATCCGGCGGCGAGGCCTTGGCCGAGGTCTACCTCCTGCGTTGAGCCGCTTGGGTCCGGAGGGCTCGCGGGCCAGACCGGGAAACGCGATCTGGAAACGGCTTGCCACTGGAGAATCTCTGCGCGGACACTGGGGAGCGGCGGTTCAAGCGCCGCATCACTGTCAACGCGCGGGCCCCGGCCCGCTTTTCTTGTTATGGACGCACCCGATTCAAAGGACCAATCGCCCGCTGATTTCAACAAGCTGGATCTGAGCCAATTGCAGGGCTTCAGCTTCGGCACCCAGTGGTCGCAGGAAAAGCCCGCTGCTCCGGAGCGTGGCGGTGGTCGGGGCGGCTTTGATGACCGCCGTGAGGCAGGGGCGCCGGACCGGCGTGACCGCCGCGGCTTCCGGCGGCCTGGTCCTGGCGGAGATTCCGGCCCGCGCGAGGCCGGTCGGCCGGGCGGCGGCGGAGTCGCCGAGGATCGGCGCGGGCCCGGACAGGGATTCCGCGATGCCCGCGGGCCGCGGCGCGAGTTCTCGGACCGTGGTCCCCGGGGGGGGGGCGGCGGCTTCGGCGGTCGACCGATGCCTGAGCGCGGGCCATACGAGAGCCCCTATTTCACGGCGACCTTCTATCCGGAGGATGCCAGTTTCGCGACCTTGGCCCAGACTATCCGGAAGTCCTGCCGCACGGTGGAACTGTTCGAGATCGCCCGCACGGTGGTCGCCAAGGACGACCGTTTCATCGTGGTCCTTGCACCTCGGGTGGCCGGCGAAAGGCCCGGGCCCGGTGGCGAGGCCGCCCCGGCGGCGCGACCCGTGGTGCACGTCTCGGTCCCGGACGGCCTGCCGTTCGAGTCCGACGAGGCGGCCGTGGCCCACGTGTTGGCCCGTCACCTAGACTCGTTCTTCACCAAGGCGGAGGTCGAGGTTGAGCCGCCGAAGGGGAATTTCCTCGTCATTAACCGCTGCGGACTCACGGGCGAGCTGCTCGGACCGCCCAATTACCACCGCTACGCCCAGATCCTGCAGCAGCATTACGCGGCCAAGGTCGGGTCCCGTCTTCCCTTCGAGGCCTTCAAGAACCGCATTGAGACGGTTCGTGATCCGGAGGTCGTGAAGCAGTGGCTCGACAAGATGCGGCGGACGGTGCGCTACACCTGGAAAGTCGCCGCACCCGCAGCCGCACCTGCACCCGCACCCGCGCCGGAGGCCCCGCCGGCGGAGCCTTCCCCCGAGATCACGGCAACCGCTGCGGACGTCCCCGCCTCCGAGGCGGCGGTCCCCGCGGCCGAGACGCCGGCCGGCCCTTCCTTCGACACCCTGGAGGATGCTCGCTTGCACCTGCTGACGCAGGCCCGGGATCAGGTGGTGCGCACGGCTGAGTCCGTGCGCTTCAAGGGCCAACTCATCGAGACCTTGCCCCCCGGGGAGATTCGCCGCGCCGTCGAGGGCGCCCTCGAGCGGCAGCGCCGCTTCCCCCTCGATACCGCGAACGCGCTGCGCGGCCGCCTGCGCCGCGAGCACTTCACGATCTTCAAGAAGGGCTCCAAGGGCATCTCCTACGTCTGCGCGGTGAAACGGCGGTTCCGTGTCCCGGGTCAGACGTTCGCCGACAGCATTGGATCTTTGATCGCCTTCATCGAGGCGAACCCGATGGTGCGCGCGGGAGAGCTGCCCGCCAAGTTTCTGGGCCTTGCGCCGGCCGCCGCACCCGCTCCCGCTGAGGGAGCCGAGGCGGCGCCGGCCGGTCCTTCCGCGGAGGACCGGGCCCGCGTGGCGCGCTTGCAAGGAGACCTGCTCTGGCTGGTTCGCGAAGGCTACGTGACGGAGTTCATCGACGGCCGGCTCTTTGCGCCGCCGCCGATGGTCGAGGCACGAAAGAAGGAGATCGAGGCGGAGGATCACGACCCCGAAAACTTCCCGGAGGCCGCTCCGGTGGCCGCTGCGCCTGCGGCGGGCGACGGGGCGCCAGCTCCGGTTGAGGATGGAAATGCCAGCGTTGCGGAACCCGCTCCGGCGGAACCCGCTCCGCCCTCCGAGGAGCCGCCGCCCTCCGCTCAGGCTTGAGCCGCCGCCTCCGGCGCGTCCGCGCGCCGGAGTATCAGGTGGTGGGATTGGTCGGGCTGGATCCTCAGCTCCAGGTGCAGCGCGCCCGGGGGGATCGCGTCGGCGATCCTTTCGGGCCACTCCACCGCGAGAACCCACGGCGGAGTGAGAAACTCCTCGAGGAGCAACGCCTCGAACTCCCGCGCCGAACCGAGCCGGTAGGCGTCGAGGTGGACCAAGTTCACCGGGCCGCGATGCAGCGTGAACAGGTTGAACGTGGGACTCGTCACGGGGGCGAGCACGCCGAGTCCGCGGGCCAGTCCTTGCACGAAGGTCGTCTTGCCCACCCCAAGGTCCCCGTGCAGCGCCAGCACGGTTCCCGGGGGCAGAGCCCGTGCGAACTCCGCGGCGAGCGCCTGCGTCGCCGCCGGGTCGCGGGTACTGATCCCCTCACGGAGTCGCTCGAAGATGCTCATAGCCGGTGACGGGCGGGGCTGCCGGAGTCGGATCCAGGGCGGACTGCCGCCCCAACCTCCCGATGATGGTCAGCGGCACGGTCGGAAAACGCCGCCGCCACGCCCGCCGCAGTGAGGGCAGGTCCGCCCGGGCGCGCAGCGTGCAGAGCAGTTCGTAATCCTCGCCGTCGCCGAGGGCCGCCGCGAGCGTGCACCCGCGTCGTCGCGGGATGGCCGCGGGGTCGAGGTCCGGGCGGGTGCCCCGCGGCGTCAGCGCGGCGAGGTCCTTCGCCAGGCCATCGCTCACGTCCATCATCGAGCGGACCTCGGGCCGGCGCGCGAGCCAGCGACCCTCGGCCAGCCGCGGCGTGAAGCGGTGATGATGCCCCGAGGCGAGGCTCCCGCCGAGCCGGCCGGTGACGGCGATCCAATCCCCGGCGCGGGCGCCGGTGCGGGTGAGCACGCGGGGTGCGTCCGTCTCGCCGAGGAGCGTGAGCGTCGCGATCAGGACGCCCGGCGCCTCCGCGACGTCGCCGCCCACCAGCGCGACCCCGTACCGGCGCGCGGTGGCGGCCAGCCCCCGGTGGAATGCCCGCAACCAGGGAACGCGGGTGGCGCGATCCAGGCAGAGTGAGACCACGGCGGCGCGGGGTCGGCCGCCCATCGCGGCGATGTCGCTCAGGTTGCGCTTGAGCAGCTTGGCGCCGACCGCGGCGGGTGGCACCGTGGCGTCGAAGTGGCGGCCGAAGATCACGGGATCCACCGTCAACAGCCCGCGGCCGCGCGCCCGGGGCAGCAGCGCGCAATCATCCCCGATGCCCGCGGGCGCGGGCGGGCAGGTGTTGCCCAGCCAGCGGCGGATCGCGGCGATGAGGCCGCCTTCGCCGAGGGCATCGACGCGGTCGCGAGGGCCGGGGGCGAACGGATGCACGGGCCTCAGGGCCCCAGCCCGGCGAAGAGCACGAGCAGGGTGTTCAGGTTGAAGCAGGCGTGGGCCACCACGGCGGTGCCGAGCTGCCCCGTGCGCTCATAGGCGAGTGAGAAGATCACCGCGAGCACGACGAGGGGCAGCGCGCTCGAGAGGCCCTCGAGCGTGGACCAGTTGACGTGCAGCGAGGCGAAGAACGCGGACGGCGCCAGCAGGGCGGCCCAGCGCGGCCAGCGGGTGCGCAGGTAGCGGAAAACCCCGCCGCGGAACACCAGTTCCTCGGTGAGCGGGGCGATCACGACGGCGAGGACGACCATCGCGGCGAGCAGCGCCGGCGACTCGATCTCGGTGAGGATGCGGATCAGGTCCTGCCGCGCCGTCGGCAGGCCCGCCGCCCGGAGCGCGAATTCCCACGCCTGCGCCGTCAGCAGCAGCAGCGGCAGGGCGGCGAGGAACGTGGCGACGCCCGCGCGCAGCAGGACCGTGGCGGGCGCGCGCCCGAGGTGCCCGGCGGGCGCGAGAATCCGGTGGTGGAGCAGCACGCCGAGGAGCATCCCGAGCTGCGCCCCGGCGCCGTGGGTGATCGTGGCGGCGTGCCCGGCCAGGCCCGCCTGGCGCGCGGCGAGACCGGCGAGGGCCGCGACGAGAAACGTGCCCAGCAGGACGCTCGCCGCGAAGGTGAGGAACTCGGGCCACGGTGCTTCCCACGCGCCGAGGCGCGGTGGCGCCTGCCGCGCGGAAGGGGAGAGCCCGTGGCGCCACAGCAGCCCGAGTCCGGCGGCGACGCACCCCAGTTCGAACACCAGGACCAGCGTGGCGAAGGGCGAGAGCGGGGGCGTCACGGGGCTGCGCGCGCGGCCGGGGCCGCCTCAGGCGGTGATGCGCCCGTCCGCGTAGATGACCTTGCCGCCGACGATGGTGGTGCGAACGCGGCCCCGGAGTTCGCGGCCCGACCAGGGCGAGTTCGACGACTTGCTTTGGCCCGCCTTGGCGTCGTAGCGCCAGACCTCGTCCGGGTCGAACAGGCAGACGTCGGCGGCGGCCCCTTCGGCGAGTGTGCCGGCCGGAAGGGCGACGATGGCGGCGGGGCGGCGGGTCATCAGGTCGATCACCCGGCTCAGCTTGAAGCGCGCCTGCCGCACCAGCACGTCGAGGCAGACCGGCAGCGCCGTCTCGAGCCCGAGGATCCCGTTGGGGGCGTAGTCGAACTCCTTATCCTTCTCGTAGTCGGTGTGCGGCGCGTGGTCGGTGGCGATGATGTCGAGGGTGCCGTCGCGCAGGCCGGCGATGAGTGCCTGGCGATCCGCCTCGGTGCGCAGCGGCGGGTTCATCTTGAAATGCGTGTCATAGCCCGCGAGGGCCTCCTCGGTCAGGGCGAGGTGGTGCGGCGTGGCCTCGGCCGTCACCCGCACCCCGCGGGCCTTGGCGCGGCGGATGTGGTCCACCGAGTAGCGCGAGGAGATGTGCTGCAGGTGGATGTGGGCGCCGGTCTGCTCGGCGAGGATGATGTTGCGGGCGACGATGATGTCCTCCGCGGCGTGGGGCCAGCCGCGGAGCCCGAGGCGGGTGGAAACCACGCCCTCGTTCATCACCGCGCCCTGGGTCATCGAGTAGTCCTGGCAGTGGTCCATCACCGGCAGGGAGAACATCCGGGCGTACTCCACCGCCCGGCGCATCAGGTCGTTCGACTGCACGCACTCGCCGTCGTCGGTGATCGCGACCACGCCGGCGCGCTTCAGGGAACCGATGGGCGCGAGGGTCTGCCCCTTCATCCCCACGGTGATGCAGCCGGTGGGGTGGACCCGCACGACCGCGTCCCGCGCGATGACGTCCTTCATCAGCTGGATGGTGCCGCTGTTGTCGGCCACCGGGGAGGTGTTCGGCATGCAGACCACCGAGGTGAAGCCGCCGGCCGCCGCGGCGCGGGACCCCGTGGCGATGGTCTCCTTGTGGGTCTGGCCGGGCTCGCGGAAATGGACGTGGACGTCGACCAGGCCGGGGCAGGCCACGAGGCCGCGGCCGTCGATCCGGCGGGCGCGTTTCCGCGCGGCGGCGGCGAGCGGGGCGACGAGGCGGCCCTGGTCGATGAAGAGATCCCCCGGCGCGTCGCGGCGGGAGGCGGGATCAATGACCCGGGCGTTTTGGATCCAGAGGGCGGGCATGACGATTCCTAGGCGACGGGGCTGACCTGTTCCGGCTGGCCGCCGGCGCAGAGGTAGAGGACGGCCATCCGCACGGCGATGCCGTTGGTGACCTGCTCCAGGATCACGCTGCGCTCGCCGTCGGCGAGCTCGCTGTCGATCTCCACCCCGCGGTTGATGGGCCCCGGGTGCATGATGATGGCCTTGGGGTTGAGCCAGGAGGCGCGGGTCTTGTTGAGGCCGAACATCCCCGTGTATTCACCCAGCGAGGGGAAGTGGCCTGCCGCCTGCCGCTCGTGCTGGATGCGCAGGAGCATCACGACTTCGGCATCCGCCAGGGCGCCCCGGAGGTCGTGGCTGACCTTGACCCCGAGATGCGTGAACCAGGCCGGCACGAGCGTGGAGGGGCCGACGAGCGTGACGTCCGCGCCGAGCTTGGTGAGGGCGTGGATGTTGGAGCGGGCGACCCGGCTGAAGAGGATGTCGCCCAGGATCACCACCTTGCGGCCCCGGAGGGAGCCGAGGTGCTCCTTCATCGTGAAGGTGTCGAGCAGGCCCTGGGTCGGATGCTCGTGGGCGCCGTCGCCGGCGTTGATCACCGGGATGTTGAGGAAGCGGGAAAGGTAGAGCGGGGAGCCGGCGGCGGCGTGCCGGATCACGATCATGTCCGCCTGCAGGGCCTGGATGTTCTCGGCGGTGTCGCGCAGGGTTTCCCCCTTGGTGGCGCTGCTGCTGGCGCCGTCGAGCGAGATCACGTCGGCGCTGAGGCGCTTCGCGGCCATCTCGAAGGCCATCCGGGTGCGCGTGCTCGGCTCGAGGAAGAGATTGACGATGGTTTTGCCCCGCAGCGCCGGCACCTTCCGCATGTTGCGGGAAAGGGTGCGCTTGAAGGCGGCGGCGGTGGCGTGGATCTGCTCCAGCTCCGCGAGGGTGAGTTCCTCGACGGTGAGCAGGTGGCGGCGTTGCCAGGACATAGGGCGGCGAGGAGGATCAGCGGGAGGCGGGCGCGAGCCGGATCTCGTCCCGGCGCGGGTCGGCGGGATCGAGGCGGACGGAGACCCTCCGGTTTTCGGCGGCGGGGAATTCGAGTCCGCGGTGGTCGGCGGCGATGGGCAGGCGGCGGCCGCCCCGATCCACCAGCACCGCCAGTTCGACCGCCTCGGGCCGGCCGTGATCGAAGACCTCATTGATGGCCGCCTTGACGGTGCGGCCCGTGAAGAGCACGTCGTCCACCAAAATCACGGTCGCACCCTGGACCTGCCCGGGAATCCGGCTGCAGGTGGTCTCCTTCGGGATCGGATGGGAGCCGAAGTCGTCCCGGTGGAAGGCGATGTCGACGATGCCGGCCGGAAGGCGCAGGCGTTCGCCGAGGCGGCGGGCGAGCTCGATGCCCCCGTTGGCGATCCCGAGCAGCACCACGTCGCGCGGGTCGGGGTGGCGCGAGGCGATCGCGGCGGCCAACCGGTCGATCGCGGCCTGGACCTCCGCGGAGCCGATGATTTGCAGGGCGGACACGGGGTCGTTGTGCAGCGCGGCGCAATCCGTGGGAAGGTTTTTTCTCCGCAGGGGCCGAATTCCCCGGCGAGGAACGATTTCGGGAGGACGGGACGAAGCTTGACTCCGGTAAAACAAAGGAAGTGGGCTAAATACCCCAATAATGAGTTCTGAAATATCCCGGTCTACCCCCGTTTTCATTCCCGCCCTGCTGCTGCTCGGGCTCTTCTTCGCGCCGGCTGTTCGCGCCCAAGCGTCGTTCGCCGGGTCGTATGCCGGCACGTTCAATACGCGGGTTTCCGTTCCGGGCGTCCTCACGCAGGAGAGCCCGGTGGGGCCCTACCTCGCCGTGGTGACCGCGGAGGGAACGATCAACCTTTCCGCGGGCGTGCTGACGGGCACCGTCTCCGCCAACGGGAGCGTGACGTTCACCGGCGGCACGGGGCTGACGACGTTCGGGATCCGCTCGGCCACGATCGCCGGCAATCAGCTGAGTTCCGCGTACGGGGACGTCCTGGGTAACGGCACGCTTCAATACCGGCTCAATCCGAGCACGAGTTTCACCCCGGCCGGCGGTGGCTCCGGCGGCGGTGGGAGCGGTGGCGGCACGGGCGGAGGCGGCACGGGTGGCGGGGGCGGTTCCGGTGGCGGCACCGCGGCCGGAGACCTGCTCGCTCATTATTCCTTCGACAATGTGGCCAACCTGCTGCGCGACGATTCGGGCCGGGGCTTCAACCTCAACGCGGTGCAGGGCGTCGTCGCGGCGACCGCGGGACGCGTCGGCGCCGGCGCGCTGCGGACCTCGGGGGTGCGGCTGCGGGCGCTGGTGGACGCCAGCTTCTCCTCGGCGGCCACGACGATCTCGTTCTTCGTGCGGCCCACGGCGGCGGGCAGCTGGAATCCGCGCCTGGTCGCGGTTGGGCCCGGGGGCAGTTCGTCGCACTTCTACGGGCTCTTCCTGGAAGGCGCGTCCACCGCGCCCCGGCGGGCGGCTTTGCTCCAGGACGGGAACGGCTCGTACCCCCCGGTCTAATACGCCGCGGGCGCGGTGCCCACCGGTTCCGCCGCGGCGCAGTGGACGCACCTCGCGGTCACCCACGACGGACGCACGGCCGTGATCTACGTGAACGGGGCCGCCAGCGCGACGGCCCCGGATCGCCGCGCGCTGGGCACGTTCGCCGCCGCGATGCTGATGGTCGGCGGTTCGGATAACGGCCTCGACCTCTTCACCGGCGATCTCGACGAGATCCGGATCTTCAACCGCGCCCTCTCCGCCGCGGAGGTGGTCACGCTGGCCGGGGGCGGAGCGGTGGGCAGCCCCGTGTCCACCCCGGCCGCGGCATCGAGCGCTTCGGCGCTCCCGGCGGACGTGATCGCCGCGCCGGCGAACCTCGCGGGCTACCGCAGCCGCGCGGGGCAATCCGTGCAGTTGCTCGTCACGGGAGCGAGCTCCGGTGCGATCTGGGGCACGGATGTGTACACCGACGATTCCTCGGTGGCCCGCGCGGCGGTGCACGCCGGGGTGGTGGCGGCGGGAGAGACGCGCGTGGTTTCGGTCACGCTCCTGCCGGGGCAGTCCAGTTACGCGGCGTCGACGCGCAACGGGGTGAGCTCGGCGGCTTGGGGCGCGTGGAGCGGCAGCTTCGCCTTTGCCGGCTCCAGCGGGGCGCCCGCGGCTGCGGGTGCGGGTGCGGTGCGACCCTCGGTGCCCGCCGGTTTCCGGCCCGCTGCGCTGACGCTGGTTCCCGGGAACCGGCTGACCCTGCCGATCCCGGTCCTTGGGAGCGGTCCCTTCACCTTCCAATGGCTGCTCAACGGCGTCCTCCTCCCCGGCGCCACCGCGAACCCTTACACGGTCGCCGCAGTCAGCGCCGTCCACGCCGGAACCTACACCGTGCGGGTGACCGGTCCCGGTGGCACGGAGACCCTTTCGGCGGGGACGGTCACGGTGCCCGCGAGCGCGGCCGCGCCGCAGATCGTGCTGCAGCCGCTGGACAAGGTGGTCGCGCCCGGAGGCACCTTCGCGCTCGCGGTCTCCGCGCTCGGCGCCGGCGTCAATTACCAGTGGCTGCGCAACGGGTCCGTGCTGGCGGGCGAGACCGGGGCCATTCTGCTGCGGCAGAACGTGAACCTCGCGGATGCGGGCCAGTATACTGCCCGGATGACGGGGGGCGGGGTCAGCGTGACCTCCAGCCCCGCCGCGGTGACGTTGAATCCAGACGCCTCCCGCCTGAGCAATCTCTCGGGCCGGATCGCGATCGGGGGTGCCGAGCGGGTGATCCCCGGCTTCTTCATCGCGGGCAGCGGCCGGAAGCGGGTGCTCATCCGGGCGGTTGGACCGGGTCTGGCGGCCTTCGGGGTCGGCGGCACGATGGCGGATCCCGACGTCGAGGTGTACGCGGGGGAAACGCGGGTCGCCACGAATGCCTCGTGGAACGGCTCCCTGGCGACGGTCTTTTCCCAGGTGGGCGCATTCGGGTTACCCGCGGGCAGTCGCGACGCCGCGCTGGTGCTCGAGCTGGACGCGGGCCGCGGCTACACCATCCACGTCTTCAGCGGCAACGGGGAGGGCGGGGTGGTCCTCTTCGAGGTCTACGACGCCGGCAACGTCACGGGCGCCAGCAAGTTCACCAACGTGTCGGTGCGCGGCCCCACGGGGACGGAGGACAGCACCCTCATCCTCGGTCTCAATGTAGCCGGGCAGGGCAAGCGCACGCTGCTGACACGGGGGATCGGGCCGACCCTGGCGGCGTTCGGGGTCTCCGGCGCCATCCCCGATCCGCGGCTGGAGATCTTTGACGGATCGGGCCGGGCGATCCTCGCCAACAACGATTGGAGCACCGCGGATTTCATTCCGGAGATGCTGGCCGCCCGGGAATTCGTCGGCGCCTTCGCGCTGCCGGGCGGCTCCGCGGACGCCTCAACCCTCGCGTTGCTCGATCCCGGCAGCTATACGCTCCAGATCACGGCGGGCAGCGGCGTGGCCCGCGGGGACGCCCTGGTCGAAATCTACGAGGTGCCCTGAGTCCGGCTGAGTCGGGCGCTGACCGGAGCTGGGGCTCAGATGAGCCCCAGCTTCATCTTTCCCTCCTCGGAGATCATCTGCTGGTTCCAAGGTGGTTCCCAGGTGATGCGGACGTCGGCCGCGCTTACGCCCGGCACCAGCAGGATCTTGCCCTTGGCGTCCTCGGCGATCGCCGGTCCCATCCCGCAGCCGGGGGCGGTGAGGGTCATCGCCACGTCGACGCGGTAGCCCGCCTCGGGTTCGGTCACCTTCACCACCTCCATCGTGTAGACGAGGCCCAGGTCGACGATGTTCACCGGGATTTCCGGATCATAGACCTGGCGCAGCTGGGCCCAAATGGCCTCGGGGTCCGGAGCGCCGTCCGCGAGGGTGGGGGCGACCACGGCGGAGGCGGCCACCTGCTCGCCGAGGGCGTCGCCGTCGCGCCCGTCGATGCGGAACAGCCCGAAGTCGGTCTGCACGGTGTAGCTTCCGCCGAGCGTCTGATGCAGGAAAACGCGCGCGTTTTGGGGCAGGGTCTGCTTGTCGCCCGAGGGGATCTGGGTCGCGACGACGTCGCGGGAAAGGGTGCGTTCGCGGTTCATCGGGCGGTCTTGTCCCCGGCAAACTTGGTCTGGATCAGCGTGCGCAACGCCGCGTGCAGGTCATCCTGACTGAGGCGGTTGAGCACCTCCTCGAAGAAGCCGAAGGTGAGAAGCTCGTCGGCGGCGCGTTTGGGGATGCCCCGGGCCTGCAGGTAGAACTCCTGCTCGGGGTCGATGCGGGACGTGGTCGCGCCGTGGGTGCAACGCACGTCGTTGGCCTGGATCTCGAGGCCCGGGAGCGAGTTCGCCTCCGCTTCGTCGCTGAGCATCAGGTTGCGGTTGCTCTGGTAGGCGTCCGTCTTCTGGGCGTCCGGATCGACCACGATGAGGCCCGAGAAGATCGTCCGGGCCCGCTGCAGCAGGGCGTTCTTGTAGAGGAGGTCCGAGCGGGTGTTCGGCGCCTGGTGGATCTGCAGGGTGCGCTGGTCGAACTCCTGGTCCTGGCGCGCGACGGTGAGCGAAAGCATCTCCGAATGGGCGCCGGGCGCCTGCAGTTGCGAATGGGATTCGTGCCGGGCCTGGCGGGCGCCAAGGTGGAGGTTGAGCGACTGGACGCTCGCGTCGCGGCGCACGACCGTGGAATTGGCCTGCAGGGCGAGGGCCTGGTGGCTCCAGTCCTGCTTGCCCACGTAGGTGATCCGCGCGCCGTGACCGGCATAGAGGTCGTTGGCGCCGACGGCCAGCTGGCGTTCGGTGTCGTCCTGGGAGCCGAAGTAATCGATGACGGTGACGCGGGCGCCCTCGTCGGCCACCACCAGGGTGTGCGGGAAGACGGCGGCGCGGTCGCCGAGCGCGAAGGAGAAGATGCCGATGGGCAGCTCCACCTCGACGCCGCGGGGCACGTGGATGAAGGCGCCGTCGACGAGGAACGCCTCGTGCAGGGCGGAAAACTTGCCGGAACCGAGGCGCGCGGGCTGGGCGAGGAGGTGCTCCCGGACGAGGTCACCGTGCTCGCGCAAGGCGTTCTGCAGGGTGTCGACGACGACGCCGCGGCGACTGAGGTCGGGGGCGAGGATCTCGCGGGAGAACAGGCGGCCGTTGGCGAAGATGAGGCGGGCAGCCTTGCTGAGGCCGATGCTGGCGAAGGGGACGGCGCGGGCGGGGGCCGGCGGTGCGAAGCCGTCGAGCGTCAGCCCGGCGACGTTGCTGAAGCGCCAGCACTCGTCGGTGCGGACGGGCAGCGGCAGGGCGGCGAACCGCTCGAAGGCGGCGCGCTTGCGGGCGAGCCACCATTCGGGGAGGGGCGGCAGCGACGCGAGGTGCGCCTCGAAGGCGGCGCGGGTGAAGGCGCCGACGAGCGCCGGCGGGTGGGAAACGGTGGTGGCGGTCATCGCGGTGGGGGCGGCTTCAGCCGACGCTGCCTTCCATCTCCAGGTCGATCAGCCGCTTGAGCTCGACGGAGTACTCCATCGGGAACTGGCGGGCCAGGTCGTTGATGAAACCGTTCACCGCCAGGCTCATGGCCTGGCCCTCGGTGAGGCCGCGCTGCTGCATGTAGAAGATCATGTCCTCGCTGACCTTGGAGACGCTGGCCTCGTGCTGGACCGAGTTGCGGTCGCCGCGGACGGTGATCGCGGGGTAGGTGTCGGTGCGGCTGTTGGTGTTGATCAGCAGCGCGTCGCACTCGGTGTTGTTCTTGCACCCGCGGAGCCGCTTCGGGATGTGCACCTGGCCGCGGTACGTGGCCCGGCCCTGGCCCACGCTGATGGACTTGGAGACCACGTTGGAGGTCGTCTCATCCGCGGCGTGGATCATCTTCGCCCCGGTATCCTGATGCTGACCGTCGTTGGCGAGGGCGATCGAGATGACCTCCCCGCGCGCCTTGCGCCCCTTCAGCACGACCCCCGGGTATTTCATCGTGAGGCGGGAGCCGATGTTGCAGTCGATCCACTTGATCTCCGCCTCCTCGTGGGCAAGCCCGCGCTTCGTCACGAGGTTGAACACGTTGTTCGCCCAGTTCTGGACCGTGATGTACTGGATCTTCGCTCCCTTGAGGGCGACGAGTTCCACCACCGCGCTGTGCAGCGTGGCGGTGGAGAACTTGGGGGCAGTGCAGCCCTCCATGTAGGTCACCTCGGAACCCTCGTCCGCGATGATCAGGGTGCGCTCGAACTGGCCGAAGTTCTCGGCGTTGATCCGGAAGTAGGCCTGCAGGGGCTGGGCGACCTTCACCCCGGGTGGGACGTAGATGAACGAGCCGCCGGAGAACACGGCGCTGTTGAGCGCGGAGAACTTGTTGTCCCCGGTGGGAATGACCTTGCCGAACCAGCGGCGGAACAGCTCCGGGTGCTCGCGCAGGCCCTCGGTCGAGTTCACGAAGATCACGCCCTGCTTGGCGACGATCTCCTTGATGTTCGAGTAGGCGGCCTCCGAGTCGAACTGCGCCTCGACGCCGGCGAGGAACTTTCGCTCCTGCTCCGGGATGCCGAGTCGCTCGAAGGTCCGCTTGATGTCCTCCGGGACCTCGTCCCAGGTCCGCTTCGGCTTCTGGCCGCTCGCGAGGTAGTAACGGATGCGGTCGAAATCGATGTTCTCCAGGTCCCGCGTGGCCCAGTGCGTGGGCATCGGCTTGGACTGGAAGACCTGCAGCGCCTGCCGCCGGAAGGCGCGGATCCAGTCCGCCTCCTTCTTCACGGAGCTGATGTAGTCGACCGTCCGCTCGCTCAGGCCCGTGCCGGCGTCGAACTCGTAGGCGACGTCGTAGGTGAAATCGCCCTTGGTCTGGTCGATCCCGGCGACGGGATTTTCCGCGGTGGCGGCGGGGTCGCTGTCGATGAGGCTCTTCATGGGTGGGGCGCGGAGTTCAGGCGGGAAGGGCGGCGAGCTCCTGCTTCACCCAATCGTAGCCGCGGGATTCGAGCTCGAGGGCCAGGGACTTGTCGCCGCTCTTCACGATGCGCCCGTCGTACATCACGTGGACGAAGTCCGGGACGATGTAGGTCAGCAGGCGCTGGTAGTGGGTGATCATCAGCACCCCGAGGCCCGGGCCGCGCAGGGCATTGACGCCCTCCGAGACAATCCGGAGCGCGTCGATGTCGAGGCCGGAGTCGGTCTCGTCCATCACCGCCATCTTCGGCTCGAGCATTGCCATCTGGAGGATCTCACAGCGCTTCTTCTCGCCGCCGGAGAAACCCTCGTTGACCGAGCGGGAGGTGAACTTCCGGTCGATCTTCAGGAGGTCCATCTTGGCATACAGCCGCTTGTAGTAGGCCGTGGCGTCGATCTCCTCGCCCTCGGGCAGGCGCGCCTGCACCGCGGCCCGGAGGAAGTTGGCGATGGAGACCCCCGGAATCTCGCTCGGGTACTGGAAAGCGAGGAAGAGCCCGGCGCGGGCCCGTTCGTCCGCCTCCTGTGCGAGCACGGAACGGCCGTCCAGCAGCACATCCCCGCCGGTCACGGTGTAGTCCGGATGCCCGGCGATGACCTTGGCGAGGGTCGACTTGCCGGTGCCGTTCGGCCCCATGATGGCGTGCACTTCACCGCTGTTCACGGTGAGGGACAGGCCTTTGACGATGGGCTTGTCGCCGATGGAGACGTGGAGGTCTTGGATGACGAGCGAGGACATGGATACGGGAAGGGGGCGTGGATCAGGAGGCGGGGCGGGCTTGGCCGCGGAAAGTGATCTCGACCGACGAGGCGTCGAAGCCCGCGGGGAGGACGTGGTTGACCTCGGCGAGGACGGCCGGCGGCAGGTCGATGTCGTAGGTGCGCCCCGTCTGTTCGTCGTGAAAATGCGCGTGGGGACGCAGGTTGGGGCAGTAGCGCGTTGGGCTGCGTTCGAAATTCACCGCCCGGACCAGCTCGCACTGCACGAGGGTTTCCAGGCAATTGTAGACCGTCGCGAGGGAGATGGTGGGCAGCTCCGCCTTGACCCGGGCGAATACCTCCTCGGCCGTCGGGTGATCTCGCTTGCGGAGCAGGACCGAGTAGACGACTTCGCGCTGGGGGGTGGCGCGGAGGCCGCTGTCGGCGAGCCGCTGGGTGAGGGATTCGGGCGAGAGGGTTGGGGTCATCGGAAGCAGGGGAGCGCGGTCTGGGAGGGCTGAAGGACGGACCAAATTGGAATGGTTCCAAGTTGCAACTTGGAATTGGAATTATTCCAAACGGGGCTCTTAACCGCCTTCCGAATAGCAGGTTAACTGGCTTGGCTTTATTCTCGGCGTCGGGCCGTTGCCACGCGAACTACGTAAGAACCCTTACGCTGATTCGCCTCCTTAACGGGTGGAGAAGCGGAAAATCGTCGTCGACCGGAACGTCCGGCCAGGGCGCAGGATGGTGGAGGGGAAGCCGGCTTGATTCGGGCTATCGGGGAAGTGCTGGGTCTCGAGGCAGAAACCGGCGTGACGCGGATACGCGCGGCCGGACTTGCCGGTCAGTCGGCCGGCGAAGTGGTTCGAGGTGAACAATTGCACGCCGGGTTCCGTGGTGAAGACCTCGAGGACCCGTCCGGAGGCCGGTTCCCTGACCACCGCGGCCAGGCCGGGTTCGCCGCCCCGGTGGTCCAGCACGAAGTTGTGGTCGTAGCCGCGCCCGAGGACCAGCTGGGGATGCGATTCGCCGATGCGGTCCCCGATTCGCCGAGAACGGGTGAAATCGAACGGCGTGCCGGCCACTGGCGCGAGTTCGCCGGTGGGGATGAGCGCCGGTGTGACCGGGGTATAGCGTGAGGCGTGCAGCGTAAGTTCGTGCCCCAGGATGTCCCCTTCGCCCTCACCCTTGAGGTTGAAATAGGCGTGGTTGGTCAGATTCAGCGGCGTCGGCCGGTCGGTGGTCGCTGAGTAGTCAAGGCGCAGCCCGCCATCGGCGGTGACGGAGTAGAGCACTTCGACTTGCAGGGTCCCCGGATATCCCTGGTCCCCGTCCGGGCTCGTGAGGCGAAGCCGCACGGCGGGGAAGCCCTCCCGGGAGGTGGGAGTGGCCGTCCAGAGCCGGCGGTTAAAACCTTGGCGCCCCCCGTGGATATGGACCGGCACGCCGCCGGAGCTGGAGTTCGTCTCCAGTGCGTAGGTTTTGCCGTCCAGGTCGAAGCGTCCCCCGGCGATCCGGTTCGCGTAGCGGCCGATCACCGCATTGAAGCCCGCCGCCTTCGCCTCGAATTCCCCGGCTGAGGTCACGCCCAGCACGACGTCGGCCACGCGTCCCGTCCGGTCCGGGACGAGCAGGCGGACGATGATGCCGCCGAGGTCCGTGATCTCCGCGACGAGTCCTCGCCCGTTGTCCAAGGTGAAGACGCGGGCTTCGCGGCCATCGGCGAGGCGCCCGAAGCCGCGGACCGGGACCGGCATTTCCGTGGCGGCCGCGAGAGCGGCGGCGAGGAGGATCGTGGCGAGGAGGAAGCGCATTGGGGCGGTCTCCGTTCAGCCGATCCGCTGGCTCAGCACCGCGCGCTCATACGCCTTGACCTCCGCGAGCCAGCGCTCGCCTTCGGGCACGCCGGCCTCGAGGCAGTACTGATCCCAGACGGCGGCGAAAGGGAGGGTGCGCGCCTCCTCGAGCAGGGCGAGGCGGGTGGTCAGGTCGCCTTCCCGCTCCGCCGCGCGGATGCGCCCGATCGGCGCCACCAGCGCGAGCAGCAGCGCCTTCTGCATGTTGCGGGTGCCGATGACCCAGGCGGCGACCCGGTTGATGCTGGCGTCGAAGTAATCCAGTCCGATGCGCACGCGGTCCGTGTAACCACCCCAGACGATTTCCTGCGCGATCGCCTGCAGGTCGTCGGTGAGCGTCACCACGTGATCGCTGTCCCAACGCACGCCGCGGCTCACGTGGAGCGCGATTTCGGGCAGGAACTGGAGGACGGCGGAGACCTTGTCGGCGATGCCCTCGGTCGGGTGATAGTGCCCGGCGTCGAGGGTCAGGAGCTTCCCGCGGCTGACCGCGTAGCCGAGATAGAACTCATGCGAGCCGGGCACGTAGCTTTCGGATCCGAGGCCGAAGAGCTTCGGTTCCACCGCATCGACGTTGTGCCGGGGGTTCATCGGGCGGGCGAAGATGGCGTCGAGGGAGGCGGCGAGCCGTTCGCGGGGCCCCTTCCGGTCGGCGGGGGTGTCCTTCACCCCGTCGGGAATCCACAGGTTGGTCAGGCACGGGCGGCCCAGCGCGCGGCCGATCGCGGCGCCGATCTCGCGGCAGCGGATGCCGTGCTCGATCCAGAAGCGGCGCACCGCCGCGTCGGGATGGGTCAGGGTGCAGCCGTCCTTGACCCGCGGGTGCGAAAAGTAGGTCTGATTGAAATCGAGGCCGATCCCGAGGTCCTTGGCCCAACCGATCCAACCGCGGAATTGCTCGACTCCGAGAGCGTCGCGGTCGACGGGGCGGCCATCCATCTCCGCGTAGAGCGCGTGGAGGTTGAAACGCTTGATCCCGGGGATCAACCCCAGGGCCGCCTCGAAATCACGGCGCAACTCGTCGGGCGTGCGGGCCTTGCCCGGATAGCTGCCGAACACGGCGAGGCCGTCCCCGAGCTTCTGCCCGCCCGCACGTTCGAAGCCACCGACATCGTCCCCCTGCCAGCAGTGGATCGAAACGGGGATGCGGGCCGCTTGGCGCAGGGCCCGGTCCGTGTCGACCCCGAGCGCGGCGTAGCGTTCCCGGGCGAGGCGATAGGCGGTGGCGTTCGGACGGGGCTTCATCAGGGGCAAGGCTGCCGGCCGCGGGTCGAGCGGGTCCAGCCCAGAGTGGCGGGCCCTCAGGGGAACCGCGGGCGCGGGCCGACGGCGTCAGCCCGCACGGTGCCGTCCGCGGCGAGCAGCGGCTGCGGCGAAGCCGTCCGCCCCAGTGGACGGCAACCGGGACCGATACCGGCGTTCCCGAGATCGGCGGCGTTGGCGGCGGCGATGGCGCGGAGTCGCTGGACCACCTCCGGATGCTGCCCGGCCACGTCGCGGGCTTCGCCGGGATCATCGCCCAGATGATACAGCTCGCCGCGGGCGAGGTGGAGTTTCCAGGAATCGGCGCGCACCGCCTCCAGGTCCAGGCCGCGGAAGTAGAGGAACTCGCGGCGCGGCCCCGGTCCGGGGGCGCCCAGAAGTGAGGCCGAGACATCCACGCCGTCGAGTCGGCGCCCTTCCGGCAGTGAGGCCCCGGCGAGGCGGGCGAGGGTCGGGAGCAGGTCGGCGTTGGCGGTGATGGCGGAGGAGTTGGTGCCGGCCGGGATGCGTCCGGGCCACCAGGCGAGCAGCGGCACGCGGATCCCGCCCTCGAGGGTGCTGCCCTTGCCGCCCCGGAGGGGATGATTATCCGCCCCGTGATTGAGGGGGCCGCCGTTGTCCGAGACAAAGAGCACGAGCGTGCGTTGTTCGAGTCCCGCGGCCCGGACGGCATCGAGCACCCGGCCCACGCTCCAATCGACCTCCTCGATCCACGCGCCGAGCAGGCTCTGCGGCACGCGTGCCCGGAAGGCGGCGGAAGGGTAGAGGGGAAAGTGCACGGCGTTGTGGGCAAGATAGAGGAAGAAAGGCTGCGGCCGCGGGCGGCGGATGTAGTCGACGGCACGTTCGGTGTAGCGTCGTACCAGGTCGGCCTGCTCCTCGGGACCGACGCGCCCGATCACGGTGTTGCCCTCGAGCAGCGGGAGTGGGGGCTGCTGTTGGCGGATCCCCGTGCCATCGTCGCTGCCGGCGGCGGCCTTGGCGGTCGCCTTGGGGTTGGGGAGAGGCGCGCCGAAGTTGCTTTTCACGCCCTCCGCGGCGGGGCCCATGTCATTGGAGTACGGCAGGCCGAAGTATTCCGCGAAGCCCTGCTGGAGGGGCAGGAACGGGAACTGGTCCCCGAGGTGCCACTTGCCGATACAAGCCGTGGCATACCCGGCGCCGCGCAGGACCTCGGCGATCGTCTGTTCGTCCGGATGAAGCCCCACGGCGGCGCCGGGAAAAAGCACGTGCGGGGTGGGCAGCACCCGCTTCGGGTAGCATCCCGTGAGCAGCGCGGCCCGCGAGGGGGAGCAGACGGGGGCGGCGTAGTGATCCCGCATCCGCCGGCCCTCGGCGGCCATCCGGTCCAGTGCCGGCGTCCGGAAACGTCCTCCCCAGCTGCCGACCTCCCGGGAACCGAGGTCGTCGATGTTGATCAGGATGAGGTTGGGCCGGTCCGCCGTCGCCGCCGCCCCCCCGAGCGCGGGCGCGCAGGCAGTGAGGAGCAGCAGGAAGGCGAGCGAGGCGGGGCGCATGGGTGGTTCCTCAGGCGGCGGGGCGCGCGAGACAAGTCCCGAGGGCGGCGAGCACGAGGTCGACGTTGCGGACGGTGGCGCCGTGGCCCATCAGCCCGATGCGCCAGGCCTTGCCCGCCATCGGACCGAGGCCGGCGCCGATCTCGATCCCGTAGTCCTCGAGCAGGCGGCGGCGGACGGCAGCGTCGTCGGCGCCGTCCGGGATCCGGATGCAGTTGAGCGTGTGCAGGGAGCGGGAGGGAATGTACCGCAGACCGAGCGCTTCCAGCCCGCGGCGGAGCCGCTGGTGCATCGCCGCGTGCCGGGCGACCCGCGCGTCGAGTCCCTCCTCCAGCACGATGGTCAGCGCCTCATGCAGGGCGTAGGTCATGTTGATCGGGGCCGTATGGTGATAAACCCGGCCGCCGCCGCCGCCGGAATAGTACTTCCGCAGCATCGAGACATCGAGGTACCACGATTGCACCTTGGTCTTGCGCGCGTCCAGGCGGGCGAGGGCGCGCGGGCCGAAGCTCACGGGCGACAGTCCGGGCGGGCAGCTCAGGCACTTCTGGGTGCCGCTGTAGATCGCATCGATTTCCCAGTCGTCGACCCGGAGTTCGTGCCCGCCCAGGCTGGTCACGGCGTCCACGAGCAGGAGGGCCCCATGGGCGCGGGCGATCGCCGCGAGGCCCTCGAGCGGTTGGTGCGCCCCGGTGCTGGTCTCGGCGTGGACGATCCCGAGCAGTCGCGCGCGCGGGTGGGCGGCGAAGGCGGCCGCGACCTGTTCGGGGGAGAACGTTTCGCCCCACGGCGCTTCCAGGGCGTGGACGACGGCTCCGCAGCGCTCCATCACGTCCTTCATCCGGGTGCCGAAAACACCGTTCACCCCGACGATCACTTCGTCACCCGGCTCCACCAGGTTGACCGCGGCGCACTCCATGCCGGCCATGCCGGTGCCGCTTACGGGAAAGGTGAGGGCGTTGCGGGTGCGGAAGACCTGGCGGAGGAGTTCGCAGACCTCGTCCATGATGGCGAGGTACTGGGGATCGAGGTGGCCCAAAGTGGGCGCGGCGAGGGCGCGGAGGACGCGCTGGGAAACGGGACTGGGGCCGGGGCCGAGGAGGACGCGTTCAGCGGGATGCACCCGGCCAGCAGAGAAGGCTGCGGCGGGGGAAACGAGCCGAAAGTTGCCGCGGCTTGCCCCCTGGGCCGGGTTGGTTTGCGCTGCCCCGATGGAACCCTCCTCCTGTTCCCGCCGGCGTTTCCTGGCCCATTCGACCGCCGCCCTGGCGGTCGGCGCGCGGGTGCGCGGGGCGGTCCCCGGGCCCGTGCGCCTGGGCCTGGTGGCCGACGCGCAGTACGCGGAGGTGCCTCCGCAGGGTACGCGCCATTACCGACGCTCGCTCGGCCGGCTGGAGGCCGCGGTGGCGGACTTCGCGGCATTGCCGCTCGCGGGCTGCGTTCATCTGGGCGACCTGATCGACCGGGACTGGGCCAGTTTCGCGCCCATGCTCGCCGTGCTGGGCCGCAGCCGGCACCGCTGGCATCACCTGCTGGGCAACCACGACTTCGAGGTGCGTGACGAGGAGAAGGCGCGGGTGCCCGAGCTGTTCGGCCTGCCGGCCCGGCGCGGGGCCTTTGACCTGCCGGGCTGGCGTTGCCTGCTGCTGGATACGAACGACGTCAGCCGTTACGCGCATCCCGCCGGCAGCCCGGGGCGGGAGGAGGCGGAGGGCGAATTGGCCCGCCTCGTGGCCGCCCGGGCCCGGCAGGCGAAACCTTGGAATGGGGGCGTGGGCCCCGCGCAGCTGCGCTGGTTCGAGGATGAGTGCGCCGCCGCCCGCCGCGCGGGCCGGCGGGTGCTGGTGTTTTCGCACCACCCGGTCTGGCCGCTGGGCGATCACTGCGCGTGGAACGCCGCGGAGATCCTCGCCGCCGTGGATCGTCAGCCCAACGTCGCGGCGTGGCTCAATGGCCATCACCACGCGGGCGCCTTCGGTGAGCGGCACGGCATCCCGTTCGTCACGCTGCGCGGGATGGTCGAGACCGCGGACACGACCGCCTACGCGGTGGCGACGCTGCACGCGGACCGGCTGCTCCTCGAGGGCCGGGGGCGCGAGCCGTCGCGGGAGCTGGCCCTGCGTCCCTTCCCGCCGGGATGACAGGCTTCAGCGGACGGCGGCCCAGACGCGCTGCACGTCGTCATGGTCCTCGATCTCCTGCAGGAACTCCCCGACCTCGCCGCGCTGGGTGTCGTCCAGCTCCGGGTAGGTTTTCGCGATGTAGCCGAGCTCGGCGGTGACCACGGTCCAGCCGTGCTGCTTCAGCCAGGTGGCGGCGGCGTGCACCGCGGTGCGGTCCGTGAGGAGGCGGACGCCGGTCGCGCCCTCGGGGATGTCGTCGTTGCGCGCGTGGTCGAGGGCCTCGAAGTCGTTCGCCCCCGCCTCGATGCCGGCCGCCTCGCGGTCCGCGGCCGGGTCCGGGTGATGGGCCTCGACGATCCCGCAATGGTCGAAGAGGAACTTGTTGCTGCCCGCGCCGCCCAACACCCCCTTGCGGAAGAGGGCCCGGAGGTCGGCCGAGCTGCGGTTGTGGTTGTCCGTCATGACCTCGATGATGACCGGCACCTTGTGGGGCGCGTAGCCCTCGTAGACCACGTGCTCGAGCGAGGCGCTGTCACCCCCGATGCCCGCGCCCTTGTTGATGGCCCGCTGGATGACATCGCGGGTGACGCTCGCCTTGCGCGCCTTCTCCACCGCGGCGAAGAGGCGGGCATTGCCCTCCGGGTCCCCGCCCCCGAGCTTGGCGGCGACGGTGATCTCCTTCACCAGCTTCTGGACCGCCTGACCCTTCTTGAGGTTAACGATCGCGCGTTTCGCGTGGAGCCATTGACGTCCCATGACCCGAGGCTGAGCGGCTCCCGCGGGGACGGGCAACGCCGAAGTTCGCGGGCGCGCGACGTCAGCGCTTGCTCTCGCCGCTGTAGCAAAGCCAGCAGAGCAGCAGCACGGTCACCGAAAAGATGGCGATCAACAGCATCACGGGCGTGACGGGGGAGGGGTGGGTGCGCGGAAGGTGGGAAAAGGGTGGACTGCAGGCCAGCCCAAAGTGGGTGGGGTCTTTTCCCGCTTGCGGAGCGCTGGCCCCGGGCGGCCTATGAGGCGTGGTCCCCGCGCCGCCCACCATCGTCCATCTGGATGCCGACGCCTTCTTCGTGTCCTGCGAGCTGGCGCGCCGGCCGGAGTTGCGGGGCCGCGCCTGCGCGGTGGGGGGCCGCGAGCGCGGGATCATCGCCTCCGCGAGCTACGAGGCGCGCGCCGCCGGCGTCTACACGCCGATGCCGACGGCGCGGGCGCTGCGGGTTTGTCCCAGCCTGATCCTCATCCCGCCGACGCCCGGGCTCTACGGGGAGGTCTCCGCGCGGATGTTCGACCTCTGCGGTGACCTCACCCCTTGGGTGGAGCGGAGCTCGATCGACGAGGGCTACCTGGACCTGCGGGGCAACGGGCTCGCGGACGAGGCGGCGGTGGCGGCGATCGTGCGCCGGTTGCAGGAACGCCTCTGGTCCGACCTGGGCCTGCCGGTTTCCTTCGGCGTCGCCGCCAACAAGCTGGTGGCGCAGGTGGCCTCGAAGCTCCGGAAGCCCCGGGGATTCGTCGTCGTGCCCCCGGGCGGGGAGGCGGACTTCCTCGCGCCCCTGCCTGTCGGACGGCTCCCGGGGATCGGACCCAAGACCGAGGCCCGGCTCGTCGAGCGGCACGGACTGCGCCTGATCGGCGACCTGCCGGGGCTGCCGGACGTCACGCTCGAGGCGGCGTTCGGCGGAGCCTGGCGGGAGGTGCGGGCGCTGGCGCTCGGGGAGGACGAACGGCCCGTGGTCACCGAGGCGGGCGACCCCCTGAGCTACTCGCAGCAGGAGACCTTCGCGGCCGATGTCCGCGACCGCGCCCAGCTGCTGCGCGTGCTGAAGGGGATGGTCGACGACCTGTTGGCAAAGGTCCGGCGCGACGGCAAGCGGGCGCGCACCCTGACGGTGCGGGTGCGTTTCCCGGATTTCAGTGAAGGGATGCGTAGCCGCACGCTCCCCGAGGCCACGGACCTGGAGGCGCCCTTTTATCCCCTGCTGGAGCCGCTGCTCGCGGCGGCGGGTGCGGGCGCCCGGCCAATCCGGCTGGTGGGGGTCCGCCTTTCCGGGGTGGAGGCGGGGGGCGGCCAACTGGAGTTGTTCGGCGGGGAAGACGCGCGCCGGCGCCGGCTCGCCCGCGTGCGGGACCAGCTCAACGCCGCGCGGGGCCCGGGGGTGCTGCGGCACGGGCACCAGCTTGCCAACCCTGCGGACGGCGCCTAGGGAAACGCGGTCTTATGCCGATCTACGAGTATTACTGTCCGGACAACCACACGGTCTACCAGTTCTACGCCAAGACGCTGGCCCAGGGGCGCACGATCCCCCGGTGTCCCGACAATCCCGCGTTCCGGATGCGCAAGCTGATCTCGGCCTTCGCGATCACCCGCGGCGGCTCCGACGCCCCACCCGCGGATTCCGCGCCGTCCGCCGCGCCGGCGGAGGACGCCCGGATGGAGCAGGCCCTCGGCGCGATGGAAAAGGAGTTCTCCGCGGTCGACGAGAATGACCCCCGCGCGATGGCGCGGATGATGCGCCGGATGTCCGAGCTCACCGGGGAGCGGATCGACGGCGAGATGGAGGAGGTCGTGCGCAAGCTGGAGGAGGGCGCCGATCCCGAATCGCTGGAGGATCAGCTGGGCGGCGGGCCGGGGGAAGGGGAGGATGGGGCGGAGGGGTTCGACGGGCCGCCGCCGGCCGCGGAGGGAGCCGCCGCGGAACCCAAGGCGGGGCGCCACCGCTACCGCATCCGCCGCACCGCGCCACGGCGGGACCCGCGGCTGCACGATTACGCGTAGGGCGCCGGATTGCGGCTGGTTTTCCGCCGGGAGCGGCGCCAGCGTGGAAGGATGGATCCCGCCCAAGTGAATCCCCGGATCGCCGCCGCGCGCGTCGCGGTGCTGGCCCAGGTTGAGCTGCTCCACCGCGAATTCGGCCGGGCCGAAAGCCGGTGGAAGGCGGACGGCACCCGCGTCACGGCCGTGGACATCGCGATCTCCGAGGGGATCTTTCGCGACCTGGCCCGCGCCTTCCCGCACGACCAGTTCCTCAGCGAGGAGCTGCCGAATCCGGCGGGGCCGGTGCCGGTCGGAAGCGCCTTCGCGTGGATCCTCGATCCCATCGACGGGACGAATAACTTCGCGCTGGGCATCCCGCAGTGCGCGATCGCCCTGGCGCTGCTGTGGGACGGGGAGCCGGTTTACGGGGTGATCTACGACCTCGGCCGCCGGCGGTTGCTGCACGGGGGCCCGGGCCATGGGGTGTTCGACGGCGACGCCCCCGTCCGGGTCTCGGACCGTCTCCGTTCCCGCGAGACGCTGGTGGGCTTTCACAGCCCCGGCGACCGGGCGCTGCTGCCAGCCGCGACCGCCGTGTTGGCGGACTTCAAGATCCGGGGCCTCGGTTCGGCGACGCTCCACCTCGCGTACGTGGCGGCCGGACTGCTGGACGGGTGCGTGGATTTCAACGTGAAGATCTGGGACCTCGCGGCCGCGATCCCGCTCGTCCGCGCCGCCGGCGGCGAGGTGCATTTCCTGAACGGGGAGCAGCTGCCCGTGCGCCGGTTCGACCTGGCGATGCCGCGCATCGTTTACCTCGCGGGTTCGCCCGCCCTCTGCCGCCTGCTCCGGGAGCGAATGACGGGAAATAGGGATTGAGCCAGGGCCTCCGTCCGAGCGAGCCTCCGACGTCATTTGCCGCCCTCCATGCTGCCCCGCTTCCCTCTCTGTCCCCAAGGCCCCGAAGTCTCCGCCATCGCCTACGGGCTCTGGCGCCTCGCGCAGGACCCCGAGGGCTCGGACCCCGCCCGGGTGCGGGCCAAGATCGACGCTTGCCTCGAGGCCGGCATCACGACCTTTGACCATGCGGACATCTACGGTGGCTACACCTGCGAGGGGCTGTTCGGACGGGCGCTCGCCGAGTCCCCGGGGCTGCGCGACCGGATGGAACTCGTCACCAAGTGTGGGATCAATGCCGTGGGCCCCAACCGTCCCGGCGCGCGGGTGAACCACTACGACGCCTCCGCCGCGGCGATCGCGCGCTGCGTGGAGCGTTCGTTGCGCGAACTGCGGACGGACCGGATCGATCTGCTGCTCATCCACCGGCCGGATTGGCTGACTTGCGCTGAGGAAACGGCGCAGGGTCTGACGGCGATGGTGGCGTCGGGGAAGGTGCGGGCGGTGGGCGTTTCCAACTACAGCGTGCACCAGGCCGCGCTGCTGGCCCGTTTCCTCGGCCGCGCGCCCGCCACCAACCAGGTGGAGGTCAGCCTGTTGCAGATGGGCGCCATCACGGATGGGACTTTGGATCAGTGCCAGGCGGCGGGTTCGCGTCCGATGGCGTGGTCGCCCCTCGCCGGGGGCCGGCTGTTGTCGGGGGACGATCCCGTGGCGGTGCGGACGCGCGCCGAGATGGCGCGCATCGGTGCGGAGTACGGCGTGAGCGCGGAGCAGATTGCCCTCGCGTGGGTCGCGGCCTTGCCCAGCGGTCCGCAGGTTGTGATCGGCACCAATCAGCTGGCGCGGATCCGGGCGGCGGCGGCGAGTGCCGGGCTGCGGCTGGAACGGCAGCACTGGTACGAGCTGTGGACCGCGGCGCAGGGCCGTTCGGTGCCCTGAAGTCCCGATGTTCGTCCCCGCCGCCCAGCCCCCGGCCGCGCCGGCGATCCGCACCCCGGAGCGTCGCGCGGAGGTCGCCTGGTTCTCCGCCCTATGCAACGAGGACATGGAATTCCTCGGCGTGCCCGACGGCCCGCGGCGCAGCAGTTTCGACCATTGTGCGGGGCTGGTGCGCGCGGCCGACGCGCTCGGTTTCCAGAACATCCTGCTGCCCTCCGGCTGGGTGCCCGGCCAGGACGCGCTGACCTTCGCCGCGGCGCTCGCGCCGCAGACGGCACAGATCAACCAACTGGTCGCGCTGCGGATGGGCGAGGTCTGGCCGCCGATGCTGGCGCGCGCCATCGCCACCGTCGACCACCTTGCCCGCGGCCGGCTGGTCCTGAATATCATCTCCTCCGATCTGCCGGGCCGGCAGGAGCCGAACGAGGTGCGCTATGAGCGCAGCAGTGAGATCATCCGGATCCTCCAGCGCTTGTGGACGACTGACGGCGCCCTGGAATGGGAGGGGAAGTATTACCAGTTCCGGTTGCCGGATTGCGAGGCGGCGAAGCCCTACCAGCAGAACGGCGGGCCGCTGCTCTACTTCGGCGGCATCTCCCCGCTCGCGCAGGAGCTCTGCGCGCGGCACTGCGACGTGTTCCTGATGTGGCCGGAGACGGAGGAGCAGCTCGCGGCGACGATGCGCCGGATGAGCGCGCTCGCCGCGGGGCACGGTCGGCGGATCGACTTCGGCCTCCGGATCCATGTGATCGTGCGGGAAACCGAGGCCGCGGCGCGGGCCGCCGCCGACCGGCTGATCTCGCGCCTCGACCTCGCCCAGGGGCAGGCGATGAAGGCGCGTTCGCTGGACGCGAAGAGCGCCGGCGTGCTGCGGCAGGATGAGCTCCGCGCCCGCCTCGGCCCCGACCTCCTCCTCGAGCCCCACGTCTGGTCCGGCATCGGCCTCGCCCGCAGCGGCTGCGGCAGCGCGCTGGTGGGCGATCCGGACCAGATCGTCGCCAAGTTGAACCGCTACCTCGAGATGGGCTTCCGCGCCTTCATCCTCAGCGGCTACCCGCACCGCGAGGAGGCCGAGCTCTTCGCGCGCCACGTGCTCCCGCGCCTGCCGACCTGCCGGCTGAACGAGCTGCAGGGCCGCCGGGTGCCCGACCCGGTCACCCCCCTCACCACGGCCCCGCGCCGCTGAATCCGCTCATGTCGACTCCATCCGCCCCCGTTCGTTTCGGTCTCGTCGGCTTCGGCGCCTGGGGCCAGCTGCACGCCCAGTCCATCGCGCGGCTCCCTGACGCCCGCCTCGCGGGCATCGCCGCGCCCTCCGCCGCCTCGCGTGCCGCCGCCGCGGCCGCTTATCCCGGGGTGCCCGTGTTCGCCGACCACCGCGCCCTGCTGGCGGCGGGCGGATTGGACATCGTGGACGTGGTGACCCCGAGCCACACGCACTTGGCGGTGGCCATGGACGCGCTCGCGGCCGGCTGCGACGTTCTGCTGGAGAAGCCGATGGCGCTCACCGTCGCGGATTGCCGCGCGCTGGTCCGGCAGGCGCGCGCGCTCGGCCGGAAGCTCGCCGTCGGGCACGAGTTGCGGCTCTCGTCGCAATGGGGCGAAATCCGGCGCCTCATCGACCGCGGCGTCATCGGCGAGCCACAGTACGTCCTGGTGGAGCTGTCGCGGAAGCCCTACCGGCAGGGCGCGTCAGGCTGGCGCTACGATCCCGCGCGCGTGGGCAGCTGGGTGCTGGAGGAGCCGATCCACTTCTTCGACCTCGCCCGCTGGTACCTGGAATCCGCGGGCAATCCGGTGGAGCTCCACGCGCTCGGCAACTCGCGCGATCCCGGCCGGCCCGGCCTGTACGACAACTTCAGCGCCACCTTCCGCTACGCGAACGGCGCCTACGCGGTCGTCTCGCAGACGCTCGCCGCCTTCGAGCACCATCAGACCGTCAAGATCACCGGGCGCCGGGGCGCGATCTGGGCCGGGTGGAGCGGTGCCCTCGACCGGACGCTCGAGCCGAGTTTCTTCCTGAAGGTCTTTGACGGGGAGAAGCTGGAGCAAGTCGCCCTCGCCCGCCACAGCGGCGAGGTCTTCGAGTTGCGGGAGGAGATCGCCCGCTGCGTGCGCATGGTCCGCGGGGAGTGCCCGCCGGCCGCCACGGGTGAGGACGGGCTTTGGTCCACCGCCCTCTGCCTCATCGCGGAGGAGTCGATCCGGCAGGGCCGGCCGCTGCCGGTGGGGGATCCGTTGGCGACGGACTGACGGAGGCCAGCGGCAGGCGGGCCTCGAATTCCGTCCAGTCGGATTCCGATCGGAGGAGCCGGACCTCGCCGCCGTGGGCGCGGAGGATCTCGCGGGAGAGGCTGAGACCGAGGCCGGCGCCGCCCGGGCGGTCCCGGCGGCGGGCGGGATCCCCGCGGTAGAAGCGTTCGAACAGCCGGGGGAGATCGCCGGCGGGGATGCCGGGGCCGGCGTTGCCGATGCGCAGGACGGCGTCGTTTTCCTCCCCGTGGAGATCGAGGCGGATCCGGCCCCGCGGCCGGTTGAATTTGGCGGCGTTGCCCAGCAGGTTGCGCAGCGCCTGCTCCAGGAGGGTCGCGTCGGCCGTGACCGTGAGTTCCGGGGCAAGCGCGCGGTCGAGGGGGAGGTCGGGGTGCATTTCCGCCGCATCGTCGGCGAGTCCCGCCACGAGCGAGGAGAGGTCCAGGCGGGTCCGTTCGAGATGCAGGTGCCCGCTGTCGGCGAGGGAAAGCAGCAGGAGCTTGTCGAGGATCGACTTCAGGCGGTGGATCTCCTCGAGCAGGCTGCGGTAGGTCTGCTGGGCCGACGACCCCGCCGGTTCCGCGCGCAGCGCCTGGTCCACTTCGGCCTGCAGGAGGGCGAGCGGCGTCTTCAGCTCGTGCGAGGCGTCGGCGCTGAAGCGGCGGGCCTGTTGAAAGGAGCGTTCCAGCCGGTCGAGCATCGCGTTGAACACGGTGACGAGCCGGCCGAATTCCCGGTCATAGGCCGGGGCGGCGATGCGCTGCGCGAGGCCCTGCGCGGTGATCGACTCGGCGGCCTCGGTGAGGGCGGCGACGGGGCGGAGCGCGCGCGTGGCGAGCCACCACGCCCCGAGGCCGACGAGCAGCAGCACCGCGGGCACGGCCGCGAGGTAGCGGTCGCGCAGCCGGTCGAGGTCGCGCGTCGACTCCTCGAGGCGGACGCCGAGCACGAGGGTGGTGTACGGGTTGCCGGTCACCGCGAGGCGCCAGGTGGAGCCGCCCGCGGCGACGGTGCGGAAGGCGGTCTGGCGGATCGGCAGGGAGGGGTTTTGCGCGGAGAGGCTGCTTTTCCGCGGGGGCGGCGGCGGTTCGGTCAGGGTGATTCCGCCCTCATAGGCGGCGGGGACCGGCAGGGTGGCGGGATCCAGTTCGGCGGGCCAGCCCGGCGAACGGTACTCGTCGCGCTGGTAGGTGCGCGCCCAGATCACGTACGCGGGCGGGCCCTCGCCGTGGCCGAGGAGGGCGAGGGCGGCGTCGAGCCGGCCCCAGTTGCCCGGGCCGGGGACGCGCACGAGGTTCCGGCGGGCGAGCTCGTGGAGTTCGCGGTCGAGCCGCTCGAGGTTGAAGCCGGAGGCGAGGTTCCAGGCGACCAGGCCGGCGCCCAGCAGGAGCGCGGCGGTGGTGCCGCCGACGAGCAGGGCGAGCCGGACGCGGAAGGAGGTCACGGGGCGGGGCGCGGCGCGGCCGGCACGGGGCGGGCCCGGTAACCCACCCCGCGGATGGTCTCGATCAGGCCGCCCTCCTCGCCCTCGCGCAGCTTGCGCCGCAGGCGCTGGATGTAGACGTCGACCAGGTTGGTGCCGGGGTCGAAGTGGTAGTTCCAGACGTGCTCGCAGATCTGCGGCCGGGTGAAGGTCTGGCCGGGGGAGCGCATCAGGTAGGTGAGCAGCGCGAACTCCCGGGCGGTCAAGTCAACCGCCTCGCTGCCGACGCGCACCTCGCGGGTGAGCAGGTTCACGGTCACCCGGCCGTTCTCGACCAGGGTGAGCGGGGTGCCCGCGGCGCGCCGCATCACCGCGTGGAGCCGGGCGACCAGTTCATCCACGTAGAAGGGCTTGGTGAGGTAATCGTCCGCGCCGAGGTTCAGGCCCTCGAGCCGCTCGGGGAGGGCGCCGCGCGCCGTGATCAGGATCACGGGCACCGGCCGGCGCTGGGCGCGCAGCCCGCGGAGGATGCTCAGCCCGTCGCGCCCCGGCACCATCACGTCCAGGACGAGCGCGTCGTAGGCCCGGGTGGAGGCGAGGGTGAACGCCTCGTGGCCGTCATTGCAGGCGTCGACCACGAAGCCCTGCGTCTCCAGCCCCTTGCGGACCAGCGCGGCGAGCTTCCGGTCGTCCTCGAGGAGCAGGATTTTCACGAGGCAAGGGAAGCGCGGGCCGCGCGGCCGGCAAGCCGCGGGTGATGACAGTGTGTTCATCGCCGGTTCACGTTCCGCGGGCGGGTATTCTCAGCTTTGTAATGGCCCTGCGCCGCCCGCGGTTCATCCGCCCGGCGGAGACTGGGCGATGCCTGATCGCCCATTCCGTCCGCGACTCCGTTCCCTCGGCACTGCGCTGCTGACCGCCGCGTTGCTGGGCCTCGCGTCGCCCTTCCTGGTGCTCTCGTGGCGTCGCTGGCCCGACGAGATCGTCGACTCCGGGCGGGAGCTCTACACGGCCTGGCGGCTGGCGTGCGGGGATCGCCTCTACCGGGAGGTAGACGGCGTCTACGGGCCGTGGTCGCAGGAGTGGAACGGGCTCCTCTTCCGGTGCTTTGGGCCGGGGCTGATGACGCTGGTCACGGCCAATCTGGTGATTTTCGCCGCGATCCTGGTGCTCGTGGTGATCCTGTTCCGGCGCGCGTGGGGCTGGCGGGGGGCCGCGACGGCCGGGGCAGTGTTCGTGACCCTCTGCGGATTCACGCAGCTGGGGGAAACCGGAAATTACAATTATGCTTTTCCTTACGCGCACGAGGTCACGCACGGAATGCTCGCCGTCCTCGCGCTCACGTTCGGGGCGAGTGCCTGGCTGCGCTCGGGGCGCCCGGCGTGGGCGGGGGCGGCGGGGTTCGCTTGGGGTCTCTGCTGGGTGCTCAAGCCCGAGTTCATCCTGGCGGGCGGTCTGGTGGGAGCCGTCGCGGTGCATTGCGCCCGCCGCCGCGGGCTTCCCGTGGCCGGCGCCTCGGTGCTGCCCGCCGTCGCGGGCACGCTCCTGCCCATCTGCCTTCTGGCGCTCCGCGCGGCGCGCGACGGCGGCTGGATGCGGGGATGGAGCGAGGCGACCACCGCGTGGCGGATGGTTTCCTCGGGTGCCGCCGTGGATGGTCACTTTCAGGCCCTGCTCTCCGGCTGGAACGCGCCGTGGACCAATTTCCGCGAGCATCTCGAATGGACGGCGGGGGCGCTCGTCACGCTGCTCGCGCTGACGCTCCTCGGGGACCGGATCGGCGCGATCCGCCGTCCGGTCCTCCGAGCGGTCGCGGCCGGAGGCGGGCTGAGCGTGCTCTGCCTGGCGGCGCGCCAGCCGCACGTGGGCGATGGTGTGCCGCGAAGCTGGCTGGGGCTGCTGCTGCTGTACCTTGCGTTCGTCGCATGGAGGCGCGCCGGGGCGCGTCCGGAGCGCCTCCTGCTGGCCACGCTGGCCGCCGGGTTGATGGCGCGGATGATGTTGCACGGCCGGCTGCATCATTTCGGTTTCTACCAGGCGGCGTTGGCCCTGATGGTCCTCTCGGCCGTGCTGGTGGTCGAGTGGCCGCGGGTGCTCCCCTCCGGTTCCGTGGCCGGGCGCCGGGTGCTGATCCTGGCGGCGGCCGGGATGCTCCTGGGGTACGGCAGCCAGATTGTCGCCGCGTCGCGCGCGGAGCTGGCCTCGCGGGTGCTCCGCGTGGGTTCCGGTGCGGACGCCTTCCTCGCCCGGCCGCCGCCCCGACCGTACGGCGCGTGGCTGAACTTCGCGCAGGAGGTCCTGCGCCGGGAGGGCGCCACGGGGACGCTGCTCGTGCTGCCGGAGGGCCTGATGCTGAACTACCTCACCCGTATGCCCAGCCCCGTGCCGCCATTCTTCCTGTTCTCCTTCGCCCTGCGGGGGGAGGCGGAGGCCGCCCTCGTGCAGCAGCTCGAGGCCCGCCCGCCGGACTGGGTCGTCGCCCTGACCCGGGACCTGCGGGAATACGGCGTGAACCGCTACGGCGAACGGGAAGGCGAGGGGAAGCTGCTGCTGGCGTGGATCGACCGGGAGTATGAGCCCGTCGCGAGCGCGGAGGGAAGGCACCCGTTCGATTCGCCGCAGGGCGACCTGTGGGTGCTGCGCCGTCGGAGAACGCCCGGGATGAATGAGCCGTAATGTGTTTGCGAGTGAACCGCACATCCGGCGGGCGTGCCATGGGGGATGAACTCGCCACGCCTGATCCTGTTCGCCCTCCTGTGCGTCCCCTTCCTCGCGGGGGCTGATGCTCCCGCGGAGGGCAGCCGGCCCCGGCCGGGCCGAAAGGCGGCCCCGGGCCCGGATGCGGGGGTGATCAAGCCGACGCTGCGGGACACGATCCGCGCGAACGTCTACGCGGACAACTGGTTCGCCCTCTACGTCAACGGGCGCCTCGTCGCGGTGGATCCGATCGACTTCCTGCCGCACAACGTCGTCTCCGTCGACCTGCTGCCGGAATACCCGATGACGATCGCGGTCCTCGCGATGGACAACGCGGACCCGCGCACCGGCCACGAGTACGGGACGTCCATCGGCGACGGCGGCTTCATCCTCAAGTTCAGCGACGGCACGGTGACCAATGCCTCGTGGAAGGCGCGCGCGTTCTTCCGCGGGCCCGTGGCGGGACCCGGGGGCGAAAAGCGGGTCGAGCGCCAGCCGTTGCCCGCCCGCTGGTACGCCGTCGACTTTGACGACGCGGACTGGTCGCCCGCGGTGGAGTATACCGTCGAGCGCGTCCGGCCGAAGGAGGCCTTTGGTCAGGCGGATTTCGCCGGGGCCCGCTTCATCTGGACGGGCGACCTCGACCTCGACAACACCGTCGTCTTCCGGACGCGGATCGAGCGTCCGGAGTGGCGCCCCCGGTGGACCACCAAGCCGGACCTGGAGTTGCCGGCCGAGATCGTGCGCCCGGGGGATGCCGGCAAGGGCGGATGACAGGGCTTTAATCGGAGCCCGCCGCGGCGCTTCATGCGTTCGGGCCAGCATGCTCCATGCGCCTGTTTCGCCGCCTGCTCCTGCTCCCGCTGCTGCCCGCCCTGCTCGTGTCGGCCGCGGAGCCGCCTTCCGCCCGGCTGGTGAACCTGGCCACCCGGGCTGCCGTCGGGGGTGCCGCCGGCACGCCGATCTCGGGCTTCGTGGTGGCCGGGGCGGGGGCGAAGCCGGTGCTGGTGCGGGCGGTCGGACCGGCGCTGGCGGGGTTCGGGGTCGCCGGTTCGCTCGCGGATCCGCGACTGGCGCTGCTGGCCGACGCCACGGTGCTCGCCGAGAACGACAACTGGCTGGCCGCGGACGCCTCCGTGATGGGTGCGGTGGGCGCCTTCGCGCTGCCCGCGGGCAGCCGCGACGCGGCTCTCGTGCGTTCGCTGGTCCCCCGTGGTTACACCGCGCCGGTCACGGCGCCCGCGGGTGCCTCCGGGGTCGCGCTGCTTGAGGTCTACGACGCGGAGCCCGCGGCGGGCGCCTACCTGGTCAACGCGTCCACGCGGGCCTTCGTGGGGACCGGGGACAACGTCCTCATCCCGGGCTTCGTCATCGCGGGGCCCGGATCGCTGCGCATCCTGATCCGCGCGGTGGGGCCGGGGCTGGGCGCCTTCGGGGTCGGCGGCGTGCTCGCGGACCCCACCATCACACTCTACCGCGGCGGCGTGGTGGTGGCCACCAACGACAACTGGGGCAGCGCGGCGAACGGCGCCGAGGTGGCGGCCGCGGCCCGCGCGTTCGGCGCCTTCGAGCTGGCCGCGGGCAGCCGCGACGCGGCCCTTGTGGCCAGCCTTCCGGCCGGCTCGTACTCCGCCGTCGTGAGCGGGGTCGGCGGGGGCACCGGGACCGCGTTGGTGGAGGTTTACGCCGAGGCCCCGGCGCCGGCCCCGTCCACGGCCGGCTTCACCTTCGCGGAAGTCGCCACCCAGCCGGCGATCCCGACCTTTCTCGACGCCACCGTCATCTCCGCGCGGATCCAGACCCCGGACGGGGGGCGGCCGGTGCAGGCCACGCTCGAGTACCGGATCGGCGGCGGCGCGCCGCAGAGCGTGCCGATGTGGGACGACGGCCGCCACGAGGACCAACTGGCGGCAGACGGGATCTTCGCGGCGGTGATTCCGACGCAGGCGGCCGGGGCGACCGTCAGCTATGCGGTCACGGCGGTGGATGCCGCCGGCAGCCGCGGGGTCAGCGCGAGCGGCGCGTACCTTGTGGCAGCCACCTTCAAGGATGCCCTCTTCACGTCCCCGGAGTTCCTCGGCATCCCCACCGACCGCGGGGTCACCGTGAATTTCGAGGCGGCCTCGACCCTCGAGGCCTACGTCGAGTTCGGGGCGAGTCCCGGGGAGTACGTCGCGCGCACCGCGAGCGCGGTTTATCCGGCGGGCGCGCCGGCGGAGATCCGGATCGAGGCGCCTCCGGGCGGGGCCCCGCTGGCGGCCGGGCGGCGCCACTATTACCGCGTCCGCTACCGGGCGCCCGGCGAGGCCGTCTTTCGCGCCCGGGGGGAACGGAGCTTCGTCACCCAGCGGGCGCCGGGGGCCGATTTCACCTTCACGATTACTGCCGACCCGCATCTGGACGAAGCGACAAATCCCGGGCTCTTCGCGCTGGCGATGCGCAATATTGCGGCGGACGGCCCGGATTTCCACGTGGACCTCGGCGACATCTTCATGTCGGACAAGCTGTCCACGATCATCCCGGGCCTGACCGTGAACTACGGGCTGGTGGAGTACCGGGCGGTGACCCTGCGGAACGAGTTTGCGCAGTTCGCGCATTCGGTGCCGTTCTTCTTCTCGCTGGGCAACCACGAGGGCGAGTACGGCTACGTGTTCGCGGCGGACCGCAGCCCCGGTTTGAATGGCAACGTGGGCAGCTGGAATCTGCGGGCGCGGAAGCTCCATTTCCCGACGCCGGTGTCCGGCGGCATCTACACTGGTAGCGCCGAGAAACGCACCATCCTCGGCCAGGAGGAATTGCTGGAGAACTATTACGCCTGGGAGTGGGGGGATGCGCTCTTCGTGGTCCTCGACCCCTACAACAACACGCTGGCAAATCCGAACGCGAACGGGGGCGACAACTGGCGCTGGAGCCTTGGACGCACCCAGTACGACTGGTTGCGGGGGACCTTGTCCCGCAGCCGCGCGCGCCACAAGTTCCTCTTCCTGCACAATCTCGTGGGCGGGGCGGCTTCCGGGCGCGGCGGCGTCGAGGCGGCGGGGCGTTACGAATGGGGCGGCCGCAACGCGGACGATTCGGAGGGTTTCGCCGAAAAGCGCCCCGGTTGGGGCGTCCCCATCCATGCCTTGCTCGTGCAGCACGGGGTGAGCGCGGTCTTCCACGGTCACGATCACTTTTACGGATACCAGCAACTCGATGGCGTGGTTTATCAGGAATGTCCCCAGCCCGGGACGGGCAATTTCTCCACGGGAAGCGCCCGGGACGGGGGGTACGTGACGGGCACCATCCTGCCTAATTCCGGCCACCTGCGCGTGCGCGTGAGCGCAGCCGAGACCAGGGTGGAGTACGTGCGCGCGGCCTTGCCCACCCAGGAGACGGCGACGCTGCGCAACCGCGGGGTCGCGCACACCTACACCATCGCGCCGAAAACGGCGCCCTGACGTCGGCACGGACCGGGAACGGGCGGGGCGCTGAAACCGCCGGCGCGTGCACGCCGTCTTCCCGGCCTTGATGGCATCCTCCCCCTCGCCGTGCTTAGCCTTTGGTTGGCGGTTGGTCCGCTGCCTCATGTTCGCGGCCCTGTTCGCGCCAGGCGGCTTCGCCGGAACGGGGGCGGAGAGGGAGGATGTCGGCCAACTGAAGGCGCGCTCGCTTTACCTTGAGGCGGCCGATGCGCTGCTGGAGTTGGCCGCCAAGCCGGATCAGGCGCCGGTCTGGCGTTTCCCGGGGATCGGGCCCGACGAGGTCGAGGCGCGGCTGCGTCGCGCGGGGGTGGAGGAGACGCAGTTGGCCGTGCTAAGGCGAGCGGAGGTTCGCCGGGTCGGCTCGGACGGTGTGGCGCTGCTGCCCCCGGTTGCCCTCTTGGTGGAGTTCCGGCCGGAGGTGCGCGCGGCGGTGTATGCGGAACTGGCGCGCTCCCCGCTTAATCCGGACCACTTCGGCCCCCTTTTCCTCTTTGGCGATCCGGACGCCTGGCTGAGCGGCAGCGAACTCAGTGCGGCCCAGATGGATCTGGTCCGCCGGCTGCGCTGGCAGCGCGGCGGGCACTGGCGCTTCAGCGACGTCTCCGCGCTGATCCAAGCCGCGCGGTCCGCGCCGGAGATCCTCGCGGCGCGTCGTTTCATGACCCGGCGGCAAGCGTGGCGCCTGTGGCTCGAGCCGCCCGCGCGTGCGCAGCAGGAGGCCTTTCTCCGCCACTGGACCGCGGACGAGCGCCACCTTGACACGCGGCCGCTCCTGGCGGCCTTGGTCGCGGGTCGCGCCGGAGATTCCCTGGAGCTCGCGCTGCTGCTGCCTCCGCTCGCGCGTGAACGGCTTTACACCTATCCTTCCCTGCGCGACGCGGTGGCGGGACGTTTGCCCGACTGCAACTGGACCGCCCTGAACTTCCTCGCCGCCCGTCCGGAGACCTATTACCTCGACGCGCAACCGGCTTACCTCGAGCTGACCCAGAACTACCGCGAAGTGGCGGCTCCGGGACACTTCGGCGACGTCGCGTGCTTCATCTCGCCGGAGGGGCTGGTTTTCCATTCCTGCGTGGTGCTCGGGGATGGATTTGTCTTCACCAAGAACGGGGAGGGGCTCTTCGCCCCTTGGCTGATCATGCCGCTCCGCGACGTCGATGCCATCTATGGGGACGAGGGACGGCGGTCAGTGCGGTATTTCCGGCTGAAGCCCTAGGCGATGACATTCTGTTAATCCGAGCTTTCCCGGTGGCGTCATCCGCCCGCGCTTGAATGGGGGATGGTCGATGCGCACCGCTTTCCATTCGGGTTTTGGATCGGGCTCGGGCTCTGCTGCTTCGGATCGGAGCTGGGGGCCGCCGAATTCCCCGGCACCCTTGTGCTGGGCCGCCCGACCGATGCCGTGATGGCCGCCAATCTCATGCCCTCCACGGCGCTCGCCGCTTACCTCGAGCACGGCACGGCTCCCGGCACCTATGACCGCCGCAGTGAGACGCTGGAGTTTGCGGCCGGCCAGCCCCGGGAGCTGGAGCTGCGCAACCTGGCGCCGAACACCAGGCATTACTACCGCATCCGATTCCGTCCGGCCGGCGCGGCGGAGTTCGACGCCAGCCCGGAGTATTCCTTCATGACCGCGCGTCCCGCGGGCAGCACCTTCGTCTTCGCGGTGCAGGGGGACTCCCATCCCGAGCGCACCCGGAACATGTTCGATGCGACGCTCTACACCCGGACGATGCAGCTGGTGGCGACCGATCGGCCGGATTTCCTCTTCCTTCTCGGGGACGATTTCAGCGTCGACACGATCAACCAGGCGAATCCGCGGGCCGTGACGCAGCCCCAGGTCGTCGAGCGCTATCGCATCCAGCGCCCCTATCTTGGCATCCCGGGCCGCGGCGCCGCGCTGGTGCTGGTGAACGGCAACCACGAGCAGGCCGCGCGCTACCTGCTCGACGGGACCCCGGACAACGTCGCGGTCTGGGCGCAGAACGCCCGCAACTCCCATTATCCGCAGCCCGCGCCGGACGCTTTTTATTCCGGCAACCCCGAGGTGGTGCCCCACATCGGCCTGCTCCGGAACCATTTTGCCTGGACCTGGGGCGACGCGCTGTTCGTGGCGATCGATCCCTACTGGGGATCCCCGGTCGTGGTCGATGGCGACTTCTACGGCGGACCGAAGACCGCGGATGGCTGGTTGATCACGCACGGCGACGCGCAGTACCGCTGGCTGAAGGAGACGCTCGAGAACAGCCGGGCGAAGTACAAGTTCGTCTTCGCCCACCACGTCCTCGGCACCGGCCGCGGCGGGATCGACGTCGCCGGTCGCTTCGAGTGGGGCGGGCTCAACAGCAACGGCTCCCCCGGCTTCGCGGCCCGGCGCCCCGGCTGGGCGATGCCCATCCACCAGCTGATGGCGGCGAACAAGGTCACGATCTTCTTCCAGAGCCACGACCACATCTTCGTTCGCCAGCAGCTCGATGGCGTGGTGTACCAGTCGCTGGGCAATCCCGCGGATCCGAACTACTCGCTCTTCAACACCGATGCCTACGCGACCGGGGACCGGGTCGCCAACTCCGGCTACGCGCGCGTGACCGTCTCGCCGGGCGGAGTAAAGGTCGAGTACGTGCGGTCCTTCCTGCCGGCGGACGAGGGCCCGGGCAAGCAGCACGGGGCCGTCGCCTATGCCTACACCATCGGCGCGCTCGAACCGGCGACGCCCGCGCCGGTGATCACGCAGCAGCCGCAGGCGCGGCGGGTCGCGGTCGGTGGGCCGGCGACCTTCTCGGTTACGGCCGTCAGCTCCCTGCCGCTCTCGTACCAGTGGCAGCGCAACGGCGTGGACCTCCCCGGCGCCTCCTCCTCGCTGCTCAGCTTGCCCCGGGTGCAGGCCGCGGATGTCGGGGCGTACACCGTGATCGTGCGCACCTCGGCCGGGGCCGTCACCTCGGCCGCGGCGAACCTCACCCTCGGCGCGAGCCGCCTGGTGAATCTCTCCGTCCGTTCCACCGCGGCGACGGGCAACGATTCCCTCATCGTGGGCTTTGTCGCGGGACCCGGCGCCGGGCTGCCCGTGCTCGTCCGCGGGGTCGGCCCCACGCTGGCGGCGTTCGGCGTCACCGGCGCCTTGGCCGATCCGGTCCTGACCGTCACGGGATCCGGCGGCGCCGCGGTCGCGGCCAACGATGACTGGGGGCGCGCCGCGAACGCCGCGGAAATGGCTTCGGCCGCGGCCCAAGCGGGGGCGTTCGCGCTGCCGGCGGCGAGCCTCGATGCCGCGGTGCTCGCCCAACTCAGCCCGGGCGCCTACACGGCCACCGTGGCCGGCAAGACGGCCGCCGCGGGGGTGGCGCTGGTCGAGGCCTACGAGCGCGGGGGTGCCGCGGGCGCTTCGCGCCTCGTCAACGTTTCGGCCCGCGCCCAGGTGAGTGGCGGCGACGCGCTGCTGGCCGGTTTCGTGATTTCCGGCGATGTGCCGAAGCAGGTGCTCATCCGCGGGGTCGGTCCGACGCTGGCCGGTTTCGGGGTCGGCGGCGCCCTCGCCGACCCGCAACTGACGATTCGCCGTCAGGGTTCGACCACCGCGCTGGAGACCAACGACAACTGGCTCGCCGCGCCCAACGCCGCGCAGATCGGGCTGGCCGCGGGCACGGTCGGGGCCTTCCCGCTGCCCGCCAACAGCCGGGACGCCGCGGTCCTGATCGCCCTTGAACCGGGCGCGTACACGGCGCAGGTGAGCGGACCGAACGCGAACGCCCGCGGCGTCGCCCTGGTCGAGATCTACGAGGTCCCGTGACGCCCGCCCGCCGGGCCGCACATGACAGGTTCCTCATCCGTTCCGCGCGCCGCCCTTCACGCGCCGCCCGCATCCTTCCTCCCATGAAGCGAATCCTCCCGCGCCTGCTCGCGTTGTCGGGCGCCCTGCTCGCCGGTGGGTCCCCGGCCGGGGCCCATTCCTGGCACGATGACCAGCCGCCGTCGCCGGAGGTCCTGGCGGCGCGGGCCGAACTGCTCGCCCAGCTGGCCTTGGAGCGGGCGCGGACGCCGTTCCGGGCCGCGGCCGCGGTGGTCGCCCCGTACGCACCGGAGCCCGCGACCGCCGGCGCGCCGCCCCCGGGCTACGGAGCGGCGATGGCGGCCTCGTTCGGCGCCTTCCGCCCGAAGGTCCGCACGTACTGGGACCAGACCACCTTCCACGTCGAGTCGGACAGCATGCCGGACCCGGTCCGGCAGCCGAACCTGATGGTCGGCATCACCTCCTGGCAGCAGCAGGTGCCGCTGCCGGTTTCCTACTTCGCCTCGCTCACCAGCCCCGAACGGGATCAGGGGTCGCTCGCGTTCGGCAAGCCGAACGTGTGGCGTCTGCCGCTGGTGCCGACCCCCGCGGCGAACCCGATCCCGATCTCCGGCGGGAACTTCCAGCGGGGGGCCATCGCGATCGGCGCCGATGGCGTGCCGATCTTCAATCCCCGCAACAACGGGGGCCGGGTCTCCTACGAGATCGGGGAGCTCGACCTCTACGGGGGACACTGCGGCCTCGCGGATGACTACCACTACCACCTGGCGCCGGTGCACCTGCAGGCGGTGCTGGGCGTCGGCCTGCCGGTAGCGTGGGCCCTCGATGGCTACCCAATCTACGGCTACACCGAGCCGGATGGTTCCCCGCGCCTGGCGCTCGACGCGGATGGCGGCCATGACCACGGCCCGTGGAAGTATCATTACCACGCGATCGGCACGGACGCGGCGGGACCTCAGCCCCCCTATCTTCCCGCCGCCTTCCACGGCACGGTGGTCCAGTTCGGCGGGCAGGTCGACGGCCAGCCCACCACGCAAGCCATCCGGCAGAACAACACCGGGGGGTACGTTGCCCAGGCGATTCCGGGCGCCCGCATCACCGCCTACCGCAACCCCGCCTCCCTCGCCACCGACGACGCCGGCAACCTGGTGGAGTCGGCCGGCGCCCCCGCCTCTCCTGACGCTTACCTGATGCGCTACGTCGTGGGCACCACGACGTACGACATCTGCTGGCGCCTGAACCGGGCGGCCAACCCGAAGACGCTCACGATCACCTGGCGCCGCCCGGGCATCAGCCCGACGACGACCACGTACCAGAACGGCAACAATCGCATCACTTCCTACGTGATGGGTGGGCCGAGCCTGCGGGCGCTGCCCGACACCGGCCAGACCCTCGACGCGACGCCCGTCTTCGGCGAGGACTCCGATTACACCCTCAACCCGCCCGCGTACCGTGACCACGGCGACGGCACGGTGACGGACCTCGTCACCGGCCTGATGTGGCAGAAGATCGATGCCGGTGAGAGCACCTGGGAGGCGGCGGTCGCCCGGGCCGCTACCCTCGATACCGGGGGTTATTCGGACTGGCGCCTGCCGACCCCGATGGAGCTCTTCAGCCTCATGACCTTCGGCCAGGGCAACCCCGCGATGAACACCACCTTCTTCCCCCCGCATCCCGCGGGGGCGGCGGAGTACTGGTGGTCGAGCGATATCTACGGCACGGACGCCGCGCGCGTCTGGAGCGTGAACGCGGGCGGCGGTCTGGGGCCCAAGCCGAAGGCTGAGACGATCAGCGCTGGCGGCCGGCTCCGCTACCACGCGCGCTATGTGCGGGGCGCCCGCCCGGGGAACGGGCACCACTACGTCAACAATCTCGACGGCACGGTCACCGACCTCGACACCGGGCTGATGTGGACGCAGGTGCCCGCCCCCGCGATGACTTGGTCCAGCGCACTGGCCTACGCGGAAGACCTCGCGCTCGCGGGCCACGGCGATTGGCGCCTGCCGAACGTGCGCGAGCTGCAGAGCTTGACCGACTACACCCTCGCCACGGCCGCGTCGAGGAACGGCGCGCAGGCGGCGATCAACCGGCTGGTGTTTCCGTCGGCCACGACCCCGGCGACCGCCTACTGGTCCTCGACGGCGCTCCGTTCCGGCAACGCGGCGCCCACGAGCGCCTGGCTGGTCGAATTCGGTTACAACAACACGGTGCCCGCCGCGAACGGTCCCAACCGGGCGGCGCAGGGGATCATCAGTTACGAGCTGATGACGTCATCCTACCCGGTCTTCGCGGTCCGCTCTGCCCCGCAGGCCCGGCCGCCGGTGCTCACCGAGGAGCCGCGGGCGTTCCAGACCGTGGCGCCGGGGGCGAGCGTGCAGCTGACGGTGGGGGCGACGGGGGAGGGAACGCTGACCTACCAGTGGCGGAAGGCGGGCGTGGCGATCCCGGGCGCCACGCGATCGACCCTGGCCCTGGCGAACGTGGGCGCCGCCGATGCGGGCACCTACTCCGTGCTCGTTTCCGGATCCGGCGGGACCGTGGAGTCCGGCCCGGCGGGGGTGGCGCTCGGCACCGCCCGGATGGCCAACCTCTCCGTGCGATCCGGGGCGGGTGCGGGCGATGCCACCCTCATCGTGGGCTTCGTGCTCGCGGGGGGCTCGCCGCCGACCCTGTTGGCCCGCGGGGTGGGTCCGACCTTGGGCGCCTTTGGCGTCGGAGGGTCCCTGGCGGATCCGGTCCTCACCCTCTTCAGCGGGGCGGGTGTGGCGCTGGCGACCAACGACGACTGGGGCGGGGGGGCGGACGCGACGGCGCTGGCCAGCGCGGCGGCCGAATTCGGCGCCTTTGCTTTGCCTGCCGGCAGCCGCGATGCCGCACTGCTTACGGCGCCGGCGGCGGGGGCCTACACGGCCCAGTTGACCGGCAAGGCCGGCGCCAGCGGGGTTGCGTTGGTCGAGCTCTACCACCGGTCAGGCGCCGGGGTTGCAGGTCTGGTCAACCTCTCGGCCCGGACCCGCGTCGGAACGGGCGCGGAGGTGCTGATCGCGGGCTTCGTGATCGCCGGCTCCGAGCCGAAACGACTGCTGATCCGCGCGGTGGGACCAGCCCTCGCCGGTTTCGGGGTGGGGGACGTCCTTGCGGATCCGCAGCTCGCGCTGTACCGGCAGGGCTCCGCCGCGGCGCTGAGGCTGAATGACGACTGGGGCGCCGGCGGGGCGGTTGCGCTGGCCGCGGCCGCCGGCCAGGTCGGGGCTTTCGCCCTGCCGGCCAATTCCCGCGATTCCGCCCTGCTGGTGGTCCTCGAGCCGGGCGCCTACACCGCCCAGATCTCCGGCGCGGGCGCCGCCTCCGGCGTCGCGCTCCTCGAGCTGTACGACGTCCCCTGACCCATGGTCGCCTTTCATCCCCGCGAGGTTGCGGCGGGAACGGTCCCGTCCGGCGAAGTGGCACTGGCCGCGCTTGTCATTCGCGCGCGGGCCGGCGACCCGCTGGCCCAGACAGAACTGGTCCGCCTCTACCGTCGGAGGCTCCGTGGATTCCTGCGCGGCCAGGTGGGCGATCCCTGGGCGGCCGAGGACGTCCTCCAGCAGGTCTGGGTCAAGATGGTCACCCAACTTCACCTGCTGCGGGAGGTCCCGCGCTTCGAGACGTGGCTCTTCACGCTCGCGCGCAACTGCGCGCTGGACCACCGGCGGCGCCTGCGTTGCCGCCCCGCGATTCCCGTCGAGGACGGCTTCTGGGCGGGACTCACCGATCCTGCCGCGGAGGATCGCGTGCATGAGGTCCGGGAGGCGCTGGAAGTCGCCCTTGGCCGCTGCGCGGGCCGCGACCGCCGCCTGATCGAACAGGTCATCGCGGGCGTCACGTATCGGGTGATGGCCGACGAGGCGGGCCTCACCCTCAACGCGCTCAAGGTGCGCCTGCACCGGCTTCGCGTCCAGCTTCGCCGGGAGGTCCGCACCCTGTGCGGATCACGCGCGGACGGCGCTTCCAGCCGATGACGCCGCGGCACCGAAGGCTCGCCCTGCTGGCCGTCCTGGCGACGTCCGCCGCCTGCGCGCAGGTCAAGCCGACCCTCAGCGACACGATCCGGCTCACGGCCTACGCCGACAATTGGTTCGCGGTCTTCATCAACGGGAAGCTGGTGGCCGCGGATGCGATCGATTTCCTGCCGCACAACCAGGTCTCGGTGCGGATTCTGCCCGAATACCCGCTGACCATTGCGGTGCTCGCCAAGGATAACGCCGAGCCCGCCACCGGGCTGGAATATGGGAACCGGATCGGCGACGCCGGCTTCATCCTCCGGCTCGGGGACGGCACCGTCACCAGCGCCCGGTGGAAGGCCAAGGCGTTTCACCGCGGTCCCCTCAACCGCGATGTCGTCAATCCCCGCGTCGAGCGCACGCCGCTGCCCGCGGGGTGGCACGCGCCCGGCTTCGACGACAGCGCCTGGCCCAACGCGCGGGAGTATCCCGCCGAGCAGGTCCGACCTGACGGGGATTACGTCGCCGAGGATTTCACGGGCGCGAGCTTCATCTGGAGCGAGGACCTGGAACTCGACAACACGGTCATCCTCCGCACGACCGTTCCCGCGCCGCCGGGTTGGGTGCGCCGCTGGAACACCAGCCCGGACCTCGATGTGACGGCGCTGCCCCGCGAGGTGATCGGCGAGACGCCGGCTCCGGGGGCGGCCGGACGGCTCGCCAACCTCTCGACGCGGGCGCAGGTGGGCAGCGGCGAGTCGGTCCTCATCCCGGGGTTCGTGCTGGCCGGTGACGCTCCGCGCCGCGTGCTGGTCCGGGCGATCGGGCCCGGACTCACCGCCTTCGGCGTCGCCGGCGCCCTTGCGGACCCGATCCTGGAGGTGCTGCAGGGCAGCGAGGTGGTGGCGGCCAACGACAACTGGCAGGCCCAAGCCGCGGGCGCCGAGGCGGCGACCGCCGCGGTGGACGCGGGAGCCTTTCCGCTCGCGGCGGGCAGCCGCGACGCCGCGCTGGTGCTGAACCTCGCCCCCGGCGCGTACACGTTGCGCGTGGCCGGCGTCGGCGGGGCCACCGGGGTGGCGCTGGCGGAGATTTACCTCCTGCCGTGAGCCCCCTCAGCTGACGCCCAGGATCCAGCCCTCGAGGCGCGCCGCGGCCTTTTCCTCCGGCGGTAGCCGGGGTTCGAGCCAGTCTTCCAACTCTCCCGAGAAGTCCGCGGCGGCGAGGGCGGCCGCCGTGGCGAAGGCGTCCTGCTGGTCCGGCGTGCGCCCGTCCCGCGGCCCGCCCGCGCTCCAGCGCGCCGGATAGATCTCCGCCAGCACGTGCCGGCCGGGGGGTGGTCGCCAGCCATCGAATGGCCAGCAGTGGAGGCGGTTGCCCAACTCGGTGCGCAAGTGGCCCACCCAGGCGAGCCCGGCGTGGGTCGAGGTGGCGACGCTACCGGGAACATCGAAATGAAAAACGGATTTGGCCCCGGTGCGCCGCTCGCAGGGCCGCCGCCAGCGCGGATCACCGGTCCGCGTGTTGTGGGCGCGGAGCGCGCGGACGGTCACGCCCGGCTGGTGCGCGGGCCAGTGGTGGACGAAATCGGCGAGGAAGGCGTCCCACCGCGGAGGCAGCGCGTGCCGTTCAAAGTAGGCAAGCGGACACGAGAGCCCGTGATCAATGCCGACCAAGGTGGGCGGGCCGGCGGCCAGCGAGGCGGTGAGCCACGCGGCGAGTTCGCGCCGGCTCCAGCGCCCGCCTGGACCCAGTCCGGGGATTTCCCGCGGGGGTTCCACCGGATCCTCCGCCGCGTAGACGCGCAGGCCGGGCAGTCGCGTCTCGGGCGTGGCGGCCCCGGAATAGTCGATCCCGAGGAAGCGGCGGAAACGGGGGCGACGGGGCACGGTCGAGAAGGGGCTCCGGGCCGGCCGGGAGGCAAGCGCGACTTCGCGTTGCGCACCCGTGCGGCGGCCGTTTGCCTGAACGCGATGAACCCGCTCCGGGCGTCGGCCCGTTTCCTGCTCCTCGGCTTTCTGGCCAGCTTCGGTGGCGCGCTCCCGGCGGCGGAGCGAATCGGCGTCGCGCTTTACGGCGGCAATGGACACCAGCTCCGCTTCGAGAAGTTTCGCGATCACCCCCACGCCCGCCTCGTCGCCGTCGCCGGGGTTCGCCAGACCAACCCGCCCGCGGGCGTCAAGGTCGTCGCCGGACTCGAGGCCTTGCTGGCCGATCCGGCGGTCGGCCTCGTCGTCCTGTGCTCGCCGCGGCGGGCGGATCAGGCCCGCGACGCCATCCGCTGCCTGGAGGCGGGCCGCCACGTGTACGCGGAGAAGCCCTCCGCGCTGACCGAGGCGGAGCTGGACTCCATCCTGGCCGCCGCCCGCCGCTCGGGGCGCGAGTTTCGCGAGATGGCGGGCACCGTCTTCGTCGCGCCCTACGCCGCCATCCGCCGGCACGTGCAGGCGGGCGACATCGGCGACGTCGTCCAGGTCCTCGTGCAGAAGTCCTACCGCTACGGGGCCGCGCGCCCGCAGGACGAGGCGATCGATGGCGGCCTGTTCCTGCAGGCCGGCATCCACGGGGCCCGGATGGTGGAGCACGCGGGCGGCGTGCGGATGGCCGCGCTGACCGCGGATGAGACCGGTTTCGGGAAGCCGGCGGCGGAGCAAGGGGAGGGGAAGCTCGCCGCGATCGCCCAGGGGCGCCTGGAGAACGGCGGGTTGGTGACCCTGGTGATCAATTACCTGAACCCGGGGGCCGCCGGTCTCCCCCACGGCAACGAAACCCTCCGAATCTTCGGCACCCGCGGGTTCATCGAGTCGGTCGACGGCGGCGCCCGCACGCGCCTGGTCCGGCGCGAGGGCGTGAGCGAGCCCCTCGACCGCACCCCGGGACCGGATTACTTCGACGCCTTCGCCGCCCAGCTCGTGGCGGGCACGCCGATGCCGCTGACCTCGGAGGAGGAACTGCACCCGCTGCGGGTGATGTTGCGCGCCAAGGAGCGACTTCGCGCCGCGGCCGGGCGCTGACGCCCGGGGAGGCGGCGTTTGACTCATCGCTGCCGACCGGCAGGGTCGCGGGATGTCTCCGTTCGCCCGTGGGTTCACCGTTATCGGCCTCGCCGCCCTGACCCTGTTGCCTTCCCGCGCGCTCGCCGGATCGGCTCCGGTGTGGGCGCGCGACGGGATGGTCGTGTCCCAGGAAGGGCACGCCTCGCGCATTGGACATCAGGTGCTGCTCGATGGTGGTAACGCGATCGATGCCGCGGTCGCCACCGCGTTCGCCCTCGCGGTGACCCATCCGACGGCCGGCAACATCGGCGGCGGCGGCTTCATCGTCTACCGCCCCGCCGCGGGGGCGCCCCAGGCCTACGATTTCCGCGAGACCGCGCCGGCCGGATCCTCGCCGGAGATGTGGCTGCGGGACGGCAAGTATGACTTCGACCGCCACCACCTGAGCCATCGCGCGGTGGGCGTGCCCGGCACCGTCGCCGGGCTGCACCTCGCGTGGCGCGAGCACGGCCGGCGTCCGTGGAAGGAACTGATCCTGCCCGCGGTGCGGCTGGCGCGGGAGGGGTTCGAGGTCACGCACGGCCTTGCGCGCTCCCTGAAGGGCGTGCTGCCCCAGTTCAAGCGGTACCCGGCCTCGCTGGCGCAGTTTTCCAAGGATGGGGTGCCCTACGAGGCGGGCGACATCCTGCGGCAACCGGATCTCGCGCGCACGCTCGAGCGGATCGCGGAGCAGGGGCCGGTGGGTTTCTACGCCGGGGAGACGGCGGAGTTGATCGAGCGGGAGATGCGGGCCAACGACGGCCTGATCACGCGGGCGGATCTCCGCGCCTACCAGCCGCGCAAGCGGGAGGTCGTGCGGGGAACGTACCGCGGGCACCAGATCCTCGGCATGCCGCCGCCCAGCTCCGGCGGGATCGCGGTCATCCAGATGCTCAACATCCTCGAGGGTTACGACCTGCGGAGCCTCGGCCACGGCTCCGCGGCCGTCGTGCACCGGATGGCCGAGGCGATGCGCCGGGCCTTCGCCGACCGCGCCCGGCATGTCGCCGACCCTGACTTCGTCCCGGACATTCCGGTCGCGCGGCTCATTTCCAAGGAGTATGCGGCGGAGCTGCGGCAAACGATCAACCTCCGGCGAGCCTCGGTCTCCTCGCCCACGTCCTTCGCGTGGCCCACCGAGTCCCCGGAGACCACCCACCTTTCGGTGGTCGACCGGGAGCGCAACGCGGTCGCGCTGACCTACACCCTCGAGTACGCGTACGGTTCGTACATCGTCGTCCCCGGCGCCGGCTTCCTGCTGAACAACGAGATGGGGGACTTCAACGCCGCCCCCGGACTGACCGATGAGAAGGGCCTGATCGGCACGCCCCCCAACCTCGCGCAACCGGGCAAGCGGATGCTCTCCAGCATGTCGCCCACCATCGTGGTGAAGGACGGTCAGTTGCTCCTCGTGACCGGCTCGCCCGGCGGGCGCACGATCATCAACACGGTGCTGGGCACGATCCTCAACGTGGTGGACTGGGGGATGAACGCCCAGGAGGCGGTCGATGCGGGCCGCATTCACCACCAGTGGCTGCCGGACCGCATCGTGCACGAGCGCCACGCCCTCTCCGCCGATACCCTCGCGCTGCTGCGGGGGATGGGCCACACGGTGTTCGAGGCGCCGGCGAACCAGGGCGCGGCGGAACTCATCCTGCACCGTGCGGCCGAGGGCCTCCTGGAAGGCGGATTCGACCGGCGGCCGCCGGACGGGGCGGCGAGCGGGCGTTAGGCGGCGGGCGCGCGGCGGGGTCGGAGCAGCGCGGCGACTCCGACCGTGATCAGGAAGCCGATCAGGGTGAACCACGGCCAGAAGACCTCGCCGCCGAAGGTGCGCAGCCACCACTCCCGGGTCGCGGGCGTCACGGCGGGCCAGTAGATCGCGTTCATCGCGGCGAACGAGGCCAGCATCCCGGCGACCGCGGCCCGCGCGCCCACCCCGCGGCCGAACATCGCCAGCGCGAGCCCCCCCAGCAGGGCGCCGCTGGTGAGGCCGCGCAGGGAGAAGGCCGCGTTGAGCACGAAGGTCACCTCGCGCGTCAGTGACGCCACGAAGACCAGCACCGCGGCCCAGACGAGCGTCGAGTGCCGGCTGAAGCGGAGGAAGAACTCATCGCTGCGCCCCGGCAGCGCCGGCTTCAGGAAATCCATCGTCGACACCGAAGCGAGGGCGGCGACGGCCGAGCTGATGGAGGACATCGCCGCGGCCAGGATGGCGACGATCAGGAAGCCCTTCAGCAGGTGCGGCATCTCGGTCACGATGTAGATCGGGAAGATGAAGTCGTTGGACTTGATGCCCGGCCGGCTCTCCGGCAGCGGGATCTGGAACGGATGGCTCTGGTAGTAGACCCACAGGAGCACGCCCACGAGGAGGAACAGGAGGAACAGCGGGAAGATCAGCACCGCGCTGAACACGAGCGCCTTCCGCCCCTCGGCGACGTCGCGGCACGCGAGGACGCGCTGCACGATCAGCTGATCCGCCCCGTGGGAGGACAGCACGAGGAAGGTGCCGCCGATCAGCCCCATCCAGAGGTTGAAAGGTGCTCCGAGGGCGAATTCAGGGCGCAGCCACTCCGTCTTCCCGGCCGCGGCCGCCTTGGCGAGGCCCCCGGCGAACCCGCCGTCGATCATGCCCGCGAGGTGGGTCAGTGCAAAGATCCCGCCCGCGAGGAACAGCACCATCTGGACCGCGTCCGTCCAGATCACCGCCTTCATCCCGCCGATGTAGGTGTAGACGACGGATAGGACGACAAAGAGCAGGATCGCGCCGAGGATCGGGTCGACGAGCCCCCCAAGGCTGCAGAGGGCGTCGCCGAGCATCAGCCGGATCGGAATGCAGGCGACATAGACGCGGACCCCGGCGGAAAGGGGTTCGAGAAAAAGGAAGAGGGCGCCAGCCAGTCGGCGCGGGCCGCGGCCGAGGTGTTGCTCCAGCAGTTGGTAAGGGGAGAAGATCTCGCCGCGGAGGTAGTGCGGGACCATCACGATCGCGAGGACCACGCGAGCGATCACGTAGCCGAGGATCATCTGCAGGAAACCGAGGTTGCCCGCATAGGCGATGGCGGGCACGCCGATGATGGTCAGCGCGCTGGTCTCGGTCGCGATGATGGAGGCGCCGATGCCCCACCAGGGAATGTCCCGGCTGCCGAGGAAGTAATCCCGCGTCGAGCGCTGGTCCTTGCCGAACCAGGCACCCAGCGCGATCATCGCCACGAGGTAGCCGACGATGATCACCCAGTCGCCGACGCTGAAGTAGGAATTCATGGGGCGAGGGCAGCTAGCCGCCCCGGCGTCGGGCAGGCGAGGAATTTCCCGGGCCGGACCCGAAGCGCGTTGCCGCGCGGCGGGTTCCCGCCCAGCCTCCGCCGCGTGATCCCGCGCCTGATCCCCGCCGTTCTCCTCCTCGTCCTCGGGTTGAACGCCCCGCTGCGGGCGGCGGAGGCCGGTCCCCCCGCCACGCTGGCGGAACTGCGGGAACAACTCGACCGGCGCCTGCGCGACGAGCGCTTCCGCGGCGGGCTCTGGGGGGTGCAGGTCGTGTCCCTCGCCTCCGGACAGGTCTGGTTCGAGCACGAGCCGCGCCGGTTGATGAGCCCGGCCTCCAACAGCAAGCTGTTCGCCGGCGCGCTCGCGCTCGACGTCCTCGGTCCGGATCACCGGATCCGCACGCCGGTTCTGGCCTCGGTGGCGCCGGATGCCTCCGGAACCGTGCGGGGGGACCTGTTCGTCGCGGGCCGGGGCGATCCCAGCTGGCGCGTGCGGGGCACGGATCGGACCTTCGATTCGATCTTCGGCCCGGTCGTGGACGTCCTGCGGCGCGCCGGCGTCCGGCGGATCGAGGGGGATCTCGTCGCCGACGCCACCTGGTTCCACCAGCCGCCGCAGGGATCGGGTTGGACGGCCGATGACCTCAATGACTGGTACGGGGCCGAACTTTCCGGCGTGAGCCTGGAGCAGAACTACGCGGAACTGAGCCTCACGCCGGCGCCCGCGCCGGGTGGGAGCGTAGCGCTCGCGTGGCGCCAACCGGACACGGGGCTCGAGGTCCTGTCCCGCCTGCGCACGGGAGCCGGGGACGTCCCGGCGCAGGTGGTGGTGCGCCGGTTGGCGGGCGAGGCGCGGGTCCATCTCTGGGGGACGCTGCCCGCGGGAGGCCGCCCCGAGGTGGTCAACGTCACGGTGCCCCGGCCCGCGGAGTGGTATGCGGCGGCCCTGCGCGCCGCCTTGGCGCGGGCGGGGATGGCGGTCGCCGGTCGGGCGCGAGCCGTGCGCTGGCCGGATCCGAGCCCGGTTCCCGCGGGGGCCGCGGCGCTCGGGGAGCTGGTCTCCCCGCCGCTGCGGGAGCTGGTGGCGGAGTTCATGAAGCCGTCCCAGAACCTCGAGACGGACCTGGTCTTCGGGCATCTGGGCGAGTTGCGGCGCGGGCCGTCCACCCCGCCGCATCGCACGGGCGAGACGCTCGCCCTCGAGGCCCTGCGGGAATTCCTCGGGCGCACCGGGATCGATCCGTCGGAGGTGCGATTTGAGGAGGGCTCCGGCCTCTCGCGGAACAACCTGCTCACCGCCCGCGCCACCGTCGGCCTGCTCGTGGCGATGGCGCGGCATCCCGCGGCCCGGGACTTCGAGGCCTCCCTGCCGATCGCGGGTCGCGACGGGACGCTGCGCACGCGGCTGCGGGGCACGGCGGCCGAGGGCAATGTCCGCGCCAAGACCGGCACGCTGCGCTGGGCCAACGCGCTTTCCGGCTACCTCACCACCGCGGGTGGCGAGCGGCTGGCGTTCTCGCTGCTGCTCAACCGGCACGCGCCCGCCGCCGGAGCACGGAGCGCGCGGGACGAGCTGGATCAGATCGTAGCCTGGATCGCGGCCTACGCCGGTCCGGGTTAGGCCGGTGCGGCGGTGCCGCGCGGGTGGCCAGTCACTTCTCGCGGAACAGGCGGCTCTCGACGACCGCGTGGACCAGGGAACGCAGGCCGTAGCCCTCGGCTCGGACCTTCCCGAGGATGCGCTCGACCTCGTCGCGGTCGCTGAAATGGGCCGGGGCGCCGGTGGCGAAGAGCAGGAGTTGCCGGGCGAAGTTGCGCGCGAGCGCTTCCTCGTCGCTCCGGATCAGGCGCTTGAACTCGCGGATGTCGTGGAACGGCCGGCCATCGGGCAGCTCGCCGCTCGCGTCCACCGGGAGTGCGAGGTGGAAGGCGAAGGGCTGGCCGTTCTTGCCGAGGCCGCGGAGTGCGGGCTTCTCCTCCGCGATCGCGCGGTAGCGGTCCCGCCAGCCGCCGAGCACGTCGAAGCTCTCGAGCGCGAAGCCGGGCGGGTCCATCTTCCGATGGCACGAGGCGCAGGAGGCATCCTCGCGGTGCCGAGCGAGTTGCTCCCGGATGGTCACCGCGCCGCGGATGTCGGGCTCCACGGCCGCGACGGGTGGCGGGGGCGGGATGTCCAGGCCCAGGATCCGCTCGACGATCCACTTGCCGCGCAGGACCGGCGAGGTCGTCGTGCCGTTGGCCGTCACCTTGAGCACGCTGGCCTGCGTCAGGAAGCCGCCGCGCGGACTGTCGGCGGGCAGCGGGACGCGCCGCATCGCGATCCCGGTGACCCCGCTGATCCCGTAGTGGAGGGCGAGCCGCTCGTTCAGGTAGGTGAAATCGGCGTCCGCGATCAGCCGGGCCGGGCGGTTGTGCGCGAGCAACTCGGCGAAGTAGAGCCGGGTCTCCGCGGTGGCGGCCTCCGTCAGCGCATCGTCGAGGTAGTAATCGTTGTAGAGGGTGGTGGAGGGGGTGGAGTCCTCCATCTTGCGCAGGTCGAGCCAGTAATCGAGGAACGCGTCGCGGAAGCGCTCCGCGCGGGGATCCGCGAGCAGCCGCTCGGTCTCCGCCCGCAGCTGGGCCGGCTCCCGGATGGCGCCGGAGTCCGCGAGCGCACGCAGGCGGGCGTCGGGCGGCGAATTCCAGAGGAACAGGGCGAGCCGGGTGGCGAGGGCGTGGCCGCCGAGAGGGCCGGGCGCCTCCTCGAGGAAGAGGAACCCGGGGGAGGCAAGCACGGCGGTGTAGGCGGCCAGCAGCGCCTCCGCGAAGCCGAGCCCGGCGGCCCGGCGTTCGTCGAACAGGGCGGCGAAGGCGTCGATCTCGCCGGGTCGCACCGGACGGCGGTAGGCGCGCGCCACGAAGCTGGCCAGCAGGCGGCGCGCGTCGCCGGCCGGGTCCGCGCTCTCCACCTCGACCTTTTCCTCCCCGAGCGGTTCCACGCGCTGGCCGGGGTTGCGGCCGCCCTCGGCCCGGGGGAGTTGACGGACGACCGGCACGGCGACGCCGCCCTCGCCGGGCCGGGCCGGACGCAGCGGCAGGTCCCCGAAGAGCAGCCGATAACCGGCGAGCGTCGTCTCGTCCCGCAGGGGACCCTCGACCTCCATCCACCGGAAGGCGACGCTCGGCGTGCCCTCGGGCGTCATCAGCGGATTGCGGAAGTTGTTCGGCCGCGAGCGGTAGAACCGGGAGGCGTCCGGGACGAGCGTCTCGTTGGCCAGCAGCCAAATCTCGCCGAGGTCGTGCACGGCGGGCTCCGGCGTGAGATCGAAGCCGCCGACCCGGCGGTTGAGCACGCCGTTGCGCGTGTACACGGTGATCGGCTCGACGGTGCGTCCCGGGGAAAGCAGGTCGTAGTTCGGCACGTTGGGGTTCGGCGGGCGCGGGGTGCCCCGGCGATCCGATTCGTCCGCGTAACGCTGCGCGATGCCGCCCGGGGCGGTCCAGAGGGTATGGCCGCTGAAGCGGATCCGGTAGCGGCCGGCCACCGGGGCGCGGAATCCGTCCCAGCGGTACGTGAAGCCGGTGACGTAGTTGCTGGAAACCCAGCCGACGGCCTCGCGTTCCCGCAGCGCCGGGTCAGCAGGTCCCGCGGTCAGCGGCGCCTGCAGGCGCCGGACTTCGGGCTGCGGCGTGGTCAGGTCCAGGAGCGGGTAGGTCATCCGGTCCGGCGAGGAGTTGAAGATGCTGCCGCTGAACTTGCCGGTGAGGGTGCGCTGATCGCGGGCGTAGTGACGGGAGAGGGAGGTGGGCGGGAGGGCGTACCGCACGCTCAGGACCTGGCGAAAGGCATGGTCGGCGGCGCTGAGGTAGCGGGCGAGGTGGACGTGGGAGACGTCGAGGGCGGAGGCCGCCTTGTTGTACCGATGCGCCTCGCCGTCCTCGGGAAACTGGCCGCGGAGCTGGAGCCAGGGGGCGGAGAGGAGGTCCCGGACGGCATTCTCGTATTCGAGGGCGTTGAGGCGGCGCGATCCGCTGCGGCCGGCGGTCGCGATCCGTTGCGCCTCGGCGGTCCGCAGCGCCCCGCCCAGTTCGCGCAGGAAGGCGGCGAGCGCGGCGGGTTCGGGGCGGGCCTTGTTTTCCGGCGGCATCTCGCCGGCTGCCGCGCGGTCGTGGATCCGGGCCCAGCGCGCCAGGTCCCCGGGGCTCGCGGCCTCCAGCCGCAGCGCGCCGAGATCGAGCCCGCCCTTGCGTTCAACGTCGTCGTGGCAACCCGCGCAGTGCCGCTCGATGAAGGCGGCCGCGGCGGGGGGCAGCGCCGCCCCGGCGACGGCCGCGCCCAGGAGCGTGGCCAGCAGTCCCAACACCGCGCGTCTCATCCGGCGAACTCGAGTCCGCGCAGCGTGCCCGTGGAGGAGGCGAAGCGCTCGGCGGGAATGCCCATGCGCTGCAGCATGGAGACGTAGAGGTTCGGCAACGGGTAGTTGTGGGCGGTGCTGAATGCGTGGTGGCGGCCGTGGCGGAATCCGCCCCCGGCGAGCAACGTCGGCAGGTTGAAGCAGGTGTGGGCGTTGGCGTCGCCGAAATTGGAGCCGTAGAGGACCATCGTCCGGTCGAGCAGCGGACGCCCGTCCTCCCGCGTCGCCTTCAGGTCGGCCAGCAGCTTGGCGAGCAGGCGCATGTGCCACTCGTCGATCCGGCGCAGCTCGCCCCGCTTCTTCTCCGACTTCCCGTGGTGCGAGAGGTTGTGGTACCCGTCGGTCAGGGTGGCGTCCGCCAGCTCCAGCGCGGGGGTGCTCACGCCGTCGAGCATCAGGGTGACGGCGCGGGTGGAGTCGGTCTCGAAGGCGAGTCGCGCGAGGTCGTACATGACGCGCACCTTCTCCATGTAGGCGGCGGGGTTGGCCGGGTCGATCGGCACGGGCACGCTGACCGCCGGCTTGGGGCGCTGCTCCCAGTCGCGCGAGGCCTGCAGCCGCTGCTCCAGCTCGCGCACGCTGGTGAAATACTGCTCAAGACGCTCGCGGTCCGGGGCGGGAAGGTTGCGGCGGAGGGCGCTGGCCTGGCCGGCCACGGCGTCGAGGATGCTGCGGCCGGTGTCGAGCCGGCGCAGCTGCGCGCTCACCTCGGCCGCGGAACCCTGCAGGAACAGCTGGCGGAACACGTCCGCCGCCTTGTCCTCGGGGGGGATGGCGACCCCGCTGCCAGTCCAGGACAGGCTGCGGGTGCGGGTGTTGACGCCGAGCGTCAGCGAGGGAAAGCGGGTAAGGGTGCCGATCTGCTCCGCGATGACCTGATCGAGGGAGATGGTGTTGCGGAAGGAACTGCTGCCGGGGTGCGGGGCGGCGGTCAGGAAGCAAACATCGGCCGGATGCCCGCCGTCGACGTTCGGGTGGGAGACGCCGCTGAAGACCGAGAAGTCCGCGCGGTGCTCGTCGAGCAGGCGCAGGTAGGGGGACGCCGGGTACCCGGCCCCGGCCTCCGTGGGAAAGAACTGGTCGGCGAGCAGGCCGAGGTTGTTGCAGATCGCGAGCATCCGCCGGGGCGCGCCGGGCGCAGGTCCCGGGAGGGGCGCGGCGCGGCCGAGCACGGGGGACATCGCCTGGAGCAGCGGCAGCGACAAGCCGATGCCGGCGGAGCGCAGGAAGCTCCGGCGGGAAAGGGGAACACGGCTGGCGACGTAGGGCGCGCGCGAAAGCTTCACGCGCCGACCGTGGCGGGTGCGCGGTCGGGAGGCAAGCGCCCCGGGAAATTGCGTTTGCCCCCCGCCCGGGCGGAGCCCACGGTGCCCCCCCGTTCCGATGTCCGACGCCCAACCCGACCAGTCTCACGACCAACACGCCGTCCGCCGCCAGAAGCTGGCGGAACTCCGCGCCGCGGGCACGGATCCGTTCCGCGCGAGCTTCGCGCCCACGCACTCCTCCGCCCAGGCCCTGCGGGCCCACGTCCCCGGGCAGGATTACACGGTCAAGGTGGCGGTCGCCGGCCGGCTCGTGACGATCCGGGACATGGGCAAGAGCCAGTTCGTCAAGGTCCTCGACCAGGACGGGCCGATCCAGCTCTACCTCAAGCGGGACGTCGTGGGGGAGGTGGCCTACGCGGCCTTCAAGCGCCTGGACCTCGGCGACATCATCGGTGCCGAGGGCACGCTGTTCACCACCAAGTCCGGGGAGATCACGGTTAAGGTCGATGGCTTCGTGCTGCTCGCCAAGGCGCTGCGGCCCCTGCCCGAGAAGTGGCACGGGCTGAGCGACCCGGAGCAGGTCTACCGCCAGCGCTACCTCGACGTGATCGTGAACGCGGAATCGCGCGCGCGGCTGCTGCTCCGGCCGCGGATCGTGTCGCACATCCGGCGCTTCCTCGAGGACCGGCGCTTCCTCGAGCTGGAGACCCCGGTGCTGGAGGCGACGCCCGGCGGGGCGGCGGCGCGACCCTTCAAGACTCACCACAACGCGCTCGGCGCTGACTTCTTCCTGCGGATCGCGACCGAGCTGCGCCTCAAGCGGATGCTGGTGGGTGGCTTCGACCGGGTCTTTGAGATCGGGCGGATCTTCCGCAACGAGGGGGTTTCCCGGAAACACAACCCCGAGTTCACGATGCTGGAGGTCTATCAGGCCTACTCCGATTTCCGCGGCATGATGCAGCTGGTGAGGGATTTGCTCGAATCGCTCGTGCGCGAGGTGGTCCGGCCGGCGGATGGCAGCCTTCGGCTCCGGCACGCGCCGAGCGGCCAGGACATCGACTTCGGCGCCCCGTGGCGCGAGGTCCGGTACAAGGACCTCATCCGCGAGGCCACGGGTGACGCCGACTGGTTTGGTCGCTCCAAGGCCGAGAAGATCGCCGGGGCCGAGCGTCTCGGCCTCGGGGTCAATCCGGCGTGGGAGGAGTTCGAGATCACCAACGAGATCTTCTCCAAGCGGATCGAGCCCACGCTGATCCAGCCGACGTTCGTGACGCACCTGCCGCGTGAACTTTGCCCGCTCGCGAAGCTGACGGCGGACGACCCGAGCACGATCGACGTCTTCGAGTTGATCATCGGCGGCATGGAGGTCGCCCCCGCCTATTCCGAGCAGAATGACCCCGATGTGCAGCGGGAGATGTTCGAGCGTCAGGCCGGGGAGGAACGCCAGAACATCGACCAGGACTTTCTCCTCGCCCTCGAACACGGCATGCCCCCCGCGGGCGGGATGGGCATTGGCATCGACCGGCTCTGCATTTTGCTCACCGGGGCGGAGAGCATCCGCGATGTGATCCTGTTCCCGCAGCTGCGCCCGGGAGGGAGTTGAGCGCGGACGCCGCGCGCGCCTCCCGATGCCCTGGTACCTCTACCTCGCCCTCCGCCAGCTGTTCCCCGCCGGGCGCCGCTTCCCGTTCTTCACGGCGATCTCCGTGCTGGGCGTCGCGCTCGGGGTCGGCGTGCTCGTGATCGTGACGAGCGTGATGGGCGGCTTCGGGCATGAGATCCGGCGCATGATCGTGCGGACGGAAGGGGAGATCCAGGTGAAGGCGCGGGGGCTGATCGACGACCCTGCGGCGGTGCTCGCGGCCATCCGGGGCGCTCCCGGGGTGGCTGGCGCGTCGCCCTTCGTGGAAGGCCCGGTGGCCGCCCTTGCCGCGGGCCGCCCCGCCTTCCCGCTCCTGCGCGGCCTCGATCCGCTCTCCGTGGGGAGCGTCGCCGAGCTGGGGCGCTACGTGCGCGTCGGGAGCCTCGAGGAGCTGGATGATGACTCCGTGATCCTGAGCTGGCAGGTGGCGGAACAGCTGGGGGCCGGCGTGGGTACCGTGATCGAACTTTACTCCCCCCTGCTGTTCGAGCGGCTGAAGCAGGACGAGGTGATCCTGCCGCGGCGTTTCCGGGTGGTTGGTCTCTTCGAGATCGGTCACCAGCACCTCGACAGCAGCCTGGCCTTCACGACGCTGCGGGCCGCGCAGGAGCTCTACGGCCTCGGCCGTGCGGTGCATGGCATCAACGTGCGCCTGGCACCCGGCCGGGACGAGGTGGCCGCCCTGCCGGCGGTCAGCCGCGTCCTTCCACCGGGGATCGAGGCGCTGCCCTGGACGCGGAAGTGGGAAAGCTTCCTCTGGGTGCTGAACCTGGAGAAGACGATCACCGCGTTCCTGCTGCTCTTCATCGTGGTGATCGCCGCCTTCTCGGTCATGAGCTCGCTGCTGATCTCCGTCGTGCGCAAAACCCGGGAGATCGGCCTGTTGGGCGCGCTGGGCGCGAGCCGCCGGGGCGTCGCGCTCTGCTTCTGCGCGCAGGCCTTCCTGATCGGGGTCAGCGGCACGCTGCTCGGGCTGGCCGGCGGCTTCACGGTGCTGGCGTGGCGCAACGAACTTGTGCGGCTGATCGCCCGCGGGCTGGGGCGGGAGGAGACGCTGCGCCAGTTCTACCACTTCACCGACCTGCCCGCCCACACGCTCCCCGCCGACCTGATCCTGACCGTGGTGGCGGCAATCGCCATCTCGACCCTGGCCGGATTGCTGCCGGCCTGGCGCGCAAGCCGGCTCAAGCCCGTGGAGGCGCTGCGCAGTGAGTGAGCTGATCCTCGAGGCGGGCGGCGTGGCGAAGGCCTTCGGCAGCGGCGCCGCGCGGATTCCGGTGCTCCGCGCGGTCGATCTCACCCTCGGCGCGGGCGAGAGCCTGGCGATCCGCGGCGAGTCCGGGTCGGGCAAGTCCACGCTGCTCCACCTGCTGGCCGGACTCGACGTCCCCGACGTCGGCTGGATCCGCTGGGGCGCCGCGGCGCCGGATCCCGGCCGCCGGAGCCGTTACCTCGGCCTGGTGTTCCAGTCGTTCCACCTCGTGCCCGAGCTGGACGCGCTCGGCAACGTCCTGCTGGCGGCGCGCATGCTCGGCGCACCGGACGCGGCGACGAGGCAGCGGGCGGAGGCCCTCCTCGGCCAGGTCGGTCTCGCCGGGCGCGCGCGGCATTTGCCTGCCCAACTGTCGGGCGGCGAACGTCAGCGGGTCGCGGTCGCGCGGGCGCTGATGAACCGTCCGCGGCTCCTGCTGGCCGACGAGCCCACGGGCAACCTGGACGAGCACACCGGCGAGGCCGTCATCGACCTGCTGGTCGGCCTCTGCGCCGCGACCGGCACCGGCCTCGTGCTCGTCACGCACAATGCGGCGCACGCGGCCCGCTGCGGGAGCACCCGCACCCTCCACGAGGGCATCCTGCGCTGAAGCGCTTTCGGATGGCGCCCGGGGGGCGGTCCGCTACGGTCCGCCCATGGTTCCCAGCAAGATCCGGTGCGGCGTGGCGGGGGTGGGCTCGCTCGGCCAGCACCACGCGCGCATCTACGCGGCGCTGCCCGGGGTGGAGTTCGTCGGCGTGTTCGACGCGGACGCGCGGCGCGCCGCGGAGGTCGCCGGCCGCCACGGCGGGCGCGTGTTCCCCGACCTCGCCGCGCTGGGGGCCGCCTGTGACGCGGTTTCCGTCGTGGTACCCACGGACCTGCACGCGGAGGTGGCGCTCCAGCTGCTGGCCGGGGGCAGTCATCTCCTGATTGAGAAGCCGCTTTGCGCCTCGCTGGCCGAGGCCGAGCAGGTGCTTGCGGCGGCGCGGGAGGCCGGGCGCATCGTGCAGGTCGGCCACATCGAGCATTTCAACCCGGTCATGGCGTTCCTCGAGGGAGAGATTCGCCGGCCGCGCTACCTCACCGCGGAGCGGCTCGCCCCCTACCAGCCGCGCGGCACGGAGGTGGGCGTGGTCCTGGACCTGATGATCCACGACATCGGGATCGTCCTCGCGCTGGTCAAGGCCCCGCTCACGCGGATCGACAGCGTGGGCGTGCGGGTGCTCTCCCGCAGTGAGGACATCGCCAACGCGCGGCTGCAGTTCGCCGACGGCTGCGTCGCGAACCTCAGCGCCAGCCGGATGAGCGCCAAGAAGGCGCGCGAGATCCGCATCTTCCAGGAGGACGCCTACCTCTCGCTCGATTTCATGCACCAGGCCGGCCACCTCGTGCGGCGGGAGGATCTGGTCGCGCACGCCATCCGGGTCCGCGCGGGGGAACTCAAGGGTGGGGAAGCCGTCCCGGTGCGGGAAATTCCCATCGAAAAAGGGGAGCCGCTGGCCCTTGAGCTGGCGCATTTCGTGGAAAGCGTGGCGCGGGCCAGCCAACCCAAGGTCGGCGCCGCGTTGGGCAAGAGCGCCCTCGAAGTGGCCCTCGCGATCACCGAGCAGATCCGCGCGGCGGAATCCGCGGCCTGAAGCCCCCCTGGTCGTGTCGCGGCAGCCTGACGTGAGCTTCCCCTTACCTCCGCCGCTCGGGGGACGCCCGGATGTGCTGGTGCTGGCCGGCGAACATTCGGGGGATGAGCACGCGGGGCGGATGGTGGCCCGTTTGCTCCGGGCGGAGCCGGGCCGGAGGGTCGCGGCCCTCGGCGGGGAGCGGTTGCGCACGGCGGGAGCCCAGTTGCTGCACGACCTCACCGCCTCGTCCGTGGTCGGACTGGTCGAGGTGTTGCGCAACTACGGCTACTTCCGGCGGCTCTTCGCGGCCCTGGTCGCGTGGATCCGGGAGCACCAGCCCAAGGTGGTTTGCCTGGTCGACTACCCCGGGCTGAACCTGCGGCTCGCCGCCGCGCTGCGGGAACAGGGCATCTCGCGGGCCGGGGGCGGGGACGTGCGGATCGTCTACTACATCTCCCCGCAGATCTGGGCGTGGAAGGCGCGGCGCCGCTTCACCATGGCGCGCGACCTCGACGCGCTGGCCGTCATCTTTCCCTTCGAGCCGGGGTGCTATGCCGACACGTCGTTGCCCGTGGAATTCGTCGGGCATCCCTTCCTCGATCCGGAGCATGGCGCGCCGGTCGCCGTGGATCCCGCGGGCCCCGTGCTCCTGTTGCCGGGCAGCCGCCGCCAGGCGGTCGCGCGGATCTATCCCCGGTTGGTTGCCGGCTTCCGCGCCTCGGGTCGGGCGGAGGCGATCGCGCTGCATCCCGGCGGGAGTGTCAGCCGGTTGCTCACGGCGGCGGAACCCCACGCTGGGATCGCGGTGCGGGAGGTCCCCCGCGGGGCCGCGCCTCCCGTGGGCGCCTCGGCCGTTTTGATGTCCAGCGGGACGATGTCGCTCCAGTGCGCCCTGGCCGGAATTCCCGGCGCGATCGCCTATCGGGCCCACCCGGTGACGTACGTCCTCGGCCGGATGCTCGTCCGGGTTCCTTACCTGGGCATCGCGAACCTGCTGTTGGGCGAGGAGATGTACCCGGAGTTCATCCAGGGGCGGGCGACGGCGCGCGCCCTCGCGGCGGAACTGCGGCGCTGCGCGGACGATCCGCGGCGGCGGGAGGCCACGGCGGCGCATGCCCGGCGGTTGCGCGCGATCCTGGCGGCGCCCGCGGGGGGCGACGCGGCGGGCTGGCTGGCGCGCCAGCTGGCCGCGGCCGAGGGGCGCTAACGGGTCTCGGAAACCGACGTGGCGGTGTCCGGCCGGGCCGGCTCACGGGCGGGGCCGGAGCCGGCGGCGGTGGTGACCTGGGCCGCGACCTGCTGCCAGAGCGCCCGGGCCTTCTCGCCGGCGATGGCGCGGCCCTTCAGCGTCTCGGCCTCGCGCGCGGCGCGGTTTTCCTCCGCGATCCGCGCGAGGTCATCGAGGTTGTAGAGGAACACGTTCTCCAGCTCGGCCACCGCGGGATCGATGTCGCGGGGCAGCGCCTGGTCGATGAGGAAGAGCGGCCGGGCGGGCCGGCGGGCCATCGCCGCGCGCACCGCGGCGCGGGGCAGGATGATGTCCGGGGCCGACGTCGCGCACACCACGATGTCGAACTCGGCGAGGCGGGACTCCCGCTGCTCGAAGGGCAGGGCGCTGGCGCCGAGGGTCGTCGCGAGCTCCATCGCGCGCTCCAGCCGGCGGCTTGCGACGGTGAGGGAGGCGGCGCCGCGGCTCTGGAACGCCTTCGCCGTCTTCTCGCCGATCTCCCCCGCGCCGAGCAGGAGGATGCGCGCGTCGGAGAGCCCGCCGAAGATCGTGCCCGCGAGCTCGACCGCCACGTTCGCGACGCTCACCTGGCCCGTCGTGATCGCGGTCTGCGTGCGCACCTGCTTGGCCGCCTGGAATGCCTTCTGGAACGCGCGGTTGAGCACCGGCCCGGTGTTCCCCGCGGCCTGGGCGGCGGCGTAGGCCTGCTTCATCTGCCCGAAGATCTCCGTCTCCCCCAGCATCTGCGAATCGAGGCCGGCGGCGACCTCGACCAGATGCTGCAGCGCGGCCGCATCGCGCAGGTCCAGCCGGAAGCGGGCGAACTCGGCCGGGTCGAAATTCTGCCGCCGGCAGAAGGCCCCGCCCACCTGCTCGGCGACTTCGGGGCTCGCCGCGACCCCGTAGAACTCGATGCGGTTGCAGGTGCTGAGTACCGTGAACTCCCGCAGTCCCGGCAGCGCGGCGAGCTGGTCGCGGAGCACGGTCGCCCCGTCCGCGTCGAGCGCCAGGCGCTCCCGGACCTCGATGGGCGTGCGGTGGTGCGTCGCCCCGACCACGAAGAGATGACCGGTGCTCATCGGGCAGCTGGGACCGGATGGACCGGGCCGCGGCCGCGGCCCGGTTCCACCGTGACGAGCGAAAGCAGCGCGGCCGCGTAGAGCACCAGGCAGGCGAGCGCGAACCGGCGGGCGAGAAGGATGCCGCGCAGCCGGAGCAACAGCAGCACGAACGCAGCCCCGGCCACGGACACCGTCACCAGGACCTTCTCCAGGTTCACGACCGTTCCCGGGCGCGCCCAGTGCACCGCGCCGACCGCGACCGCAAACCCCAGGATCGCCGCCCCGGCGGCGAGCAGCCGCAAGCCCATGTGGTCCAGATCGCGAATGGAGGGGAGGAACGAGAACCAGCCGCCCAGCCGCTTCGACTTCAGGGAGAAATGGCGGAGCAGGAACATCAGCGACGTCAGCGCGAGCAGCGCGAAGACCCCGTAGCTGAAGACCGCGAGCGCCGCGTGCAGCTCGATCCAGGGATTATGGCCGAAGATCCGCACGCGCGGGCCCGCGTCCCAGCTGGGAAACAGCAGCGAGACCAGGGTCACCACCGACGCGAGGCAGGCGGTGAAATAGCCGAGGAGACTGAGCCGGAAGGTCGCTCCGACCACCAGGTAGAGCGTGATCGCGGACCACGCGGTGAACTGGTAGAGTTCGAAGGCGTTGCCCAGGGGGCAGCCGCCCACCGCGCGACCGCGCAGCCCGAGGCCCGCGAGCTGGGCGAGGTAACCGAGCAGGATGAGCGCGTAGGTCGCGCCGCCGGCCGGCCGGCCGCGCCGGAAGAGGGCGATCGACCCCTGGATGAATCCCGCCAGATAAAGGCCCGCCGCCAGCCAGAGCCAGATGCGGTCGGTGAAGGGCAGCGTCATCGGAGGCGGGAGGCTGGGTGTCGGCGGTGCCCGGGGCAAGCCCCGGGCCGGCCCCTCAGCCGATCCACGGCCGGCTGGGCCGCACCAGGATCTCCTCGACGTTCGCCCGCGCCGGCAGGGAAAGCGCGAACCAGATGCACTCGGCGACGTCCTCCGCCTGCAACATCCGGGCCCGGGCCTCCGGGGGCGGGGCGGCGGGGCGTTTCGCGAGCAGCGGGGTATCGATGTCGCCGGGGAACACGCAGCAGGCGCGGATGCCGCGGTCGCGCTCCTCGGCGTTGATCGTCTGGGTGAGTCCGGTCAGGCCGAACTTGGAGATGACGTACGCGGCCCCCGACTTCGCCGAGGCCTGCCGGCCGGCCTCGGACCCGACGTTCACGATCGTGCCGCGGCCGGCGCGCCGCATCATGGGCAGGACCGCTTGCACGAGCGCGAGAACGCCGTCGACGTTGGCCGCCATCACCGCCCGGTAGTCCTCGGGCGAGAGCAGCTCCAGCGAGCGCCGCGGGATGTTGTGGCCGGCGGCATTCACGAGCGCGTCGATCCGGTGGCCGATCCGGCCCGCCCGCGCCGCCAGCCGCGCGATCGCCGCGGGATCCGCCAGGTCGCAGGGCAGGAGATGGAGGTGCGCCCGTTGGCTGACGGGCACGAGCGCGGCAGTCGCCCGGAGCGTTGCGCTTCGCCGGCCGCTGGCGGCCACGCTCCAGCCGCCGCGCAGGAGCCGCAGGGTCGCGGCTCGACCGACGCCGGAGCCAGCGCCGGTGACCAGGGCAAGAGGACGGGTGGACAAGCGGGCGGTAGGCATGGGCTTCAATTCGGCCTGGTCCCGGCATGGCTGCTCCGGCCAACGGTCAGCGGGAGCTCGGTGAGCAGGCGCACGCCCGGCGGTGCTGCCAACAGGGAGGGAATCACGTTGAGCAGCGCCGCGACGGTGGCGTCGTCGCCCGCGACGCCGCCCTGGAGGTGCACGTTCAGGCCGGGGCGGCCCTGGATCACGATGGCGTCGTGGGGGAGCGGCGCCCCGAGGTACATCTGCAGGTCCAGCCGGATACGGGTTTCGCCGCCGGCGAGGCCGACGCAGCGCTGGTGCAAGCCCAGGGTCCGGCCTGGGGCCACGTCGAAGTGGGGCGTCACGACCCGGCTCTCCGCCACGACCGGCTCGCAGGTCTCGCGGATCTCGTCGAGGGCCCAGCCGAGGCCGTGGGCCAGCAGGGCGCCCGACTGCCGGAAGCCGGCGTGGCCGGCCGTGCCGGCGGCGAAACCGGCGCGGCACTCGGCCGGATCCTGGCCGCTGCCGATCTTCGCCGGGAGCCGGTGGCGGCGGGTGCGGGCGTCGACGACCCGCTCCACATAAACGGCTGAGACCTCGCGGCAGACCCCCGTCAGGCAAAGCGGAAGCACATCCATCACGAAACCGGGGTTGACGCCGGTGCCGACCACGCGGGCCCCGGTGCGGCGGCAGAGGGCGTCGATCTCCCTGGTCCGTTCCGGCGCGCGCAGGCGGGGGAAGATCAGTTCCTCGCAGGTTGAAGCCACGCTCACCCCCGCCTCGAGCGCCGGGAGCACCTGCGCAAAGGTGCGGGTGGCATCCGAACCCGCGGTGTGCAGGAGGACCTCGGGCGGACCGGCGTGGGCGGTGAGCGCGGCGAAAGTGGGGTGGATGCGGGCCGCCCCGGGCAACGGGCACGCCAAGGCCTCGCCCAGCGGGCGACCGGCCAGCTCCGGGTCGATCTCCACGGCGCCGATGACCTCCAGGTCCGCGCGTTCCGCGGCGAGGCGGAGCGATTCCCTCCCGATGGGTCCCAGGCCAAATTGGGCGATCTTGATCCGGCGCATTCCGGGAGGCTCAGGAGGCGGGCGCAGCAGGGCAAGGCGAACCCTCGATGGCCCCCTCCGCACCCTCGCGGCGGCCGCGGAAGAACGCCTGCAGCAGCGTGCGGCATTCCGCCTCGAGGACCCCGCCGGCGGTCAATTCAAGGCGATGGTTCATCCGGGGCAGCTGGTTGAGGTTCGTCGCGCCGCCGAGACAACCCATCTTGGGATCAGGGACGGCGTAACAAACCCGTTGGACCCGGCTCATCAGCAGCGCGCCGGAGCACATCGGGCAGGGTTCCTTCGTCACAAAGACGGTGGCCCCGTCGAGCCGCCAATCCCCTCGCGCCGCCGCCGCCTGAGTGAGCGCCAGCATCTCCGCGTGCGCCGTCGGGTCCTGGTTGGCTTCCACGGTGTTGTGCGCGGCCGCCACAATCTCGCCGTTCACCGCAATCACCGCCCCGATGGGCACCTCGCCGGCCCGCCACGCTGCGATGGCCTGATTGTAGGCAAGGCTCATGAAGAACCCGTCGTCCCGGAGCAGTTGCGAGGGATGGAGCTTCGGGAACGGGCACGGAGGCGGGGGCGCGGCCATAGGACGAGGGCGGGAAGCTTGACTAAGGATGCCGCCTTCTGGCTTACAAGGGGTTTCGAAAGCCCATATGCCCAACACCTCCCTCCCGCTCGCCCTTCCGTTCTCCCATGTCGTCTGACAACAACGCGATCGAGGTGGAGGGCAAGGTGGTCGCGGTGCTGCCCGGCACGATGTTCAAGGTTCAACTGTCGAACGGGCACATCGTGCTCGCGCACATCTCGGGCAAGCTGCGCAAGAATTTCATCAAGATCGCCGCGGGCGACACGGTGAAGATGGAGATGAGCCCGTACGATCTGGAAAAGGCCCGGATCACTTTCCGGATGAAGGAGCAGAACTCCAACTATACGCCGCCGCCGCGGCGCCGGAATTACTAGGCCCTTCCCGGCCGCTCGCCATGGCCGACGACCTCAGCCGGTCCCGCGGCGGTTGGGCTGGTCCGATCGACGCGCTGCTCTCCTTCCTCGGGCTCGAGCGCGGGCTTTCCGCCAACACCTTGGCCGCCTACCGGCGTGATCTGGATCAGGCCGCCGCCTTTCTCGCCCGACGGGGGGCGGCCGATTGGGGCGGGGTCACCGGTGAGCAAGCCGCGGCCTGGCTCCAGTTCCTCGCCGCGGGCGACTACGCCGTGGCGAGCGTGGCGCGGAAGCTCTCGGCGCTCCGGATGCTGGCCCGCCAGCTGGTGCGCGACGGGGTGCGGACCGATGACTTCACGATCCTGCTGACCGGCCCGCGACCGGGACGCCGGATGCCCCGCGCGCTGTCCGCACCGGAGGTGGCGCGCTTGGTGACCGCCCCCAGCGGGGCGGAGCCGCGCGCCCTGCGGGACCGGGCGATCCTGGAACTCTTCTACTCGAGCGGGCTGCGGGTTTCCGAGCTCGCGGGTTTGCTGCTGACGCAACTCGACCTCGAGGGCGGCGGGTTGCGCGTGTTCGGCAAGGGGTCCAAGGAGCGGGTGGTGCCGGTCGGACGGCAAGCCTGCGGCGCCCTGCGGGACTACCTCGCGGGGGGGCGTCCGGAATTGGTGCGCGCCCACACCCGCGGGCACGTCTTCCTCAACCACCGGGGCCGCGGTCTTTCGCGCGTGGCACTTTGGATGATCGTGAAGGCGCATGCGCGGCGCGCCGGCATCGATCCACGAGTGAAGCCGCACGACCTGCGGCATTCGTTCGCGACGCATTTGCTCGCGGGCGGCGCCGATCTGCGGGCGATCCAGGAGATGCTGGGACACGCCAGCATCTCCACCACCCAGATCTACACCGCGGTGGAGCCGCGGCGGCTCGCCGACGGCCACCGCAAGCACCATCCGCGCAGCCGGGGCGCGGGCTGAGCCTGCCCGGCCGCGGTCAGGGGCGGGCGAGGGCGATGGCTCCGCGCACGTCCTTTTCGCCCAAACGGGCTACGTTCACCGGCGCGTCGACGCCGTCGCGGGGGATCTCGGTTGCGAATTGCCCGGTGTCGCCGAGCTCGCGCTGCAGCCGCGTGATCTCGGCGCGCAGTTCCGCGAGCCGCCCGGAGTGGGCGGGGTCGCCGGCGAGATTGCGCTGCTCATTGGGATCACGCGTCAGGTCGAACAGCTCCCAGGCGTCCTTCTTCCAGTAGTGGATCAACTTGTGCGTCGCGGTGCGCACGCCGTAGTGCGCCCGGGTGTTGTGGTGGCCGGGGTCGTGGTAATAACGGTAGTAGACGGAGGTCCGCCAGTCGGCCGGCTCCGCACCGCGAAGGATGGGGGCGAGGGAACGCCCGTGCATCTCCGGCGGGACGGGCAGCCCCGCCAGCGCCAGGAAGGTCGGCGCAAAATCCGCGTTCAGGGCGAAGCGGGAGGTGACGGCGCCGGCCTTCACGCCGGGCCCGCGCACCAGCAGCGGGATGTGGAAGCCCGGTTCGTACATGAAGCGCTTGTCGTACATGCCAAGGTCGCCAAGGTACCACCCGTTGTCGGCGGAATAGATCACGATGGTATCACGGGCGAGGCCGCTCCGGTCGAGGTAGTCGAGCACTTCGCCAACGCTGTCGTCCACGTCCTGCACGCAGGCGAGGTAGTCCTGCATGTAGCGCTGGTATTTCCAGCGCACGAGTTCCTGGCCGGTGAGGGTCTTGCGGGTGCCGTCCGCCTGGGTGACCTCGACCTCGGTGGGCTTCACGTTCAGCCACTGCTGGCGCGCGGGCCCGGGCGCCAGGTCGGCGGGCGGCTCGAGCTTCAGGTCCCGGCGCGTCAGATCGTTGGCGACCGTCTGCCGGTTCTCCGGCAGGGCCGCCGGACGGGTCGCGTAGTCGTCCCAAAGGGTCTCGGGTTCGGGGATGACGCGGTCGCGGAAGCGGGCTTTGTTGGCGGCGTCAGGTTCCCACGCCCGGTGGGGCGCCTTGTGGTGGAGCATCAGGAAAAACGGCCGGTCCTTCGGGCGGGTCTCCAGGAACTCGATCCCAAGCCGGGTCGTCAGCGGCGAGACGTGGCCGGTCAGCGTCAGCCGGCCGTGGGGCGTGAGGAAGTCGGGGTTATGGTAGAGGCCTTGTCCGGGCAGGATGATCCAGCGGTCGAAGCCCGTCGGCATGCTCCCCAGGTGCCATTTGCCGATCATCCCGGTATGGTAGCCCGCGGCCTGCAGCATCCGCGCGACGTGCGGCTGCGCGCCGTCGAACACGTTGAACACCGGCACCCCGTTGGCGTGGGAGTACTTTCCCGTGAGGACGACGGCCCGGCTGGGGGTGCAGATCGAGTTCGTGACGAAGCAGTGCTCGAAGCGGGTCCCTTCCCGCGCGAGTCGGTCGAGGTGGGGCGTCTGGTTCACCTTCGAGCCGTAGGCGCCGATCGCGTGGCGCGCGTGGTCGTCGGAAAAGATGAACAGGATGTTCGGCCGGGCGGCGGGCGCCGCAGCTTCCGCGGCGGCGACCAGCAGGGGGAGGAGCAGGGTGGGGAGGCGCATGGGGGAAAAGGGGCGGAGGTTCAGGCCGGCGGGGCGGACGGGGCGGGCAGCGGCTTCGTGAGTAGGGCGGAATTGAGTCCCGGGAGACGCTCGGAGAACTCTTCGCCCGGGGCGGCCTGGCGCAAGGTGCGCTGGACCATTCCCATGCGGGCATCGAGGTTGTCGATCATCGATACGAAGACCGCCTCGGGGGTGGCCGCGTACACGGCCGCACCCCACTCGGGTTCGCCCTGATGGGAGAGGATGATGTGTTCGAGGCGCTCGAGGCGGTCCGCGTCCAGTCGGGCCTTCATCCCGTGCTTCCGGGCGAGCTGGTAGCCGAGGACCACGTGGCCCTGCAGGATCCCGCGGCGGCTCCGGCGCGTGGCGAGCGAGCCCTCGTACTCGATCGCCTTGCCGGTATCATGGAGCAGGATGCCGGCGAGGGCGAGGTCGGCGTCCACCTCCGGATACAGGGGCAGGAGCGCACGACACGCCCTTGCCATCCGGACGGTGTGTTCCAGCAGGCCGTGCCGGTAGGCATGGTGCATCGCAACGGCCGCCGGGGACCAGCGGAAGGTGCTCCCGATCTCCTCAAAGACCCCGCGCACCGCGGCCCGGAGTTCCTCGTGCCGGAGCGCGGCGATGCACGCCTCGAGCTCCGCCCAGAGCGCCTGCGGATCCTCGGGGGCCAACTCGACGAGATTGTCGATCACGCCCGGCGCGCCCAGTTCCTCCTCGCCGAGCGCCTCCACCTGCTGCAGCCGCGGGGAAAGCCGGCCCTGGTAGTAGTCGATCCGCGCTTCGATCCGAACCACGCCGCCCTCGCCCGCGGCCCGGAGGGCGTCGAAGACCGGGCTGTCCCCGAACACGGTGCAACTGAACGAGCCGGTGCGGTCGCCGAGCTCGGCGCTCAGGAAGCCGTTGCCGTTGCTGGCGGTCTTCAGCGCGGCCTTCTTCACCACCAGTACGGCGGCGAACGGCCGGCCGCTGGCCTCGGTGCCCAGCGCCTTGAGCTCTCGGACCAGTACGGGGGTGGGGACGTTGCTCATAAGTTCGGACCCGCGGATCGGTGCTCGTCGGCCCGCGCCTTGACGAGCGCGGTCAACCCCCGGAAGAACGGGTGGCCGGCGGCTTGCACCAGCGCGTAGAACACGGTTTCCGCCGGCAGGAGGTGGCAGCCGAGCCGCGCCAGCGCGTCGAGCGCGGCCGCGGCGTCCGCGGGCCGTCGGGCGCCCACGCAGTCCGTGAGCACGGTCACCTCGAGGTCCGCGCGGAGCGCGTCGATCGCCGTCTGGTAGACGCAGATGGGCGTCTCGATCCCGGCGAGCAGGAGGTGCCGTGGACCGGTGGGGCCGAGCAGGGCCGCGCGGATCTTCTCGTCCCCCAGCGCGGAAAAGGCCTGTTTCGCCCACGCCGGGGCGGCGGGCGCGGCGGCGCGGAGGGCGGCCGGGGTGGCGCCGAGCTTGGCCGGCACCTGCTCGGTGAAGGCGACCGGGAGTCCCAGGCCGGTTGCGGCGGCGAGGGCGAACCGGCAGTCGCGCGCCAAGGTCCCCGCCGGATCCAGCGCGGCCAGCAGCCCGGGCTGCAGGTCGACGGCGAGCAGGAGGAGGTCGGAGGGGTTGGAGGGCGCCGCGGCCACGTTCCCGCTGAAGCTGGCGGTGGCCTCCGGTCGTGGGAATGTTTTTCTGCAGGCCCGCGTCATCTTCGGGCTAGCCTCCGGCGGGGCCGTCCCTAGTCCTTGGCCTGTCTATGGAGTTATCCCTGCAGCCCGTCGCGACCGCCTGTCAGGTTTCAGGAGAGCCTTTCGTGGCCGGGGCCCGCGTGGCCAGCCACCTGGTTCAGGTCGGACCGACGTTGGAGATCGTGCGGTGCGACGTCCTGGAGCAGCACCTGGCGGCCTTCACTCCGCCTGGCCGGGTTGCCTGCCGCTGGGTGCAGGCGTTCCGGCCGCGCCGGGCCGGGGAGAACTCCGACCGCACCCTGAAGCTCACCGCCGAGAGCCTGTTCGTCACCCTCGCTGATCCGACCACCGAACCGACGCCCGAGAATACCCGGCTGCTGCAGTTCCTCGCGCTGATGCTGGAGCGCAAGAAGGTGCTGCGGCCGCGGGGCAGGTCGGCGGACGGGCTGCGCCTTCGCTACGAGCATGCCCGCTCCAAGGCGGTCTTCGAGGTGCCGGCCGGGGAGCTCACGGCCGAGTTCTTCGTCGCGGTCCAGGAGCAGCTCAGCGTCCTGGTCGGAGCCCCCAAGGCTCCGGCGGCGGCCGGGAATGACAACGCGGCCCCGGCGGTTGGTTAGCGACGGACGGGCAGGCCCTGCAGGGCGAGGTAGTCCTTGACCTGCGGAATGGTGAAGGTGCCGAAGTGAAACAGGCTCGCCGCCAGCACGGCGCTGGCGCGGCCCTGCTCCAGCACTTCCGCGAAGTGGGCCATGGTTCCCGCCCCGCCACTGGCGATCACCGGTACCGGCACGGCATCGCTCACGGCGCGGGTGAGGGCGCAGTCGTAGCCGGCTTGGGTGCCGTCGGCGTCCATGCTGGTGAGCAGGATTTCTCCGGCGCCGAGGGCCACCGCCTCCCGCGCCCACGCGACGGCGTCGAGCGGCGTGGCGTTGCGGCCCCCGTGGGTGTAAACCCGCCAGGAGCGGCCGTCCGGCTCCCGCTTGGCATCGATGGCCACGACGATGCATTGGGCGCCGAACCGGTCGGCGGCCTCGCGGACAAGGCGCGGCTCCCGGATGGCGGCCGTGTTGAGGGAGACCTTGTCCGCCCCGCTCCGCAGCATCGCCTCGATGTCGCTGACCTGACGCAGGCCGCCGCCCACCGTGAGGGGCATGAAGCATTGCTCCGCGGTCGCCGCCACGACCTCCCGCATGATGCCGCGATCATCGCTCGAGGCGGTGATATCGAGGAAGACCAGTTCATCGGCGCCCTGGCGATCGTAGGCGCGCGCGCACTGCACCGGATCCCCGGCGTCCCGGAGTTCCCGGAACTTGACGCCCTTGACGACCCGCCCGGCGTTGACGTCCAGGCAGGGGATAATGCGCCGGGAGAGCATCGGCGGGAACCGGAGACGGCGGCCGCGGGGCGCCTCAGGCGTCCACGCGCGCGACGTCGGGCTCGAAGTTTACCGCCAGCCGGTACACCTGGCCCGGCCGCATGATGAGCGGATGGTCCCGGACCAGCGACTGCAGGTAGTGGATCTTGCCGTAGTTGGTGCGGTAGGCGGGGTCCGCACTCACCACTTCCGTCTCGCGCCAGGTGGCCTGGAAGTCGTCCTTGGCCACGCTGCAGCGGTGACCTTGAGCGCCCAGGGTCACCGAACCGGAGGCACGGTAGCGAGAGTGGGGGGCGGCGATGGCGAGAACGTAGCGGAACTTATCGAGCGTCACCTGCTGGCGGACGGTGTAGGCGAATTCGCAGCCGATCTTGTTCCCGGCAAACGTCCAGTTGACCTTCACGCTGCCGAGGCCGCGCACGAACTCCTCGCGGCCATTGATGAGCTCGGGCTGCTCGTAGCGGAAGAAGAAGCTGTTGCGCAGGCCGAGGCCCGTGACGCAGTTCTTGCCGTAGAAGGCGGGCAGCGTGACCTGCTCCCCGAACGTGAGCTCGGGCAGCATGATCGGACAATAGACGTTATTGGGCCAGTCGAAGATCCCGGGGGCGTGGGGAAAGGCGAGCGAGTCGCTGGTGAGGGTGGAGCCGGAGCTGACGAGCGGAATCTGCAGGTGAAGGCCGGAGTCGGCGTCGCGGTAGAGGAACAGGCCCTGCTCCTTGCGGTTGGACTTGTCGAAGATGACGAAGCGGCCCGAGGTGCGGTTGGGTTCCACCTTCGGAGCGCCGGGGGGCATCTGCACGGTCTTGGCCAGGCGGGACCACTGGCACAGGTAGCGGGCGGCATCGAAGTTCGCCATCCGCGTGGTGTGCTGGCCGTAGGCGGTGCGTTCTTCGTCGCGCAGGTCGAGGAAGCCGTGCTCCTGATCGAGGTAGGTCTCGTAGAAGAACATGAACAACCGGCGCAGGATGTCGTAGTACTTGACCTTCTGGTCGTCGGCGATCCAGCCGTCGCGGAGGCCCTGCAGGATGAGGCTGATGCAGTGCATCTGGCCGTAGGCTCCGGCGGCGCGGCCGAAGGCCCACCCGAGACCGTCCTGGCGGACGAGGTCGGGCATCATCTTGATGTATTTCTCCGCGTAGGTGCGGAGGGTCGGCAGCTTGCGATCGCGCACCCCGCTGTTGGCGTGGAGCTGCAGGGCGGAGCGGGTGAAGACGAACGCCATCACCCCGTAGAGGTTGAAGTTGCCCCCGAGGCCCTCGGTCGAGTCGTCGAAGAAACCGTTCGAGCTCGTCTGGCCGATGCGGTCGCACATCCGCTCGATCAGGCGCGAGGTCTCATCCTTCTTGGAGAGACCGAGGCTGAAGCGGGCGACGGCCTTGGCGATGTTGAAGGCCTGCCAGTGATTGTCGTAGTCGCTGCGGTGCAGCAGGGACTTGTCGATGCGCTGCTGGGTCTCCTCGACCAGTCGTTCCCAGACGGGGTTGCGCTCCTTGGAGGGCCCGAAGGCGAGCAGGCCGAGGGCCGCATACGCGAGGCCGTTTTCGGCGGCGGGCTCGGTGAACATCTGCGCCGTGATGCAGCGGGCCGCCAGGTCGACCAGGTCGTGCCCCTTGAGCGTGGTCTCCCCGGTCGCCCGGTAAAATTCGCCGAGGGCGAAGGCGACATGTCCCGGTTCATCCGGCCGGGATTGCTCCTGGTGCGCGGGCAGGATGGTGCCGTCGGGCTGGATGGAGTCGAGGTTGTGGCCCAGCATCGAACGGGCCATGTCGAGACACTGCTCGGAAAAACTATGCATGCGTGGTGGGTCGGGTCGCGGGAATCAGGCGGCGGAGGAAACAGGTAGGGTAAATTTCAACAAGTGGGGCGGAGCAAGCGGTAATTCGGACCGCGCTCAGCGGGCGATGAGCTTGAGGAACTCGGCGTTGGTCTTCGTCTTGGAGAGCCGGGCGATCATCGTCTCGGTGGCCTCCTCGATCTTCTGCGCGACGAGCGCGCGGCGGAAGAAATGGATGCCCTCGAGGGTCTTGGCTTCGATCAGCAGCTCTTCCTTGCGGGTGCCGCTGGCGCCGATGTTGATCGCTGGCCAGAGACGCATCTCGGCGCACTTGCGGTCGAGCACCAGCTCCATGTTGCCGGTGCCCTTGAACTCCTGGAAGATCACGTCGTCCATCCGGCTCCCGGTCTCGACCAGCACGCTGGCGATGATGGTGAGGGAGCCCGCCTCCTCGGTGCGGCGCGCGGTCGCGAAGAGCTGGCGGGGCTTCTCGAGGGCCCGGACGTCGAGGCCGCCGGAACCGGTGCGGCCGGAATTGCGCGCCGTGTTGTGCGCGCGGGAGAGACGGGTGATCGAATCGACGAAGAGCACGACGTCCCGGCCGGCCTCGACCAGGCGCTTGGCCCGCTCGATGCAGAGCTCGCCGATGCGGATGTGGTTCTCGATCTGTTCGTCGTTGGAGGACGCCCAGATTTCGGCGGCCGGCACGCTGCGGCGGAAGTCGGTGACCTCCTCGGGGCGTTCGTCCACGAGCAGGATCATGACGTGGCACTCCGGGTTGTTCTCCAGCACGCCCAGCGCCATGTCGCGCAGCAGCGTGGTCTTCCCGGTCCGGGGCGGAGCGACGATCAGGCCGCGGGTGCCCTTGCCGATGGGGCAGAAGAGGTCGACGGCGCGAGTCGTGAGGCGCCCGTCCTTCATCTCCATCCGCAGGTGCTGGTTCGGCGAGATGGTCGTCAGCGTCGTGAACTCGAAGCGGGCGCGGCGGTCCTCCAACGGAACGCCGTCGACCGTCTCGATGAAGCGCATCTTGGGGTTAGGGAAGCGGCCATCGGGCGGAAAGGCGGTACCTCCGACCATCGAACCGGCGCGGAGCTTGAAGCGGCGGATCAACTCCTTGGGCACGAAGGTGTCGGTGGGCCGACGTTTGCAGCCGCGCGACAGATCGATCAGCTGGCCGTTGCCACCACGTTGCAGATCGATGTCGAGCACGCCTTCCACGCGGATCGTGTTTTCCGGCGGGGCGCCGGGGGCGGGCGCAGCGGAGGCGGCAGGAGCCGCGGGCGGGAGGCCTGGGGAGGCGGACGGAGGCGTTTGATCCATGTCGGGGAAGTGGCGGTTCAGGGCCCGGGCTTGACGCTCGAAACTTCGGTCGGGATAAAAAACGCCTTCGGCGTCCCTTAAACCCTACAATCCGACACGCACGTGCCAGACCAGACGATTACCTCAGTATCCCGGGAGTCCCGGAAATTCAGGCCTTCGGCCGAGTTCAAAGCCCAAGCGAACCTTGGGAGCGAGACCCGGTATAAGAAGCTGTACGCCGAATCTGTCAACTCCCCAGAAAAATTCTGGGACCGCCAGGCGAAGGAGCAGCTGGTGTGGCGGAAGGCCTACCGGAAGGTCCTCAAGTGGAAACCGCCGCACGCCCAGTGGTTCGTGGGGGGGCGCCTGAATGTGGCGGAGAACTGCCTGGATCGGCATCTGGGCACGGCCCGCGAGAACAAAGCGGCGCTGATCTTCGAGGGCGAGCCGGGGGATGTCCGCACGCTCACCTACAAGCAGCTGCACTTCCAGGTCTGCCAGCTGGCGCACATCCTTGAGAACATGGGCATCGGAGCTGGCGACCGCGTCGCCCTCTACCTGCCGATGATCCCGGAGGCGGTGATCGCGATGTTGGCCTGCGCGCGCGTCGGCGCCATCCACACGGTGGTCTTCGGCGGCTTCAGCCCCGAGTCGCTCAAGGACCGCATCAACGACTGCAAGGCCAAGCTGGTGATCACCGCGGACGGCGGCTGGCGCCGGGGCAAGGTGATCGAGCTGAAGGCCAACGTGGACCGGGCGATCGAAGGCACGCCTTCGGTGCAGTCGGTCATCGTCGTGAAGCGCTGCGGCAACCCGGTCGCGATGACCGAGGGCCGCGACGTCTGGTGGAAGGAGGCCTGGGAGGGCGCGCCCAATCAGCACAAGGCCAAGGCGTTCGATTCCGAGCATCCGCTCTTCATCCTCTACACCAGCGGTTCCACCGGGAAGCCCAAGGGCGTCCTCCACACGAGCGCCGGCTACCTGCTCGGCGCGAAGCTGAGTTCCCACTACGTCTTCGACCTCAAGGAGAACGACCGCTACTTCTGCTCCGCCGACATCGGCTGGATCACCGGTCACAGCTACGTGGTTTACGGCCTGCTCTCCAACGGCGCGACCGTGTTCATCTACGAGGGCGCGCCCAACCACCCGGAGCCCGACCGCTTTTGGGAGATGATCGACCGCCACGGGTTGACGATCCTCTACACGGCTCCGACCGCGATCCGCGCGTTCATGCGCTGGGGCGACAATTACGTGCTCCGCCACCGGCTCGATTCGCTCCGGCTGCTCGGCTCCGTCGGTGAGCCCATCAATCCCGAGGCTTGGATGTGGTACCACACGATGATCGGCAAAAAGCGTTGTCCCATCGTCGACACCTGGTGGCAGACGGAGACGGGCTCGATCATGATCACGCCGCTGCCGGGCGTCACCCCGACCAAGCCCGGCTCCGGGACGCGGCCGTTTTTCGGCGTCGTGCCCAAGGTGGTCGATGAACAGTGCCGCGAGGTGCCCCGAAACTCCGGCGGCAAGCTTGTGATCACCCAGCCCTGGCCGTCGATGCTGCGCACGCTCTGGGGCGACGACGAGCGCTACCAGCGGCAGTACTTCTCCGAGTTCCCCGGCCAGCCCGGGGTGTATTTCACCGGCGACGGCGCCCGCCAGGACAAGGACGGTTATTTCTGGATCGTCGGCCGCATCGACGACGTCCTCAACGTCTCCGGCCACCGCATCGGCACCGCGGAGGTGGAGAGCGCGCTGGTCTCCCATCCGTCCGTCGCGGAGGCCGCCGCCGTGGGCCGCCCCGACGAACTCAAGGGACAGGCACTCTGTGTCTTCGTCACCCTGAAGGCCGGGATCGAGGCGACGGAGGAACTCAAGGAGGTGCTGCGCAACCACGTGGGCAAGGAGATCGGCTCCCTGGCCAAGCCGGACGCCGTTCGGTTCGCGGCGGCGCTGCCCAAGACGCGGAGTGGCAAAATCATGCGCCGGATCCTCAAGGAGATCGCCGCCGGGGGGCAGGTCCGCGGTGACACGACGACGCTGGAGGACTTCAGCGTGGTCGCGGCCCTGCAGGCCGAGGACTGAGCCCGGGCGGCGCCGCGGCGGTCACGGCAGGCGCGGGACCGGAGCTGCTTCGGGCAGCCCCGGTCCCGTCCCGCTGTAACGTCAACCCGCGCGCCGCGTCCTTCCCTCCATGCCGCGCGCTCACCCGCCCATGTCGCTCCCTTCCGGAGGGGAAGACGGTTGCGCGCGCGCCGGGTTCACCCTGCTCGAGCTGTTGGCGGTCACCGCGGTGGTCGCCATCCTGTTCACGCTGTCCGTGGGGGCCATCCGCGGCGTGAAGGAGCGGGCGCAGACGGCGCGGGCCCGGGCGGAACTGGCCGCGCTCGCGACGGCCCTCGAGGACTTCCGGCGCCTCTACGGGGATTACCCGCAGACCGGCGAGTTCACCCAGGCCTCGGCCACCCCGACCGCCCGCAATACCGGCCCGGGGGTGCAGACCGCGCAGGCCAAGCTGTTCAATTGCCTGACCGGAACCTTTGGCGCCCGTGACCTCTCCACCCGGCTCAATGGTCCCAACCTGATCGAGGTGGGTCGCTTTTCCGTGAACGGCACCCTGAGCAACCAGTTCCTGCAGCCGGTCAGCAACGCCCCGAATCCGCCTTCCAAGCCGGAGCAGAACGCCTGCCTGCTGGATCCTTGGGAGCGACGCTACTCCTACTATTACCGCAACGCTCGCAGTGCCGCTGGCTGGCAGGCCTCCTCCTACGTGCTGTTTTCGCCGGGCCCCAAGGTGGCGCCCAACGGCACGCAGACCCCCCCCATCACCGTGACCTCCGGCCTCTTCCTCGCGACCCAGACCGCGGAGATGGTCGACAACCTCTACGCCAACCCCTGAAGTCCCGAGCACGATGCGTCGCCTGCCCGCCCCTCCCCGCCGTCCCGGTTTCACCCTGATCGAGTTGCTGACCGTCGTCGCGATCCTCGGCATCCTCGCGGCCATTCTCGTGCCCACCACGTCCTCGGCCCGGACCGCCGCCAAGAAGGCCAAGACCCGGGGCCAGTTCGCCCAGTGGGCGGGTGCGATCGAAGCCTTCCGGCAGGAATACGGTTACTACCCGACCTTTGAGACGACGGGCGCCGGCGCGAACAAGGTCAACGGCAACACGGCGGGAGGCGCCAACCTCGCGGCGGTGCACCGATTCTACGAGACGCTGGTCGGGGCCCGGCGCGATGGCGTCGCCTTGCCGACGACGATGACCGGTAACCCGCCGCCCCCGCAGGCCCAGAACACGCGGCGCATCCAGTTCGTGACCTTTACCGAGTCGGATATGGTCCCGGTCGCGACCGCGGATGCCTCGCTGTCGGCCAAGCGGGGCCTGATCCGGGACGCCTTCGATGGCACCGACATCGCGGTGCTCGTCGACCGCAACCTCGACGGGGCGATCAAGGTCGGCGGGGCCGGAGGCGATGGCATCACCACGGTCCCCGCCGTGGTGCCGCCGGACAACACGGGACTGCGGCTCAGCCCGGTGACGACCGGGACGACGCCCGATCTGCCCACCGTCGCGCAGGGGGGGCTGCGGGTCGGCGTCGCCTTCTACTCCCTGCCGACCGGAGCGCGCACGGCCTCCGACTTCATTTTCAGCTGGAAGTAAATGCGCTCCCTCCGGTCCAGTTGCCCCCCGCGGCCGGCGGTGTTCCGCCGGGGCTACACGCTGGTCGAATTGCTGGTGGTGATTGGCGTGATGGTGCTGCTGGCGGGGGTGGGGGCGATGGCGCTGGCAGGGCGGGGCGGGTCGGGAGCCGCGCTCTCGGGCGCCCAGTCGATCCTCGCCGGAATGGTTGCCAGCACCCGGGCACAGGCCGCCCTGCACCAGTCGCCTGCCCGGCTCATCATCCATGCGCAGCAGCCCCCGGCGGCCAACGCCCTCGACGCGCAGATGTACCTGCGCCGTCTGCAGGTGATCCGGCGCGAGACCCTCCCCAACGGGTCGGTCATCTGGGTCGCCGCCGGCCCCGCGGTGTCGCTGCCGACCCCGATCTGCGTCGTGCCCCCGTCGCCCGTGCCCACCAACCACCTCCGCTCCGGGGTGAGCTGGAACAACAACGTGGCCACCGGGCCTGTTTCCACGCTGCTCACGGCCACGGGCTTCAGCTACCGCGGGCAGACCGCGGCCGGCACGAATCAGTTCTTCGACCGCCAGGGTCAGAGCGGCCGCATCCATTATCTGGAGTTCGGGCCGGATGGCACCGTGGTCTCCAACACGACCGGCAATCCCACCAAGATCGCGCTCACCACCGCGGTGCTGGGCGGCAACGCCCTGCCGGCCTTCGACAGCGCGACCACCGTCCGCGGGCTCTTCGTCCGGCGCAACGGCGCGGTCGCGATGGTCGATTCCGCCACGGGCTTCTGACGATGCGGCCCCCGTTTCGCCTTTCCCGGACGCCTGCGGGCTTCTCGCTCGTGGAGGTTATCGCGGCGGTGGTGATCTTCGGCATCGGGATGCTCGCCGTGGCCGGGCTCTACGCGCCCGTGACCCGGGCGGTGGGCGGCGTTGCCGATGCAGAGGCCGCCGCGCGCGTCGCCGACGCGGTCCGCGCCCGCCTCCGCGCGATTCCCTTCGAGACCGCGCTGGCCCTCATCCAGTCCCCCGCGGCGGTGCAGGCGAAGGACGCGAATGGCGCGTACAACCCGAACGACGGCACGCGCTACCCCGAGGTGCTCTTCGGGAAGCGGGACGGGGAAGTGGGCATCTACGACGGCGCCTCCAATCGTCGGCAGTGGTACGATGCGCGCAACCGGGCGATGCCGAACCAGGACAAGTTCTTCGAGATCGACCTGATCCGGCAACCCGCGGTTTCTCCGGCGGAACTCGATGCCACCGCGCCGGCGGTCGTCTACACCCTCCGCGTGCGCTGGCCGGCCTTCATCCAGGTGGCCCCCGGTGCCGCGGTCCAGTCGGCCCAAAACGCCGGCGGTCCGATTGCCTTCGACCACGGTCGCAAGCAGGTGGTGTACTTCACGGGAGTGCTGGAGCGATGAGCGCCCGAGCGATTAGCCCCGGGCCGCGCCCGCGCGCCGGTTTCACGCTCGTGGAACTCCTCGTCGCGGCCGGGATCACGACCTTCATGGCCGGCTTCATCGCCGTGATCGTGATGAACATCTCGTCGACCGCCGCCCGCTCCAGTTCGCGGCTGGGCGCCGATGCGCAGGCGCGGCTGATCCTCGATCAAGTGGAGCGGGATTTGCAGGGGGCCCTCTACCGTGACGACGGCAACGTCTGGCTGGCGGCGGAGGTGCTCAATGGGGCCAGCGGCGGCGCCACCGGCCTGTGGCAGATTGCGCCCCGGAACCCGAAGCCCGTGGGCGGGATCTCGCTGCAGCTGAACACGCCCTCGATCGTCGACGCCCGCTTCGGCACCGCGGGGGTTTGGCTCCGCTTCTTCACGCAGGGCAAACCGGCGACCAATGCGGCGCTGGACATTTCCGTGCCGTCCGCTCCGGTGGCGGTGGGCTATCAGATCATCCGGCGCTACACGGCCACGAATCCGGCCAACCTTGAGACGGCGTACCTGCTGCATCGTTCCGAAACCCGCCCCGCGCTCGCCAGCAGCCGACCCGGCGTCTTTGAATCCGGGTACAACCTCACCGGGTCCGCCTACACCAGCGGTGGAACCAACAACAGCAACGTCACCGGCGATCCGCGCACCGTCCTGGCGCCCGGGACGGCCCGGAACCTTGACGCGGTGATCGGCGACAACGTGATTGATTTCGGGATCCGCGCCTACGTCCGCGACCCCGCCGCCCCGGGCGGCCTCCGGCTCCTCTTCCCCGCCACCGCCGCGGGCGGCTTGTCCAACGCGCCCGCCGCCCTCCAGTCCCGCCTCCCGCCGGGCACCGCGGCCACGGCGTCCACCTACAACCGGATCTTCCCGGAGGTGATCGACGTGATGGTGCGCATCCTCACCGATACCGGTGCGGAGCGGATCGCCAATCTCGAGCGGGTGCAGACGCCCGCGCTCGCGGTGCCGCAGCGTTACAATGGCAACGCGCAGCTCTGGTGGTGGGGCGTCGCCAATGAGAACTCCCGGGTGTACACGCGGCGGATCGTCCTGCGGGGAGGGGCGCTGTGAACCACCGCCGGTCACCCGCGCGGCGGGGATTCGCGCTGCTGATCGTCGTCACGTTGCTGGCGTTCATCGTGGTGCTGCTGGTCGGCCTGGCCGCCTACACGCGCATCGAGACCTCCGTGGCGGGCAATACCCAGCGCCAGGCGCAGGCCCGCGAGCACGCCCTCACCGGCCTGCAGGTGGCGCTCGCCCAGCTCCAGCGCCACGCCGGCCCGGATCAGCGCGCGACCGCCACCGCGGCCTCGTTTGGTGGTGTCAATGGCACCCGGTTCTACACCGGCGTCTGGGGGCCGGATGGCGCGGGACCGCTCACCTGGTTGGTCAGTGGCAATGAGTTCGCTCCCCCGCCCACCGGAGCCGACGAGCCGGCCGCGCTCGCCGTCACTCCGGCCAGCGCTCCGCCGGCGGCCCGGGCGATTGATCTCGTTGCCCGCGGAACCACCAACACGACGAATCGGGCCCAGTTTGTCAGCGTTCCGCTCCAGGATCTGCGCGCGCGCGGGCTTCCCGGGGTGCCGAACGCCGAGGCCACGTTCGGCCGCTATGCGTGGTGGGTCGGGGATGAAGGCGTCAAGGCCCCGGTCGCGGTTCCGGATACCTCGGGCACGCTCACCGCCGCGCCCTACGACTCCGCGGACCTGCGCGGCCGCGTGCGGCAGCAGCTGGCGGTCGGAGCCGGGGCCGCGGGCACGAATGGCAGCCCGGTCTTCGAGCCGCGCGATGCGAACAACGCGCCGCTGGTGGCGGGTGACCGGGTGCTGACCGCCAGCCAGCTCGGCTTCCTGCGGAACTCCGGCAACGGCCAACTCGGGCATCCTCTGCAGCGGGCGAACTACCACGTCTGGTCGCCCAATAACCTCGCGGTCCTTGCCGATTCACGGCGCGGCGGGCTCCGGCAGGATCTTTCCCTTGCCCCCGGCCTGCTCGGTTCGGCGTTCGCGGCGTGGACCAATTACCCCGCGTACACGGAAGGCACCGTGACGGAGGATCCGGAGACCGTGGACCCCGCGCTCGCGGCGATTGCCCCGCCGGCGATCTTGCCGGCCTACGGCTCGGACCCAGTGCGTCGCCGGCTGCGGATCACGCCGCCGCTGCTGGGGGAGGGTGGGGCGCACCAGATCACGCCGGTACTCTCGTACTTCCTGCTCTCCTTCAACGTCCGCACCGCCGGTGAAACCGCGGCCGCCCGCCCCTTCGAACTCGCTGCCCGTTGGCTCGTCTCCCTCTGGAACCCCTACACGTCCGCGCTGGTGCCGGAGAATCTGCGGCTCGAGATCACGGGCCTGCCGCGCACCATCCGGGTGGTCAATGTGCAGGGGGAGAGCCCCGTGCCCGTGGGCTCCTTCGCGGTGCAGGATGAATCCGTGTTCGGCTCGCCGCCGATTGATCCCGAGCTCGCGGAGCGTCCCCTGATCATCAACCTTCCGTGGACCCCTGATGGCTCCAGCCCGGATCGCCAGTCGTGGCTGCCGGGGCGGGTGTATACGTGGAGCTCCGTCACGGACAACAGCCAACCCGAGCGGCCGCCGGAGACCGGCTTCGCCAGCCAGTTCTACTCGCAGACGCTTGATGTGACCGGAGCGGCCGCCACGGTGCGTCCACTTCCCCTCGGGGAGCAGCTGGGCAGCGATAACCACGTGCTCGAGGTGGAGGGGGCGGAACGTGTCACCGTCACCGTCTACGTGGTCCCGCGCACCGGCCCGGATGAGCCGCCGGCGGCGCCGATCAAGCTGGCGACCTACATCTCCCCGGAGTTCGTCACCTCGTTCGCCTCCTCCCCGCAGGCGGCGCAGGAGACCTCCACCCAGTTTTCCTACGTCTTCCGGCTGGCCGAGAGTATCGATACGCCTGCGGCGCCCGGTCGCTGGCTCAGCACGCCGGGATTGGATCCCCGCCGCCGCCGCTTGCCGGGCGAGGCTTTCGTGACTGGTGAGAACGGCAACGATCCCTCGCTCTACGTGAATTACCGCACCATCAGGGCTCCGGACCGGCTGCTCGACCGCGGGGAAGGAACGACCTCCCGGTCCTACAACGAGGATGTGCCCGTCTTTGAGCTCCCGCGCGCCCCGTTGCTCTCGTTGGGTGCGGCCCAGCACTTCCGGCTGCCGGGCCAGCGGCCGTTCATGATCGGGAACTCGTGGGGCTTTGGGCAGGAGCTCAATGGATTGCCGGTGGGCGACGTCTTCGATCGGTTCTTCTTTTCCGGAGTGCGGGAGGGTGTGATCCCTGGCGTCGCCTCGAACGCGGACCTGATCGTGCCCAATCCGCTGCTGCGGACCGTCCGCTGGTACGAGCCCGGCGTGGGCTACCGCAAGCCGACGGTCGACGATCTGCGGGCCACGGTGGAGGGCCTCGATCCGGCGGGCGCCGTCAGCGCCGCGGACGCACGCTCATCCCGGTTCTTCCTGCAGGCCGGAGCCTTCAACCTGAACTCCACGAATGTCGCCGCGTGGGTGGCGGTGCTGCGCGGGGTGCGGTTTCCCAGTCCGCAGACCTTCCGGTACCTCAGTCTGTCCTCCTCGACCGGTGTACCCTCCGGCGACACTGCCGTCGCCACCGTCCAGTCGACCAACGCGCAGTTCCTGCGTTTCTCGCAGACGGCGCAGGAGACTTACCAGGCGGACGCGGGGCGGGCGGATCCGGAAGGTTCCGTCGCTCGCACCGAGTTGTTCCGCCGGGGGATGCGCACCCTCACTGCCACCGAGACCGGGGCGCTGGCGGCGAAGATCGTGGAGTTGATCACGGCCCGGCACGGTGAGGAGGGGCCCTTCCTGTCGGTCGGGGACTTCCTCGCGCCGCACCCGCGTTACGCGACGGTCGACGCGGAGGGCGGGGAGATCCCGCGCAGCCTGCTTGAGGCCGCGATCGCCGAGAGCGGGATCAACGCCGCCGTGGCGGAGTTTGATCCCGAGGCCAAGGTGCAGCTGAATTCCCAATGGCTCACGCAGGGCGACGTGATGACGGCGCTGGCGCCCGTGCTCTTCGCCCGCTCGGACACCTTCACGATCCGCGCCTACGGCGAGGCGGTGAACCCCGCCACGAATGCGACGGAGGGGCGCGCCTGGTGCGAGGCGATCGTGCAGCGGGTGCCGGAATATTTTGATCCCCCGACGGGCAACGGGGACCTGACCGGGGATGCCGCGGAGGTGCTTCCGGAGGAGCTGACGAGCCCGCTGAACCTCGCCAACGGCCGCCGGTTCCGGATCCGCTCCTTCCGGTGGCTGGCCCAGCCCGACTTATGAGCTCGGGCTTGAGGGGCGCCGAGCCGCAGACGCGCCGGCGGTGGCTGATCGGCGCGGCCGCGAGCGCCGGCTGCTGGACGGGTGCGACCCTGCACGCAGGAAGCCCCGCGGCCATGGTGACCCTGAGGTTCTCGGTGTTCAGTCCGCGTCCGCCCGCGGAAGCCTCCTACCTCGCCGCGCCGGGGCAGCCGCCGACCCGGCTGCGGTTTTACCCGCTCGCGCGTTCCCCGCGCTACGAGTATCGGGGACCAGCGACGTTGCGGTTGATCGCCCCGCAGGACCGCGCCCCGTTGGCCGAGGCTGAGATCCCCGCGGGCATGGCGAACCCGCTGATCGTGCTGCTGCCGGAAGAGCAGGCCGCCGGTCGCTGGCGCGCGCTGGTGCTGGACGATGGGGAGACACGATTCCGGGCTGGCCAGTTGGTGCTGGTGAACGTGAGCGGGCTCGCCCTGGAGGGAACCCTTGGTGGGCGGCCGCTGAAAACGGGGCCGGGACCCAATCCGGCGTTGGCGGTGCCGCGCACGGGCCAGTTGGTGCTGCGGACCAGTTCCAGGGGCGCGAGCTATCAGGCCCTCGCCACCGAATTGAAGCTGGCCGAGGGCGAACGCGCGCTGCTGCTGCTGCTGCCGCCGCTGCGGGCGGGCACCTTCGCCGTGCAGTACCGTTTGCTTGTCGATCGGCCGGCGGCGCGCGTCAGTCGGTGATCCAGACGAGGTCCCCGGCGCGGACCTCATCGAACAGCTCGATCATCTCCGCGTCGCGGAGCAGCACGCAGCCGGCGCTGAGCGGCTCGCCGATCCGGTCACCGTGGTTGGTGCCGTGGATGTAGACGTAGCGGGAATAGGTGTCGACGTCGCCGCCGAGGTTCACCCCGGGCTCCAGGCCGCGCAGCCACAGAATCCGCGAGGTGACGAGGTCCGGAGCTTGGCCGTCGGGGCCGGGTGGAACTTCGCTCCAGTGGCGACCGGTGGGGATGCGGGCGCGGAACACCATCCCGGCGGGCTGGCCGGCGCCGATCCGCTCCGCGATGACGTGCCAGCCGCGGGGCGTGCCGAGGGAGTCACGGACATTGGAGGGCGGGCGGCGCGAGGTGGAAACCGGGTAGGCGCGGACGAGACGGTCCTCGCGGTAGAGCTGCAGCGTGGCGGTGCCGATCCGGACGAGCAGCAGGCGCGCTCCGGGCTTGATGCCCAGTCGCGCGCCGGCTTTGCTCGCCAGCTGCATGGCTGATTCCCGCGTGAATTCACCCTCCGTCACGGTCGGCATCGTCGGCGCCACGGGCGCTGTCGGTCAAGAGCTGCTGCATTTGCTGCACGACCGGGGTTTCCCCCTGAAAGCGTTGCGGCTGTTCGCCTCGGCGCGATCCGCGGGCCGAACGGTGACCTGCGCGGGCCGGACTTATCCCATTGAGGAAGCCCGCCCTGGGGTCTTCGCCGGCGTTGACCTCGCGTTTTTCGCCGCGGGCGGATCCGTCACGCGCGCGCTGGCGCCGGATGCCGTCCGCGCCGGATGCCTGGTGATCGACAAGAGTTCGCACTACCGGATGGAGCCCGATGTCCCGTTGGTGATTCCCGAGATCAATCCGGAGGAATTGCGGCGGCACCGTGGGATCATCGCCAACCCGAACTGCTCGACGGCGGTGACCCTGATGGCGCTGTGGCCGCTGCATCAGGCCTTCGGCCTGCGGCGTTACTTCGCCGCCACCTACCAGTCCGTCTCCGGGACAGGGGCCGAGGCGATCCGCGAGTTGGAGGAACAGGTGCAGGGACATGTGCGGGGGACGCCGACGGAGCCGAAGGTCTATCCGTACCCGATCGCCTTCAATTTGATCCCGCAGGTGGATTCGTTCGGCCCGAACGGCTACACGGGCGAGGAGACGAAGATGATGCTCGAGAGCCGCAAGATCATGGGCCTCCCGGAGCTGCGCGTCTCAGCCACGACGGTGCGGGTTCCCGTCGTGCGGGCGCACTCCGTGGCGGTGAACGCGGAGTTCGAGCGACCGGTCACCGTGGAGGCCGCGCGGGCGGCGATCGCCGCGTTCGCCGGGGCGGAGTTGCTGGACGACCCGGCGCAACGGCGTTACCCGACCCCGCTCGAGTTCTCCCGCAAGGTGAAGTGCGGGGTGGGGCGCGTCCGGCTCGACACCGCCCTCGACAACGGGCTCGCCCTGTGGGTGAGCGGAGACAACCTTTGGAAGGGGGCGGCGCTCAACGCCGTCCAGAACGCCGAGCTGATGGTGCGCGAGGGCCTGCTGCGGCCCGCGGGCGCCTGACCGCGACGGTCCGGACGCTTAGCTCAGTTGGTTAGAGCATCTCGTTTACACCGAGAGGGTCGGGGGTTCGAGTCCCTCAGCGTCCACCAGCCGCCTTCCGCCCGGGAAGCTTGAACTTCGGCTGGCCTCCCCCCGATTTTTGCCACTCACTTCCCTTTCCCCATGCGCCACACGATCTCCGTCCTCGTCGAAAACAAGTTCGGCGTCCTCGCCCGCGTGTCCGGGATGTTCTCCGGACGCGGGTTCAACATCGACTCGCTGAACGTCGCGCCGACGCACGACGCCTCGCTGTCGCGCATCACCACCGTCCTCAAGGGCGACGAGGCGCAGCTCGACCTCTGCATCAAGCAGCTGCGGAAGCTGGTCAACGTGGTCGAGGTGGTGGATTTCACCGAGGGGCAGGCGGTCGAGCGCGAGCTGGTGCTGGTCAAGGTCCGGGCCGACGCCCGTTCCCGCTCGGAGATCGTGCAGGTGGCCGACATCTTCCGCGCGAAGATCGTGAACCTCACGCCGGATAACCTCATCATCGAGCTCACCGGCACCGACGACAAGATCGGCGCCCTGCTCAGCCTGCTGGAGCCCTTCGGCATCCTCGAGATCGCCCGCACCGGCCGCCTCGCCCTCAAGCGCTAAACTCCCTTTTCACCCATGCCCGCCAAAGTCTACACCGACAAAGACGCCGATCTCGGCGTGTTCGCCAACAAAACGCTCGCCGTCCTCGGCTACGGTTCCCAAGGCCACGCCCATGCGCTGAACCTCAAGGACAGCGGCTGCAAGGTCCTCATCGGCCTTTACCCGGGCTCCAAGTCCCGTGCGGTCGCCGAGCAGCACGGCTTCGAGGTCGTCGACACCGCCGAGGCGGTCCGTCGCGCCGACGTGATCATGGTCGGCCTCCCGGACATGAAGCAGGCGGACGTTTACGTTCAGGACATCCTGCCCAACCTCGCCAAGGGCAAGACCCTGCTGTTCTCCCACGGGTTGAGCGTCCACTTCGGCCTGATCAAGCTGCACAAGGACATCGACTGCATCATGGTCGCCCCGAAGGGTCCCGGCCACATGGTCCGCCGCCTTTATGCCGAGGGCAAGGGAATGCCCGCCCTGGTGGCGGTCGCGCAGGACAAGTCCAAGCGGGCGCTGAAGACCGCGCTGGCGTGGGCCAAGGGTATCGGCTCGACCCGGGCGGGCGTGCTCAAGACCTCCTTCAAGGAGGAGACCGAGACCGATCTCTTCGGCGAACAGGCCGTCCTCTGCGGCGGCGCCAGCGCGCTCGTGCAGGCGGGTTTCGAGACCCTCGTCGAGGCGGGCTACCAGCCGGAGATGGCCTACTTCGAGTGCCTCCACGAGCTGAAGCTGATCTGCGACCTGATGTACGAGAGCGGCATCGCCGGGATGCGTTTCTCGATCTCCGAGACGGCGAAGTACGGCGACATCACCCGTGGTCCGCGCGTGGTCAACCGCCAGACCAAGGCGGAGATGAAGAAGATCCTGAAGGAGATCCAGACCGGCAAGTTCACCCAGGAGTGGGTCAAGGAGTACAAGGGCGGACTGAAGAAGTACCACGCCCTGCTCAAGGCCGGGGAAAAGCACAAGATCGAGAAGACCGGGGCCTACCTCCGCTCGATGATGCCCTGGATGACCAAGAAGAACATCAAGGGCGTCCAGGCGTCCTATTCCTGATCGCCTGCCGATTCCTCCGCGAGGGCGCCGAGACCACGGTCTTTGCGCCCTCTCTTTTACCCTGATGCCGACCCTGACCCTCGCCACCCGCAAGAGCCCGCTCGCCCTGGCGCAAACCGGGATGGTGGCCGCCGTCCTGCGCGCCAATCTGGGCGTGGAGACTGCGGAACTCCGCCTCGTCACCACGGGCGACCGGCAGACCGAATGGTCTCTGGAGCAGAAGGGCGGAAAGGGGCTCTTCACGAGCGAGTTGGAGGCGGCCCTGCTGCGCGGGGAGGCGGACGTGGCCGTGCACAGCACCAAGGACCTGCCCGGGGAAATGGCGGCCGGGCTGGCGATCGCCGGCTATCTCCCCCGCGCCGACGCGCGGGACGTGCTGGTGCTCCGCGAGGGAGTAACCGCGCCGCGGGTGCTCGCGACCGGCAGTCCGCGCCGGCGGCTCCAGGTTCAGCGCCTGTTCCCGGAAGTGGCCTTCACCGAGATCCGCGGGAACGTCGACACCCGCCTGCGCAAGATCGCCGAGCAGCAGCTGGCGGACGGGACCATTTTGGCGGCGGCCGGGCTGCACCGGCTGGGCATCAGCGCGTGGCCCGGCCTCACCTTCACGCCCCTTGGGTTCGACGCGGCGGTGCCTGCCGTCGGGCAGGGGGCCATCGCGATCCAGTGCCGTGCCGCGGATGCCGCCCGGCTCGCCGGCTGCTTCGATGCCGCGACGCATGCGGCGGTCTCCATCGAGCGCGCCTTTCAGGCGGCACTCGGCGGGGGCTGCCAGACCGCGTTCGCGGCCCACGTCGCGGAGGGCCGGCTGCATCTCTTCCACGAGGCCGCTGGTATCCGGCAGGCGACCTTGGCGCCCGGGGATTTCGCCGCGCCGGCGGAGACCGCCGACCGGTGGCTGCGGGAATGGGGGCTGCACCGATGACGGCCGCGCCCCTGGCTGGAAAGCGGATCGCCGTCACCCGCGCCCGGGAACAGGCGCCCGAGCTCGGTCGGCGCCTCGTGGCCCTCGGGGCGGAGGTGCTCGAACTGCCGCTCATCAGCGTCCGCAAGGACATCGACAAGCAGAACCTGGCGGATGTCCTGCTCGAGCTCGGCACCTACGACTGGATCGTCTTCACCAGCGCCAATGGCGTGCGCTGTTTCTTCGAGGAGTTCCACCGGATCTTCGACGATATCCGTTCGCTCGGCCTGCTGCGCTTCGCGGCGGTGGGTGACACCACGGCGGCGGCGATTCGCGAGCAGCATCTGCGGGTCGAGTGCCAGCCCGCCGTGGCCACCGGGGACGCCCTCGCCGAGGCCCTGATCGCGACGGGCAGCCTCGACAGCGCCAAGGTGCTTGTGGTCACGGGTAACCTGAACCGTGACACCCTGGTGCGCCGCCTGGAGGAGGCGCGCGCGATCGTCGATCGCCTGCCCGTTTATCGCACGGAGCCAACGGACCTGGCCGCGGATGCCACTGCCGCCGACTTCCGCCGCGGCGGGGCGGATGCGATCCTGTTCGCCTCGGCCTCCGCGGTGGAATCCTACGCGGCCCAGTCCTCCGCCCTGCGGCTGACGGCGGCGGCGCGCCGGCCGCTCGCGGGCAGCATTGGACCGCTGACCACGCAGGCGCTGCGCAAGGCCGGGTTGGAGGTGGCCTTCGAGGCTGCCACGCCATCGTTGGATGATTTGGTGGCCGCCCTCCTGGCCGCCTTGCCGCGATGAAGGTCCCGTTCCTCGACCTCTCCCTGCAGCACCGGGCCCTGCGCGAGCAGGCGCTCACGGCGCTCGCCGCCACCTACGACGCGAACCGTTTCTGCCTCGGATCCGACGTCGAGGAATTCGAGCGCGCGTTTGCCTCCGCCCTAGGTTACCCGGCAGTGCTCGGGATGAACAGCGGCACGTCCCCGCTGCATGTCGCCTGCCTTTTGGCGGGCTTTGGCCCGGGCGACGAGGTCATCACTTCGCCCTTCACCTTCATCTCCTCCGCGTGGGGCATCAGTTACGTCCGCGCGACACCGGTCTTCGCGGACATCGAGGAGGGTGGCTTCAACCTCGACCCGGAGCGTCTTGCCGCCGCGATCACCCCGCGCACCCGCGGCATCGTGGTGGTGCACCTGTTTGGCCAACCGGCACGGATGGACGAGATCCTGGCAATCGCGCGCCGGCACGGGCTCTTCGTGATCGAGGATTGCGCGCAGGCGGTGGGGGCCTGTTACCGGAACACACCCGTGGGCCTGCTGGGAGACGCGGGGACGTTCAGCTTCTATCCGACCAAGAACCTGGGCGCCTGCGGGGAGGCGGGGGCATTCGTCGCCCGCGACGGTGCGCTGTTGACCCGGGCCCGGCACGTGCGGGTGCACGGCTCCGACCGGCGCTACCAGCACGACATCATCGGCGGAAATTTCCGGATGGACGGCTTCCAGGGGGCTCTGCTCAACGTGAAGCTCCCGCACCTCGCCGGGTGGACGGCGCGCCGGCAGGCCATCGCGGCCCACTACCGCAGGGAAATTCGGTTGGCTGACACCCGGTTGCCGGCGCCCGAGGCGCACGGGGCCTCGGTCTTTCATCAATTCACCCTGCTGCATCCGCGGCGGGATCAGCTCCGCGCCCACTTGGCGCGGCTCGAGGTCGGGACGGACCTGATCTATCCCCGACCGCTGCATTTGCAGCCTTGCTATGCCGCCCTCGGCCAGGGTCCGGGCTCCTTTCCCCGGGCCGAACGGGCGGCGGAGACCTGTCTGAGTTTACCGATCTTCCCGGAACTGACCGACGCCCAGGTCGAGCATGTCATCCGGTCGGTGAACTCCTTCTGAGCGGAGACGCAGGCCCGATGATCGCCGGCATCCGAGTCAAGATCTGCGGGCTGCGGTCCTTGGTCGATGCGGAGGCGGCGGATCAGGCCGGAGCCGATTACCTCGGATTCATCCTCTATCCGAAATCCCCGCGCTGGATCGCGCTGGAGCAGTTCCGCGCGCTCCTGCCTCGACTCCCGCCGCGGCAAAAGGTCGCGGTGACGGTCGAACCGCGAGCCGAGGAATTGCCCGGGCTCATCGCAGCGGGTTTTGACCACCTGCAGGTGCACTTTCGCGTGGAGACCACGCCGGAGACGATCGCGGCCTGGGCCGCGGCGGCTCCCGGGCGGCTCTGGCTCGCGCCCAAGGTTCCAGCCGGCTCGGCGTGGCGGCCGGAGTGGCTGGCCGCCGCCGGGACGATGCTGGTCGACACCTACCACCCCGCCGGTTTCGGCGGCAGCGGGCAGCCGGGGGATTGGTCCTACTACGCACGCTGCCGGGCGGAGCACCCGGAGCGCCAATGGATCCTCGCGGGCGGACTGGGGCCCGACAACGTGGTCGCCGCCCTCGCCGCGAGCGGGGCACGCTGGATCGACGTCAACAGCGGCGTGGAAAGCGGGCCCGGCGTGAAGGACGCCGCGAAGATCATTCAACTGGCGGCGGCGATCCGTGGCCACGCGGCCGGCGGGCCCGCGGCTGCGCCCTGACCGGGGACGGGAGGTCCGACCCGCCCCGGGAGCGGCAGAGCTCAGGCCTTGGGCGCGGCGCCGGCGATGCTCAGCGAGAGCTGGATCGTCTCCGCGACCTTGTCGGCGTTCCTGCCCGGCTGGATGCCAAAGTCCGCACGGTTGATGGAGAAGTTGGCGCGCAGCACCAGCAGATCCCCCTTGATCTTGGGATCGTTGACCCGGGCGCCCAGCTTGTCGGGCAGGTGGGTGAATGACACGGGGACCTTGATCTCCTTGGTGACGCCTCGGATGGTGAGCTTTCCACTCACGTCAGCGGTCACGACATTCCCCTGGGTCCGGACGTTCGCCACGCTCACCGCCTCAAAGGTGATCGCGGGGTGCTTGGCGACATCGAGCCAGTTTTCCCCGCGGAGATGCTCGGCCATCATCGGGTTCCCCACCGTCAGGGACTTGGCGTCGAGCACGATCTTACCCTTGGTGGCGGCGGGTTGCGCGGGATCGAAGCTCACCGCGCCGGAGATCCCGGTGCCGGTGCCGGTGATCGATTCGAGCGGGGCGTCGAGGCTGAATTGGACGTTGTTCACTCCCTTCGGATCCTTGAAATCGAAGGTGAGGGGGGCGGCTTGGGCGGCGAGCCCGAGGGCGACAACAAGGATCGGGAGGCGAGCGAGGTGGTGGTAGTGCATCGGGAAAAAAGGGTTCACGCCCCGGCGCCGCGGCGGTCAGCCGCGAGCGAGAGCAGGGCGAGGACCGTCGCGGCGCCGGCCGTGCCCAGGGGGAACTCTACGCCGGCGACAAAGCCAGGGCGGCGTTGGGGATAGTCGATGCCCGTGACCTCGTCCCGCTGCATTGTGACGACGCTGGTCTGGGTGAATCCGAGATGGGCCCCGGTGGCGAGCCAGACGCCGAGGCCCCCAAGGAGCAGGAGCAAGGCGGCGCCGCGCAGGCAATGGGCGAGGGACCAGCGGAACGACATCGGAGGCAAGGAGCACAGGGGGCAGCAACGCGCAATCGCGGGTGAAATTTTCCGGCGCCGTGGCCCGCCGTTTGAACTTTTCCCTCGCGCCCTCGTCTGACTCGCACACGGTCATTTCCACCCATGCTTCTCGCGATGATTGAGGTTCTGAAGGGCGCCGGCGTGCTGATCTACCCCCTCGCGGTCTGCTCGGCGGCCGCCGTCTTCATCGTCTGCGAGCGGGCCTATGCCCTGCGACGGGCGGCGGTGATGCCGGCGGACTTGGTCGACGCGGTCGTTTCGGGCAAATCCCTGGTGGGCGGCCGGCATACCGTCCTGGCGCGGATCGTGGAATTCGCCGAGCAGCACCGGCACGACGAAGGGGCGGTCAAGGCCTTCGCCCGGCTCGAGCTGAACCGGATGGAGCGTGGCATCCCCTACCTGGACGTGATCTATGCGGCGGCGCCCCTGATCGGCCTGACCGGCACGGTCACGGGCCTGCTGCAGGTCTTCTCGCAGATCTCCCCGGACACGGGCCTGCCCGACCCGGTCGCCTTCACCAAGGGCGTGGCCTTGGCGCTCTCCGCGACGGTGATTGGCCTGAGCATCGCCATTCCGTCGCTGGTCGGGAGCGGTTACCTGCAGCGCAAGATCGAGAACTACGCCGCCCAGCTCGACGTGCTGCTGGAGCGGATCCTCCAACGCGCCCGCTGACGATGAGCCTGCGTTCCTCCCGCCGGCGCGCGCGGCCCGAGATGAACCTCGTGGCCTTGATCGACGTGCTGGTGATGCTGATCTTCTTCGCGTTCGTGACCATGCAGTTCAAGTCGGCCACGACACTGAACATCACGCTCCCGAAGGTGGAGACCGCCGGGAAGAACGAGTTCCGGGGCAACGTCACCATCTCGATCGGTAAGGACGGCGCTCTCACCCTGAACGGGAAGCCGGTCTCGGACGCCGAGTTGCCCGGGGTGCTTCAGCAGATCAAGAATGTGGACAAGGACATTCCGGTGCTCATCCGCTCCGATGAAAAGGCCACCCTTGACCGCCTGACCTTCGTGTGGGACGCCTGCCGCAAGGCCGGCCTGAACAAGCATCACCTGCAGAGCCGTTAAAGGAAGAGGCCGCACCGGCGGGGTGCGGCCTCGGTGGCGATCGCCGGTTCAGGCGAGGGCGGCCTGGTAGTTCCGCTCCGCGGCGTCCCAGTCGACCACGTTCCACCAGGCGGTGACGTAATCGGGACGGCGGTTCTGGTAATTGAGGTAGTAGGCATGCTCCCAGACATCGAGGCCGAGCACCGGCTTGCCCTCGATCCCCGCGACGGCCTTGCCCATCAGGGGGCTGTCCTGATTCGCGGTGGAGCCGATCGCCAGCTTCTTGTCGGAGCCGACGTAGAGCCACGCCCAGCCGGAGCCGAAGCGGGTCGCGGCGGCCTGCGCGAAGGCGGCCTTGAACTTCTCGAAGTCGCCCCAGGTGGCGGTGATTGCCGCGGCGAGGGCACCCTTGGGGGCGCCACCCTTGCCGGGGCCCAGAATGGACCAGAAGAACGCGTGGTTGCTGTGGCCGCCCGCATTGTTGCGGACACCCGCCCGGATCGCCTCGGGCACCTGGCCCAGATCCGCGATCAGGACGTTGACGTCGAGGGCGGCCAACGCGGGATGGTCCTTGAGCAGATTGTTCGCGTTGGTGACGTAGGCGTTGTGGTGCTTGCCGTGATGGATCTCCATCGTCCGGGCGTCGATATGCGGCTCGAGCGCGGTGGTGGCGTAGGGCAGGGCGGGCAGGGTGTAGGCCATAAATCGTGCGGGTGGTTGCGGAAGCTTGAGGGGTACAGATGCACCGGGCCGGCGGGGCGTCAACCGCCGGCTGCGCCGTGCCCGCCGGAAGGTTTCAGCGGCCGCCCGCGAGTGCCTCCAGTTCGCGGTCGGACCACGGCCGGTCGCGGGATCCCGCCGCAGCCCGAAGCTCCTTCACCCGGACGGGGGAGACGAGGCGGGCGTCATTACCGAATTCCCGCCGCACGTAGGTCAGGATCGCCGCGATCTGCGCGTCATCCAGCTGGCGCCACGGCGGCATCACGAGACCACGGCCGGGGTTCTCCTTCCCGTGCAGGATGATGTTCACCAGTACCTCGTCCGAACGCTGGAGCCAAGGTGACCCCGCCAAGGCGGGAGCCAAGCCGACCAGCCCACTGCCGGATTCCTGGTGGCACGGGGCGCAGGTGAGGTTGTAAGCCGTGCGGCCGGCGTCGTGCAGCAGTGCGGCCTGGGTACCCGCGGCGCTGGCCGGGGTGCGGAGGTGCCCTTCCAAGAGGCGCTGGACCGCGGGATCCGGATGGGCGCGCAACGTGGCGAGGGTGGCGGAGCCAAGCGCGCCGGGGGAAAAGCTTCCGGCCGCCATCCGTTCCAGCATCAACCGAGCCCAGGCCGGCTTCTCGGCGAGATGGCGGAGCGCCGTCGTCTGGAGGCGCGGTCCGAGGCTGGCGTAGCCGTCGATCACCGCGGCGGCAGCGACGGGCTGGTCGAAACCGGCGAGCGCGGCCAACCGCCGCGCGCGGCGCGCCTCGTTGCGTTCGGTTCGGAACTGTTCGGTGAGGAGCGGTAGGGCCTCCGGCGTGCCGAGGGCGGAGACCAGGTCGAGAAGGACCTGCTGGTCCGCCTCCGCCAGCCGCGGCTCCCGCAGGCGCACGATCGCGCGACGCTCCGCCTCCGCGACCCCCAGCCGGGCGGCGAGCGTCGTCAGGGCGACGTGGTCGGGCGCCTTCGCCCACGCGGACGCGACCGCCGCCAGCAGGGCAGGCGGCGGAGCGGTCACCCGCGGGCCGGTGAGCCCGCGGGCCATCCCTTGCACGAGCAGGACGGCTTCTTCCGGACCGGGCGCGGCGGCGAGCAGACGGGCGCAGAACTCGAGGTTGCGTCGCAGATGTTCAGGCGCGCGCTCGATGATCCACTCGGAATATACCCCCTGGCGCAGCGTGTAATGGCGCCGCGGGCCCTGATCCGCGGTGAAACGCCGGCCCAGCCGCTCGGCGAGCTCGCGGCGGAAGGTCGGAGCCCGCCAGGTCGCCGGGTCAGAGACGAGACCGAGCAGTTCCTCCCGGCCATCCTCGGCGTGACTCTCAAGGGCCCACCACAACAGCAGGGGAAGGTGGCGATCGTTGGCGTCCACCGCGTGGCGTAACAACGCGCCAACCACCGGTATCCCCTGACCGGCGCGCAGGCGGCGGGCGGAGCTGGCGAACTGGCTGCGGACCTCCGCGTCCGGCTCCACCGCGGCGCGCTCCGCGAGCGCGGCGGCGGTGGCCGCCTGCTGCACGCCCCGGTCGCCCAGAAGGCGGACGGCCCAACGCCGCAGGTGCGCGTTGGGGTGGGCCAGCGCGGAGCGCAGGTCGCGCTCCTCGAGCTCGTGGCGCAGGTTGAGCACCCAGAAGGCCTCCAGCGCCGCGGGAGCGTTGCCCGCGACCAAGGTGCGGAGCGGGGCCGTCAGGGCAGCGGGACGCCGGGCGAGCAAGCGGCGCGCGTGTTCGCGGTGCTCGCGATTGGGGTGGTTGAGGCGGGCCAGCAACGCGGCGTCGTCGAGCCGGGTCAAGTCCTCCGGTCGGGGCAGCGGGACGCCCTTCGGCACGAGGCGCACGATTCGGCCGGTCGCCTTGTCCCACGTATCCTTGGGGTTGAGGTGGCTCAGCCGCGGATCGCTCCAGTCCGCGAGGTAGATCGCGCCGTCTGGTCCCTGTTCGATGTCCACCGGGCGGAACGTCCGGTCATCGGTGGTGATCAGCGCCGCGCTGTCGATGGTGCGGAAAGTCGAGGCCTGGGGCAGCAGCCGGCTGGCCTGTACGCGATTGGTGAGGGACATCCCGACCACCACCTGCCCGTTGAGCTCCGGGAACAGGTCCGCCTCATAGAGGATGAACGTTTGGGGGAAACGTGGGCCGTAGCCCTCGTGGGCCATATGCTCGAAGAATCCGAACAAAAACGGGTTCATCGCCGGGCCGTGCTTGGTCCAGCCCTTTACGTAGGTGGCGCCCTGCGCGTAGTGGAGGCCCCGGGTGGCGCCGTTATTGGTGCCCGAGAACGCGCGGCCGTACTGGTCAAACTCGAGGCTGAAAGTATTGCCTCCCCCCTCAGCGAAGACCTCGAACACGCGGGTTGCGGGGTGGTAGCGCCAGATGCCCTGGCCGAGGAGGCGGATCCCTTGGATCTCCAGGTTGGTGGTGCTGCCGGTGGCCCCGTAGATCCAGCCGTCCGGGCCCCAATGCAGGCTGCTCGCGAGCGAGTGGGTGTCCTCGAGCCCGAAGCCGGCCAGGTGCACCTCGGGGTCGCCGTCCGGCACGTCGTCGCCGTTGCGGTCCGGATAAAAGAGCAGGTAGGGGGACATCAGCACCCAGACGCCGTCCGCGTCCGGGAGCACGCTGGTCGCGAGGTTCAGGCCGTCGACGAACGTCTTCACGGTCTCGAAGCGGCCGTCGCCGTCGCGATCCTCGAGGATGCTGATCCGGTCCGCGCCGCGGGTGTGCCGGGGCGGCGCGGGCGGCACCCGGTTGAATTCCGCGCGGATGTACTGGTCGTAAGCGGTGACGGTAAGGCCGGCCGGGAAGGGGTATTGCAGGTACTGGATGACCCAGAGGCGGCCGCGGGCGTCGAAGCGCAGGTCGATGGGCTGGCACACTGCGGGCTCGCTGGCGACCAGTTCCACCGCATACCCGTCCGGGACCTGCATCCGCCGCACGCTCTCCTCGGGTGGCAGCACGCGCGCCTGGCCGGCGAAGTCCTGGCCGCCGGGCTTGAAGTGGCGGACGAAGTCCTCCAGTTCCGGCGTGAAGCGGGGCGGTTCGGCGGCCGGAGACCCGGCGGGCGCGGCAGCCAGGAGCAGGAGGCAGAGCGGAAGCAGAAGCCGGGACGGGAGCATACGGGATCCTTCAGGCGAGGATGGGCTGGATCACGCGGCCGTGGCCGCCGGTCAACCGGAAATCCGCGGTGGTGGGACCGAGGAGTTGCCGGCGCGCCGGCGCGAACGTGCGGGGAGCGCTGCGCGGCGGCATCGGGGAACGGTGCGCCGCACGGGGAGCGCCCTCCCGCAAATCCCGGTGGAAATTGCCGCGGCGCATCAGGGGCGGGGAACGGCGGGCGCCGCGGGATCGCGGTGGCCGAGTTGCCAGGCGGCGAGCCGGGCGCGGAGATCCGCGAGTCGGGCGGCGTGCTGCGGTAAGCCGGTCAGGTCGTGCAGCTCGTCCGGGTCATCGGTGAGGTGGAAGAGCTCCGTCCGCTTGAGCGCGGGATACCAGATCAGCTTCCAGCCGTCGTTCGTGCGGATCATTCGCTGCGTTTCGGTAAAGTAGCCGAAGACGGCCTCGTGGACCTCCGGCCGCTCGCCGCGGAGGACGGGCGCGAGGCTGCGGCCGTCGAGGCCGGCCGGGAGCGGCAGGCCGAGCAGGTCGCAGAGGGTGGGGTAGAGGTCGCGCAAGTAGCATTGCGCGGCGAGCCTACGCCCGGCAGGGATCCCCGGGCCGGCGAGGACGAGCGGCACGTTGACGGAGTGCTCGTACTGGTTCTGCTTCCCCATCAGCCCGTGGCTACCGAGCGCGAGTCCGTTGTCGCTCGTGACTAGGACCAGCGTCCGTTCGCGGAGTCCGGCGGCGGCGAGCGCCGCCAGCAGCTCGCCCACATTGCGATCCACCTCCTCGACCAGCCGAAAATAGAGCTCCTGCTCACCGCGCACTTCCGTCGCGGAGCGGGGAGCGGGCACGATCCGCTCGTCCCGTCCACCGGTATTGCCGGTCTCGAAGGCGGGTGCCGGGCGGAAGTTCGCGGGCAGATCCGGCTCCGGGCCCCGTCGGCTGCCGGGCGGCTCCAGGAGCGGATCGTGCGGCGCAGTCAGGTTTACCTGGATGAAAAAGGGGCGGTCCGGTGGCCGGCGGAGCACCTTGACCGCTTGGGCGGTGATGATCCGGTCGGTCTCCGGGGTGAGGCCCACCCCGAGCTCCGGCTGGGCCCGTCCCGCGGCATCCTTGAAGGTCCAGCCGCGGTAGCCGGTAACCGCGCGGCCGGTGGCGGTGCGCTCCACGGAGCCGGGGTTAGCCCCCGCGCCCCCGCTGCTGAACATCCCAGCCGTCTCGCGGAAACCGCGCTGCGCCGGTGTTCCGGCCACGTGCCACTTGCCCGCGTGGACGGTGTGCCAGCCGGCTTTGGCGAGCAGTTCCGGCAGCAGCGGGGAGGCCGGGTCGAAGGACACGGGTCCGCCGGGCGCACCCTGCCCGGGACGACCGAGCGCGAGGTGGCCGGAGAGGAGCTCCGATCGGCTCACGTGGCAGATCGGATAACTGCAGGTGGCGCGGGTAAAAACGGTCCCGCCGCGGGCCAGTGCGTCGAGGTGGGGCGTGCGCCCGGGGCGGCCCCCGGCGAAACCGGCCGCGTCCGGCCGCAGGTCGTCGGCCACGATCAGTAGGACGTTGGGCGTGGCCGGCGCGGCAGCCGGTACGCCGGGGGCCGCCGCGAGGAGAGCGGCAAGGAATTGGGCCCGTCCCCGCGGCATCACCAGCGGCCGTTCACGCCGAAGAACACCTGGGGCACCATCAGGTGGGTGACCTGCGGCCGGCCGTAGCCGAACTGGCGTTCCCGGTCCGGGTTCATCAGCACGTTAGTGACGTCGAGGTAGACGCTGTAGTTCCGCGTGAGGTTGTAGAGCGTCTTGAGGTCCACCGTGGGCCGCGCGGCCGCGTAGGTGGCGCGCGACTCGTTGGCGTTGAAGCCGACGAGGTAGCGGCCGAGGTAGCTGTACTGCACCCGGAGGTTCAGCTGGCGGCGGATGTAGGAGACGCCGACGTTGGCAATGAACGGATTGAAGCCGGCGACGCGCGGGTTGGGCGCGAGGGCGATGGCGCTGCCGGTGCCGTAGTTCCCCTCGGCCTGCATCCGGGTGAGGTTGGCGTACGCGCCGAAGCCGCCCAGCCAGCCCGGCAGGAAGGTGAACTGCTGGTTGTAGCCGATCTCGATGCCCTTCACCTTCGCGAAGCCGCCGTTGTACTGGGTGGTCAGCGCGTAGCCCGCGTATTCGCCGCCGAAGCCGTTGTCGGTGCCCGAGGCGATCGTCGTGCCGCCGGCGGTATAGATGAACTTTTTGATCTCCTTCAGGAAGACGCCGACCGTCAGCATCCCCGCGGGCTCGAAGTAGAGCTCCGTCGTGAGGTCGAAGTTGTCCGCCGTCTGCGGGAGCAGGCTCGGATTGCTGGTGGAGACCGTCTGGTTGTCGTAGTTGACGGTCGTCCGGGGAATCAGCTGGCCGACATTGGGGCGGCCGATGCTGGTCGAGTAGCTGAGCCGCGTGAGCAGGTTGGGCGTGAACTGGTACCGCAGGTGGACGCCGGGGAACACGCTCTGGTAATCGCCGGAGCGGGTCTGCCGCCGGCCGAACTCCTCGCGCGTGCGGCGGGTGATCTCGGCGTCGGTCAGCGGGGCGGTGCCCCAAGCCGCGCGGCGCGCGCGCTCCTCCGGCGTCACAACCTGCAGCGCGCCCTCGCCGTCCGTTTCGGTGAACTCCACGCGGACGCCGCCGAGGACCGTAAATTGCCCCAGGCGAAGGTTGCCCATGAGGTAGGCGGCGCGGATCCGCTCCGCGAACTGCTGGTTGCCGGTGAGTTCGGTCTGCAGGTCGGTCGCGAGCTGGCGCCGGAAGTGCGTCGGGTTGGCGGCGATGGCCCGGTCGAGGTTGAAGGCGCGCCCGTCGGCCTGGAACGCCGGGAGCGGCACCGCCCCGTAGCGGCCGAGTTCCGTGTCCGGGAAGGGGCGGTTGGCGAGGCCGAACTGCGCGAGGTTGTCGTCGTTGCGGCCGGTTGCCGGGTTCGGGCCCATCACGCCGTCCGGGCCGACGTAGACCGTGTTGTAGGGCGTGTTGTCGAGGTTGCGCGTCTGCCGGCGCCAGCGGACGCCCGCCTTGAGGTAGGCCGGGACCGGGGCGGTGAAGTTCCGGCGGTAATTCACCGCCGCGCCCTGGTACGCATCCCAGCCCACCATCCGGGCGCTCGTGTAGCGGTTGTCGGTGTAGCTCTCCAGCCGAGTCCAGTCGGCGCCCTCGGTCTGCGTGACGTCCGGGAAGAGCCGGTGGTTGCGCCGCAGGGTGAAGCCGACGTTGCGGGCCGTGTAGGTGAAGGTGTTGTTGCCCGGGTAATCGGCCTTCGACTGGGAGGCGTAGACGTCGTACTCGAGGTTCCAGCCCGGATGGCGGTGCACGCCGCCGAGGTTGAGCGAGTTGGTCGCGCCGAGCTTGTAGTTGGCGAGCGAGGCGATCGCGACCGTGCTGGCCGCGACGCCGCGGACGCGGGTCTCGTCGTCGGTGTAGCCCGGGACGATGCCCCCCGTGCCGGTGAGCGCGCCGGCGGCGTCGCGGGTGGCGATCGCCTGGTTCGTCTGCCACGTGACCTGGCTGTTGCTCGTGTGCTCGGTGTGCTTGGCGTACTGCCAGTTGGCGAAGAGGCGCGCCTGGTCGGTGAGCTTGTAGTCCAGCTTCACGCCGGCACCGGAGCGGGTGCGGATGTTGTTAAAGTCCTGGATCTGGTACTGGTAGGTGTAGGCGGGCCCGGTGACGTCGTTCGGCAGCTGCTGGTGGGCCTGGCTGGAGACGTCGATGATCGAGCCGTGCGGCCGGTAGGCGAGGTTCACGGACACGCCGAGGCGTCCGCCGAAGACCTCGGAGTAGGAGAGCGAGACGCCGGTCCGCGGCCGGTCGCGCGGATCCCGCGCCCGCCAGATCGCGCCGAGCGAGCCGCGAATGCGCCGCTCGGGCGAGCTGTCGAACGCGCTCTTCGTCACGAGGTTCACCGCCCCGCCGATCGAGTCGCCGTCCATGTCCGGGGTCGGTGACTTGGTGACCTCGATGCGCTCGATCGAGTCGGCGCTGACGGTCTGGAACTGGAACTCGCGGGTGGAGCCGGCCGAGCCGGCGTCGGCGAGTCGGTTCCCGTCCTGGGTGATCGTGCTGAGGTTCTGGCTCAGGCCGCGGATGCGCAGGTAGCGGTTATCGCCGCCCACCGACTCACCCTCGATGCCGGGAAGGCGGGCGGCGAGATCAGCCGGGTTGCCCGCCAAGGCGCCGAAGGCGTCGGCGGAAACCACGTTCTTCACCCCGTCTGAGAGGCGCTGCAGCGTGATGGCCTTGGCGTTGCCCTCCCGCTCGCTGCCCACGACGAACCGGCTCATCCGGTAAATCTCCGCGGTCAGGCCGACATCGCGCCGGACCGTGCCCGCGCCTTCGAGCGTCGCGGCGGCTTCGGCCGGGGACAGCCCGGTGTAGGTGACGAGGAGGACGGCCTCGCCGGCCGGCAGACCCTCGAAGCGGTAGGCGCCGAGATTGTCGGTGGTGGTCTCGCGGGCGGAACCCTTGAGCTGCACGCGGGCACCCTCCAGGACGGCGCCCGTGGCGGAGTTGGTGACGGTACCCGTGAGGGTGGCTTGGGCGGTCGCCGGGTGAACGGCGGCAAGGCTCAAGCCGAAGGCAAGGGCAAGGCGCGGCGCAACGATCATGGCATTGGGGTGCCCGCGGAAGGGGGCCGGGAGGGCGCCCCAAGCGCCGCAGTTTCGCGCGGCAGGGGCAAGTGGATTCCCGGCGCCTCGGCCGGTGAGGCCACGCTCAGATCAGGATGCTGGCCACGCAGGCGGAAAGGTAGCAGGCCACCGTCCCGCCGATCATCGCGCGGACGCCGAGCTCGGCGAGGTTCCTGCGCTGCTCGGGAGCGAGGGCGCCGATGCCCCCGAGCTGGATCCCGATGGAGACGATGTTGGCAAAGCCGCACATCGCGTAGGTGAGGATCACCGCGGCCCGCGGATCCGGAAAGGCTCCGGACGCCTTCAGGGCGCCGAGCTGCTGAAAGGCGATGAACTCGTTGAGAACCGTACGGGTCCCGAGGAGCGCGCCGGATTGGAGGAGGTGGCCCGGGTCGATGCCGATCAGCCAGGCGATCGGCGCGTACAGCACCCCGAACAGGAACTCCAGCGACAGGGCGGGGAAGGCGCCGCCCGTGACGCTGCTGACCCACGCGTTGAGGCCCGGATAGGAGAAGCGGGTCTCGCCGAGCAGGAGGGTGCCAGGGGACCCGAGCCAGGCGAGCAGCGCGTTCACCATCGTCACCAGCGCGGTGAAGGTGATGAGCATCGCACCGACGTTGACGGCGAGTTTCAGGCCCTCCGTCGTCCCGAGGCAGACGGCGTCGACGGCATTGCACCCCAGCTTCTCCTTGGAGATGGCCAGCTTGTGTTCCACCCGCTGGGTCTGCGGCACCAGCATCTTCGCGATCATCAGCCCGGCGGGGGCGTTGATGACGGAGGCGGTGATGAGGTGGGTCGCGAACAGCATCTGTTGCTGCGGATCGTCGCCGCCGAGGAAGGCGATGTACGCCATCATCACGGCTCCGGCGATGGTCGCCATTCCGCCGACCATGATGGTGAGCAGCTCCGAGCGCGTCATCCCGGGGAGGTACGGTTTGACCAGGAACGGGGCCTCCGTCTGGCCGAGGAAGATGTTCGCGGAAGCGCTGAGGGTTTCGGCGCCCGAGAGGCGCAGGGTCTTGGACATCACCCAGGCAAACGCGTAGACGACGCGCTGCAGGATCCCGAGGTAGTAGAGCAGGGAGGAAAGGGCGGAGAAGAAGATGATCGAGGGCAGGATCATCACGGCGAAGACCACGCCGTGCTTCGACTTGTCGGCGAACGATCCGAAGAGCAGGGAGACGCCGGCGCTGGTGAAGCCGAGCAGGTCGATGAAACGGGCGCCGACCCATTCGATGATGGCGCGCGCCGGGCTGAAGTAGAGCACCAAGGCGGCGAAGGTGAACTGCAGCAGGATCGCCATCCCGATCGTGCGCCAGCTGATCGCCCGCCGGTTCTCACTGAGCAGGTAGATCACCGCAAGCAGCACGGCCATGCCGAAGAGGCCGCGGAGGAGGTTGAGGAGGGCGTCCATGGGCGGGATGGCGGGGAGCTTGCGCCCCGGGCCCGCGCCGGCGAGAACTTCCTGCGATGACCGTGCAGGAAAGGCTGGAGCGCCATCTCTCTCGTGTGCCGCAGGTCGCGGCTGCCCTGTTTGTCGCGCCCAACGCGACGGTGGTCGGCGATGTCGAACTGGGGGCGGGCGCCAGCATCTTCTACGGCGCGGTCCTTCGCGGCGACATCGCCCGGATCCGCGTCGGCGCCGGCACCAACCTCCAGGACAACGTGGTGGTGCACCTGGCGGACGACCGCGACGCCCTGATCGGGGACTGGTGCACGGTCGGGCACGGGGCCATCGTGCACGCGTGCACGGTGGGGGATGAGTGCCTGATCGGAATGGGCTCGACGCTCCTCGACGGGGCTTCGATCGGCGCGCGCAGCATCGTCGGGGCGAATGCGTTGGTGCCGCCGCGCTTCACCTGTCCCCCCGGCTCGATGGTGCTCGGGGCCCCGGCGCGCGTGGTCCGCAGTCTGAGTGCCGCGGAGCAGGACGCCCTGCGCGGCTGGGCGGAGAAGTACCTCGCGGGCGCGACCGCGCACGCGGCGCGTTTTACGGGCCGCAGACCGGGTCAGCCGGCAGGTCCAGGGTAAGGAACCGCAGTCCCGGCGTGGCCGCGCGGGGACCTTTCAAGGGCTGCCACGGCAGGTGCTCCCAAGCCGGGAAGTGGACGTCGCCCGGCTGCTCCGGCTCCACGAGGGTCAGGTGCAGGCGGAGATGGCGCCGGCCGGCGAGCGCGAGGGCGTCGGCGTAGGGGCGACTGCCCCCGCAGACGAAGATATTCCCGGGCAGTGCCTCGGCCACGGCGAGGGCCGCGGGGAAGTCCCCGGCTCGCGGCGCCGGGGTGCGCAGCGGCCAGTCGGAACCGGAAATCACCACCGGGCGCCGCCCGTGCCGCTCCACGGAGCGCCACGCTTCGTGGGTGCGGCGGCCGACGAGGCACACCGCGCCCGCGGTCAGCGCGTCGAGGCGGGCCAGATCCTCGGGGTGTCGCCACGGCAGCCCGCCGGCGCGGCCCAGCACGCGCCCGGGGGTGATGGCGGCCACAAGGTGGAGGATCCGTTGCATGCCGGCAGCGTGCCGGCCTCCAGATCGGGTGGCCAGCTTGGCCGCGGGTACTCCTCCGGCGATCACGATGCGCGGGACTTGCGCTGGCGCGAGGGTCGTTGTCCGCTTTCCGCAATGAGGATTGCGCGCGTACTGTTCCTGCTCGGGGTGATCGCGGGTGCGCGGCTGGACGCGGCCCCGCTCAAGGTCGGCGCCCACCGCCTGGAATTCACGCACCAGGGCGAGGTGATCGAGGTGTTCACCTACCGCCCGCCCACCTACCGGGATGGGCCGTTGTTCGTCATCTTCCACGGGGTGGCCCGCAACGCCGAGGATTACCGCAACTTCGCGATCACCCTTGCGGAGCGTTTTCGGGCGTTGGTGGTGGCGCCCCGGTTCGACAAGGAGCGGTTCCCGCTGGAGCGCTACCAGCGGGGTGGCCTGGTGGACAAGGCCGGGCGGGTGCAGCCCGCGGAACGCTGGACGTACGCCGCCGTGCCCCGGCTGGTGGAGCGCATCCGCGCCGACGAGGGCCGGCCCGGGATGCCTTACTATCTGATCGGCCACTCCGCCGGCGGACAATTCCTCGTCCGGCTCGCCGCTTTCCTGCCGACGGAGGCCGGGCGGATCGTCGCGGCGAATCCGGGCTCGCACCTTTTTCCCACCCGGGAACGGGATTTTGGCTACGGCTTCGGGGCGTTGCCGCCGGAACTGAGTTCCGACGACGTGGTGCGGCGGTACCTGGCGGCTCCCCTCACGCTTTACCTCGGCACCGCCGACACCTTGGTCGAATCGAACCTCGACCAGAGCGTCGCCGCGATGCTCCAGGGCGGCAACCGCCTCGCGCGGGGACGGGCCTGCTATGCGTTCGCCGCGGAGCTGGCGCGGACCCGCGGCTGGACCTTCGGCTGGCGCAAGGTCGAGACCCCGGGCATCGGGCACGACGCGGCGGAGATGTTCGCCGCGCCGGAGGTGGACGCGGCAATCTTCGGCCGCTAGGTCGGCCCCGGGTTTCGCGGGGCCGTTGCCTCAGGCCGCCGGGACCAGCCGGATGCTCTCGATGGCGATGCGCTCGGCCGGGGTGCTCTTTTCCCCGCCGCCGCCGCCGAAGCCGGTCGGGACCGTGGCGAGGCGCTCCAGGACGTCGTCGCCCTTCACCACTTGGCCAAACGCGGTGTACTGGCGGTCGAGGAAGCGGGCGTCGCCGTGGCAGATGAAGAACTGGCAGCCCGCGGAGTCCGGGTGCTGCGAGCGGGCCATTGAGATGACGCCCCGGACGTGCGGCTTGGCGTTGAACTCGGCCTTGATGGTGTAGCCGGGGCCGCCCGTGCCGGGCATGCCCTTCGCGCCGGCCTTGGTGTTGGGGCAGCCCCCCTGGATCATGAAGCCCTTGATGATGCGGTGGAAGGCGGTGCCATCGTAGAAGCCCTCCCGGGCGAGCTTCTTGAAGTTCTCCACGGTCTTCGGGGCGACGTCGGACCAGAAGGCGAGGGTGATCTCGCCGTAGCTGGTCTTCAGGATGGCATGCTCTTCGGCAGGTGCGGTGTTGCTCATGGGGGCCGAGAGCCAAGGCGGGGGCGCGCGCGGCGCAAGGGGTTT